>CAUZEQ010000029.1:0-26952 GCA_963578885.1 Planctomycetota bacterium
TGAATATCGTGGCGTGCAGGTCGTGGGGGCCGCAGGCCAGTGAGTGTGGGTGAGCGGCGTGAGCATCGGAGCTGCCATAGACCTGCCCGCCCCGGATGCCTCCGCCGGCCAGCACCGCGGTGTAGGAGAACGGGTAGTGGTCGCGGCCGGCTCCGCCGTTGATCTTCGGCGTGCGGCCGAAGTCGCCGATCATCAGCACCAGCGTCTCGTCGAGTTGACCGCGCTGATCGAGATCAGTGATCAGGGCAGAGGCTGAACGGTCAAAGACCGGCAGCAACCGGTCCTTGAGCCGGTTGAAGTTGTCTCCGTGAGTGTCCCAGTGGTCGCCCTTGCCGCCGTTGAGGTCACTGGCCGACATCAGCACCTGCACCACCGGCACTCCGGCTTCGACGAGTCGGCGGGCCAGCAGGCAACTCTGGCCTCCCAGGTGCTCTCCGTACATTGCCTTGAGCTGGGGGGTCTCGTTGTCGAGGTCAAACGCCTGCTGGACCCTGTCACTGACGAGCATGTTCAGCGCGAGGTCGTGGAAGTGATTGTAGGATCTGGAAGCGGACGAGCCGGAGGTCCTCGCTGCTGAAGATTCGAGCTGACCCAGCAGTGAGCGGCGACGGCGGAAGCGGTCGCGGTCGATGCCGGAGGCGAGATCGAGAACGGGCGAGCCGAGGTCGCGGGAGCGGCCGCCGTAGGCGGTGCCCCTGGGGGTCTTGACCACGATCGGGTCGTAGGCACCTCCCATGAACCCGCCGTACTCGCCCGCCTGCAACGTGCCGTTGTCGACCATCGGGTAGGGCAGGCGGATCGAGCGGGGGACGCCGGGCTGGGAGTCGCGGAAGTGCGAGATCATCGCCGGAAGGCCCGGCCAGTCGCTCCGCTTGGGAGGAATGTTGCCCGGACGATTCGTCGGCGGCTTGTGGCCGGTCATGTTCCAGTACATGCCCCGGCCGTGAGCCGAGTCGGTGTGGAACATCGAGCGGATGATCGCCAGCTTGCCGGCCATCGTCGCCAGCTTCGGGATGTGCTCGCCGACCTGGATTCCCGCGACATCGGTCGAGACCGGATTGAAGGGGCCGCGGATCGAACCGGGAGCCTTGGGCTTGAGGTCCCAGGTGTCGATGTGACTCTGACCACCCCAGCAATAGAGGATGATGCACGACTTGGCCCGGCCGAGCAGGCCCTCGGCAGCACCCAGGCTCTGCTGCTGCAGCATCGCCGGCAGCGTCAGCCCGAACAGCCCACCGGTCTGCAACGCGGCACGCCGCGACAGGCTCTGGAAGTCGCGGCAGCCGTGTCGGGGAGTCTGCGTCGAGCGGGGCATGCAGGTCGTCCTCTCAGCGGAGTTCTGTCTCTTTGATCGGTTCAATGATTGCCGATGTGTTGAGTTGTTTCAACTTCAGCATCAGGGACTGGCTCTCCCGCCCGTGGCGGGGTGCCTGTCCCGGCCTCGGAAACTGGCGTTCGTGTTACAGGGGACATGCAGCAGGGACGCCGGTCTTCGAGGCCGGGACAGGCACCGGCGCCCCGCCGGAGGCGGGGCGCTGGAGCCTGTCCCCCTGCTCGATTCACTTGGCAACGAAGTTCACCAACCGGCCCGGCACCACGATCGTCTTGACCACGTGCTTGCCCTCCAGAAACCTCGCCACCCCCGCGTTGGCCGCGGCGGCCGCTTCGAGTGTCTCCTGGTCGGCGTCGGTGGCGACGGTCACCTTGCCCCGCAGCTTGCCGTTGACCTGCACGGGGACCTCGACGGTCGAAGTGACCAGCAGCGACTCGTCGCATTCCGGCCACGGTTCATAGGCCAGAGACTGCTCGTGCCCCAGCAGGCACCACAGTTCTTCGGCCAGGTGCGGAGCAAATGGTGAGAGCAACAGCACGAAGGGCTCCATCAGCGACCGCGGTCGCGGATCCGACTGGCCCAGCGCGTTGGTGAATTCCATCAGCCGGCTGATCGCCGTGTTGAACGACAGCTTCTCGATGTCATCGGTCACCGTCTTGATCGTGTGGTGCAGCACTCGCAGTTGCTCACCGTCGGCCTCGGTCTCGGCGATCGTCGGGTGCAGAGTCACCTCATCGGCCCGCTCGTCGACGATCATCCGCCAGGCCCGGCCCAGGAACCGGCTGACCCCCTCCACGCCACTCATGTTCCAGGGCTTGGTCGCTTCCAGCGGTCCCATGAACATCTCGTACAGCCGCAGCGAATCGGCACCGTACTCCCCGACGATGTCGTCGGGGTTGATCACGTTACCCCGCGACTTGGACATCTTGTACGCCCGGCCCTCGACGACGATCTCGGGCTGCTCGACCAGCACGAAGTCCTCGCCCTGCTTCTGCACCTCCTCGGCCGTCAGCGACACCGTCTCGCCGGCAAACGTTTCGGCGTCAACCTCACGCGCCGAGACCCACGCCCCCGCCTCGTCCCGATATCCGCTCAGTTCGGCCTCGCCCAGGATCATTCCCTGGTTGACCAGCCGCCCGAAGGGTTCGGGTGTACAGAGGTGGCCTCGGTCGAAGAGCACCTTGTGCCAGAAGCGGGAGTACAGCAGGTGCAGCACGGCGTGCTCGGCACCGCCGATGTAGAGGTCTACCGGCAGCCAGTTCTTCTCGGCCTGGGGGTCGATGAATCTCTCGGTGTTCTTCGGATCCGCGAATCTCAGGTAGTACCAGCAGGAACCGGCCCACTGGGGCATCGAGTTGGTTTCCCGTTTCAGCCGCGTCCCGTCCTCGTCGATCCGGTACAGCCATTCCTCGGGAGCCTCTTCCAGCGGAGGGTCGGGTCGCCCGTGCGGCTTGAAGTCGAAGTCCTCGGGCAGCTCCGCCGGCAGGCTCTCGAAAGATTCCGCCCTCATCAATCCGGTCCGGTTGCCCTCATCGTCGAGCTCGTGCCAGATCGGAAACGGTTCGCCCCAGAAGTGCTGTCGGCTGAAGAGCCAGTCCCGGAGCTTGTAGTTGATGGCCGAATGGCCTTGTCCGGTCGATGAGAGGTGCTCGATGATCTTCTGCTTGGCGGGGTCGATTTCGAGTCCGTCGAGGAACTCGCTGTTGATCGCCGGGCCGTCACCGGGGTAGGCCTTGCCCTGGAAGTCCGAGGGGGGTTCGACGGTGCGGAGGATCGGCAGATCGAAGACCTCGGCGAATTCCCAGTCGCGTTCGTCCTGGCCGGGTACCGCCATGATCGCACCGGTGCCGTAGCTGATCAGCACGTAGTCGGCGATCCAGATCGGGATCCGCTTTTCGTTGACCGGGTTGATGGCGTCCGAGCCGCTGTAGACTCCGGTCTTGATCTTCGCCAGGTCGGTCCGATCGAGGTCGCTTTTGGCGGCCGCCTGGGCCTGGTACGCCGAGACCGCCTCGCGCTGCTCGGCCGACGTCAACCGCTCGACAAACGGGTGCTCCGGAGCAATCACCATGTAGGTGGCCCCGAACAGCGTATCCGGCCGCGTGGTGTAGACCCTCAGTACCTCCGCGCCAGCCTCTTCAGGCAGCCCCGTCTCGGCTCGACCCGTCTGCCACTTTGCGAAGCCCTCCTCGAGCCCGCCGTTGTGGTTTTCGGACCCGATATAAAAATCGACCTCGGCCCCGGTGCTGCGTCCGATCCAGTTTCGCTGCAGCCTTTTGACCGATTCGGGCCAGTTGACCAGGTCGAGTTCGTCGAGCAGCCGTTCGGCGTATCGGGTGATCGCCAGCATCCACTGTCTCAGCGGCAACTTCTCGACAGGGTGTTCACCCCGCTCACTCTTCCCGTCGATCACCTCCTCGTTGGACAGCACAGTTCCCAGTTCCGGGCACCAGTTGACCGGAGCCTCGTGCTGGTAGGCCAATCGGTGCCGGTCCTGGTAGCGTCGGACCGCCTCGGGACCGGATGCGGTGGCCTTGTCGGGGATCGGCAACTCGCTGATCGGCCGTCCCCGGCCGACCCGTTCGAGCCCATCGGGCCCCGTCCAACGGCACTCGGCGTCGTACCAGGTGTCGAACAGTTGTAGGAAGATCCACTGGGTCCAGCGGTAGTAGTCCGGATCGGTGGTCGAGAATTCTCGGCTCCAGTCGTAGCTGAAACCGAGCATTTTCAGTTGGCGGCGGAAGGTGTCGATGTTGGAGTAAGTGGTTTCGCGAGGGTGCGTGCCGGTCTTGATCGCGTGCTGTTCGGCGGGCAGGCCGAAGGCGTCCCAGCCCATCGGGTGCAGCACCTGGGTTCCGCACATGCGGTGATAACGGCAGAAGATATCGGTGGCGGTGTAGCCTTCGGGGTGGCCCACGTGCAGGCCGTCGCCGGAGGGATAGGGGAACATGTCCAGCACGTAGATCTTTTCGCGGCCGGATTCGAAGGGACCGGTGCGAAACGTCTGGTGCTCGTCCCAGTAGGCCTGCCAGCGAGGTTCGATGCGGGCGGGGTCGTAACGGGGCATGGTGTTTCCCGGGTGGGGTGATCCGCAGAGCGTCGTGGGGGACCCCTGGGCAGGGAACCGCCGAAATGGTCGTGACCCGAGGCGGGGCGCGATAGTCTATTGATGGTCTCTCCTTTTGCCAACACTTGCCAAAAGAACCAAGAAAACCAAGAAAACCAAAAACAGGATCCTCCCCGATGACCACCAACCTGCTGACTTCCCGCCGCGGCTTCCTGGCCGGAGGTCTTGCCGCCGGAATCGCCTCGACCACCGGACCCCTCGCACTCCGGGCAAACGCCGCCGAGCCGCCGAGCCGCAACGGCAAGTCGCACATGAAACTCAGCCTCGCCGGCTACTCGTTCAACCGCCTGCTGCCCAAGCGGCCGACGCCCGCCCAGGAGAAATCGGCCAGGATGACCATGGACGGCTTCATCCGCTTCTGTGCCGACCAGGACCTCGACGGAATCGAACCGACCACCTACTACTTCCCCAAGGTGGTCACCAACGAGTACCTGGTGCATATGAAGGAACTGACCTTCCGCCTGGGGCTCGACATTTCCGGGACGGCCATCGGCAACGACTTCTGCGTGGCCGAGGGGCCCGGCCGCAAGAAGCAGCTGACCGACGCTCGGCAGTGGATCGACCACGCCGCGGTGCTCGGAGCACCGGCAATCCGGATCTTCGCCGGTCGTGTGCCCAAGGGAGACACCGAGGCGGTGGCGATCGAGCGGTGTGTCGAGGGGATCAACGAGGTACTCGATCATGCCGAAGAGCGGGGCGTGTTCCTGGCACTGGAGAACCACGGCGGGATCACAGCGACCCCGGCCCAGATGATGAAGATCATCAAGGGGGTAAGAGATTCGAAGTTCTTCGGAGTGAATTTCGATGGAGGCAACTTCCGGACCGACGATCCCTACCGCGACCTGGCGGTGATCGCACCCTATGCGGTCAACGCACAGGTCAAGGTGGCGATCTTCCGCGACGGCAAGAAGGAACCGGCTGATCTGGAGCGGGTGATCAAGATCCTGCGTGATGCCGACTACCGCGGCTACGTGGTGCTCGAATACGAAGAAGCGGACCCGCTGGGTGAGATTCCCGGTTACCTGAAAACGTTGCGCCAGTTGATCTCCTAGCCCGCCTGCGGCGGACCAGGCCCTATCGATGCCAAAACCCTCACGATGGACCGTCCGGTTTCTCTACGAGACGACACTGTTTGTCGTCGTCAGCGTCCTGGACATCCTGATGACCCACCGCCTGATCCGCACCGGTTGGTTCCGCGAATCGAACCCGGTGGCGAAGTTTTTCTACGATCACTGGGACATGAACGGG
The DNA here is from genome assembly GCA_963578885.1 of Planctomycetota bacterium. Lineage (GTDB taxonomy): Bacteria > Planctomycetota > Planctomycetia > Planctomycetales > Planctomycetaceae > UBA8437. The sequence continues at coordinate 5,709 of CAUZEQ010000029.1, forward strand.
CTGGTCTACTTCAAGATGGCGATGGTCACATTCGTGGTCGTGCTGACCCAGGCGATCGCCCGCCGGCATCCCGGGCGGGCCAACTTCGTGCTGCGGCTGGCGATCTGCGTGGTGTCGGTGGTGGTGATCTACAGCCTGCTGCTGTTGCTGCTGTTGCTGCGGAGCCGGGGGCTGGTGTGAAGGACTCGCTGAGGGAGGCGCTGGCCGATGCGGGGCAGGATCACCTGTTGGAGGGGATCGAGGCGCTGGATGAGGCGACGCGTGAGCGGTTCGAGAGTCAGCTCGAGTCGATCGACTGGGAATCGGTGGCCCGGTTGAGTGGATCGCTGGCTGGTGGTGCAACCGGCGACGGGCTGGGCGAGCGGGTGGCCGGCCTGATCGAGTCCGGGGCACTCTGCGAGTTGCCTCACCTGGTCAGTCAGCCCCGGGCCAATTCGGAGCGGGCTCGGGTCCGCGGCGAGCAACTGCTTGAGGTGGGTCGCGTGGGAGTGGTGACGGTCGCGGGGGGCCGCGGCAGCCGGCTGGGTTCGGATCGGCCCAAGGGGCTGCTGCCGGTGATGCCGGTCAGTGGCCGGACGTTGCTGGAACACTTTGCGGCGTCGATTGCCGAACGGAGTCGTCGGGCGGGTTGGCCGATCCCGTGGCTGGTCATGACCAGCCCGGCGACCGACTCGGCGACCGCCGAGTACTTCCGCCAGCAGCGGTTCTTCGGACTCGATCCCGACCAGGTGGTGCTGTTCGAGCAGGCGACGCTGCCGGCTCTTGATGCCGAGACCGGTCGAGTGCTGCTGGGGGAACCGGGACACGTGGCCCTTTGCCCGGATGGCCACGGAGGGTTGGTCGAAGCGATGCGGCGGGCGGAGTTGTTCGGTTGGCTGATTGAGCGGGGCGTCGACACCCTGTTCTATCACCAGGTCGACAACCCCGCCGTCCTGCCTCCCGATCCGCTGCTGGTGGGCTGGCACGACCTGGCAGGCGCGCAGATGACGACTCGGGTGGTGCCCAAGCGGTCGGCCGGAGAAGCGATGGGGGTGGCGGTGTCGGTGGACGGGCGGACGCGGATCGTGGAATACGTCGACCTGCCCCGCTCGGCAGCCGAGGCGACCGATGAGGCCGGACGGCTGAGGCTGTGGGCCGGCAACATCGCGGTTCACGTGCTCGATTGCGGGTTCCTGGCCCGGGCGGCCGATGCCGATCGGCTGCCGCTGCACCGGGTCCGCCGCAGGGTCGACTACTCGTGCGGACACGATGCGGGTCGGTTGATCGAACCGGATGAGCCCAACGCGTTTCAGTTCGAAAGACTGATCTTCGATTTGCTCGATCAGCCTGATCAGCCTGATCAGCCTGATCAGCTCGATCAGGCGGAGGTGGGGTTGGTGGTCGAGGGAGACCGCTGCGGCGACTTTCTGCCGGTCAAGCAGGCCACCGGCGCGGATTCGCTCGAGTCGGCTCGGGCCGGGCTTGTGGCGTTGCACCGAGGTTGGCTCGAAGCGGCCGGAGCCTGCGTCCGCGAGGGGGCGGTGGTGGAGATCACACCCGGGTGGGCGCTGTCGGCTGCGGATGTCGCCGCCCGAGTCGGTCCCGACGACGTGTTCGAGGATCGGGTGGTGCTCGAGTGATCCGACCCGGGGTCGGCGGTGTCAGGCGTCGAGCAGGTCGTGAACGATCTTGCCGGGTTGGCCGTCGAGGATCGTCTTGTCCTGGGCGTTGCGGGTGAAGGCCACCTTATCGGCGTCGAGGCCGAAGAGGTGGAACAGCGTGGCGTGGTAGTCGTAGTGATGGACCACCTTGTCGACCGCCTTGTGTCCGAACTCGTCAGTTTTTCCATAGGCCAACCCGCCGCGGAACCCGCCACCGGCCAGCCACATGCTGAAGCCACTCGTGTTGTGGTCGCGGCCGATGTTCTTTTCGTTCTGGATCACCGGCAGCCGACCCATCTCGCCACCCCAGTGCACGACGGTCGAGTCGAGCAGGCCTCGTTGCTTGAGGTCGGTGACGAGAGCGGCCGAGGGTTGGTCGACCTTCTTGCACGACCGCGGCAGGCTCTTGGCGATTCCGCCGTGGTGGTCCCAGAACTGGTTCTGAGTGTAGACCTGTACGAAGCGGACGCCGCGTTCGACCATCCTGCGGGCGATCAGGCACCGCGTGCCGTAATCCGATGTCGCCGGAACGTGGATGCCGTACAGTTCCTGCGTGGCCCGGGTCTCCTTCGAGATGTCCAGAGCCTCGCGGGCTGACGTCTGCATCCGGGCAGCCAACCGGTAGCTGGCGATCCGGGCGGACAGGTCGTTTTCGGCCGGACGACGGGCCAGGTGCTTCTGGTTCAGCTTGCGGACGTATGCCAGGAACGACTTCTGCACATCACCGGCCAGGTGAGCCGGTGGCTGCAGGTTGAGGATCCGAGGTTTCCGGGGGCGGATCACCGTGCCCTGGTAGATCGCCGGCAACCAGCCGTTGGACCAGTTGGCCACGCCCTCGACGGGCAACTGACCCGGGTCGATCATCGCCAGGAACGCCGGCAGGTCATTAGCCTCGCTCCCCAGCCCGTAGGCCATCCAGCTGCCCAGCGACGGACGGCCCTTGGTGACCCTGCCGGTCTGCAGGGCCAGGATCGACTGCCCGTGGTTGTTGACTCCGGTTCGCATCGACCGGACCAGGCAGATGTCGTCTGCGATCTCGGCCGTGTAGGGCAGCAACTCCGAAATCTCAGTCCCGCACTCACCTCGCGGCCGGAACTTCCACTGGCTGTGGAGCACTTTCGATGAGGCCTGGGCGGCGTTGTCGTACTTGATCTTCCCCGGGAAGGCCTTCATGTGCCACTTGGCCATCGCGGGCTTGGGGTCGAAGAGATCGATGTGGCTGGGTCCGCCCTGCATCCACAGCGAGATCATCGCCGTGGCTCGCGGTTCGCCGGCGGGGTTCTTGGGCAGAGTGTCGAAATGGGTCGGTTCGAGCTCGGGACGCGACGGGGCGGCCTGGGCCTGCTGCTGCTGAGCCATCCAGGCGGTCGCCAGCGAGCCGAGGCCGAGAGAGCCGGAGGCGAGGAAGTGGCGGCGCGAATGGGCGGTGGTGGAGAAGGTCGGCATGGGCGTCTTGGTGTCTTGGTGTTGGTGCGGTGTGGTGTGCTGCGGTGTCGGGGTGTGCTCAGTCGATGTACAGGAACTGGTTGCTGGCCAACAGGCCCTGGCAGAACACGCCCAGTGCCTGTCCGGCGGCCTGCTTGCGAACAGCCGCCCGTGCGGCGGCGTCACCCTTCTTCTTGTCGGCCGCGGCGATGAACAGTTCGGTCTGCTGCATGACGAACCGGGCAGCCGCCTCGACGGAGTTCTTTGTTGGAGATTCCCCGTAGGCCAATTGCCAGGCCAGCCGCAGCTGCGTGTTGAGGTCCTCGCCCGCCTCGGCTTCGAGCCTCCTTGCGAAGCGGACCGACTGGCTGACGATGAAATCGCTGTTCATCATCAGCAGCGACTGGCTCGAGACGGTCGTCGAGACTCGTTCGGTGCAGTTGGGTGTCATCGGGGGGCGGTCGAAGGAATCGAGCACCGCCAGCGGTCGGCTGCGGCGGACTTCCACCCAGACGCTCCGGCGGAACTGGGCACCCTTCATGCCGATCACCGCACCGGGTCGTCCGGCGTTGAGGTTTTCCTTGCCGATGACCCACTGGCCCACCCGGTCGGCCATCACCAGCACCGGAGGCCCGTTGCGGCTGGGGATCAGCGAGCCGCTGGTGGCCAGCACCGCGTCCCGCAGGCTCTCCGCATCGAGCCGTCTCAATGGCATCCGGCCCAGCAGCCGGTTGTCGGGGTCCTCGGCGTGCAGGCGAGGTGAAGCGGTGGCGGGTTGGCGGTAGGTGGCCGAGGTCATCAGCAGGCGGTGGAGCTGCTTGAGACTCCAGCCGCGGTGGGTGAACTCGGTGGCGAGCCAGTCGATCAGTTCGGGGTGGGAGGGCCGGATACCCAGCCAGCCCAGGTCGCCGGGTGTGGGAGCCAGGCCGCGGCCGAAATGGTGCATCCAGGTGCGGTTGACGATCACTCGAGCCACCAGAGGGTGCTTGCCATCGGTCAGCCGGCGGGCCCAGGCGAGGCGGCGGCCGGTGGAGCTGATGGCCTTGTCGTTCTTCGGCAGAGTGACCGCCACGGTGGTGGTGACGGCCAGGATCGAGAGATCCGCCGGAGCGACCTCGTCACGTGGCTGGTTGATGTCGCCCCGGAAGAAGATCTTGGTCACCGGCACCGCCCCGGCATCCTCGGTCAAGACTCGGATGAACGACTGACTGGGCTTGGTCGCCCGCAGGTCGGTGGCCCGCTTGGCGATTTTCTTGAGCACATCGGCGGCCTTGCTGTCGTAGAGGTACAGCGATCCGGCGGAGACGTTGAGGCTGGGGTACTTCTTGAGCAGTTCGGTCTGCTCGGGCGTTCGCTTCTTGGCATCGGTCTTGCGGGCCTCACGAGCCTTGGGCCGGATCGGCTCGGGCAACTTCGCCACTTCCTTGTCGAAGGTGCTCTGGATGAACACGGTCTGCTTGGACGTCCGCTCGGCATCAATCTTCTTCGCCTCGGTCTCGATCCGAGCCGCCTCGGCCTTGTTGGCGTCGGTGTAGAGCGAAACGACTCGTGAGCCGGGCTGCTTCCAGCGTGCCACGTTGAGAGCCGGTTCGAAAATCGCGCGCATGCGGTAGTAGTCGACCTGCGGGATCGGGTCGTAGCGGTGATTATGACACTGAGCACAACCGACGGTGAGTCCCAGGATCGAGGTGGAGACGACGTTGAGTGTTTCGGCGATGACAGAATTGCGGTTGGCGACATTGTTGGTACCGGCGGTCCCGTCCGGCGCGGTTCTCAGGTAGCCGGTCGCCGTGAGCAACCGCACCTGTCCTGGCGTGAGGTCCTTGTAGGGTGCCTTGACCAGTTCGTCTCCGGCGAGCTGTTCGACCAGGAACCGGTTCCAGGGCACGTCGGCGTTGTGGGCGTCGATGACCCAGTCGCGGTATCTCCAGGCCCATTTCCGCTGCGGGTCGGTGTTGGTCACACCCTCGCTGTCGGCGTACCCGGCCGCATCCAGCCAGTGCCGGCCCCAGCGTTCCCCGTAGTGCGGGCTCCCCAGCAGCCTCTCGATCAGCCGCGACCAGGCACCCGGTGCCGTGTCGGCCTGGAATCTGCGTTGCTGGGCCAGGGTCGGAGGCAGCCCCAGCAGGTCGAAGGTCGCCCGCCGCAGCAGTGTCTGTTTCGGTGCCGATGGGGCCAGCGAGAGTCCGGCGGCTTCGAGGCGGGCCTGGACGAAGTGATCCAGCCCATTGCGGATCTCAGCGGCCTGTTTCACCTCGGGAAGCGGCGGACGGCGAATCGGCTGGAAGGACCAGAACTCGAGATCCAGCTCGGTGAACTGAAAGCCTCGATCCAGCGTCTTTGGCTCGGGGCGTGCCGTCGGAGCCCCCGCGGTGATCCAGCGGCGGAGCACGTCGATCTGGGCGGGTGTCAGCTTCTTGCTGTTCTTTCCCGGAGGCATCTCGCCCGCGGCCACACGCTTGATCAACAGGCTCGCCTCGGGTTTGCCCGCCACGATCGCCGCACCCGATTCGCCTCCGGCGACCAGGAATCGCCTCAGCCTCAGATCCAGATCTGCCTTGAGCTCTCCGGTCTCGCCGTGGCACTCGAAGCAGTGTGCCTTGAAGATGCCACGGACGTCCCGTTCGAACGTCAACCCCGGCGCGGCCGCCGAGGCGAGGGTCGGGACCAGGCCGAGCAGGAGTGTGGAGAGTGCCGGGAGTCGCATCGAGGCAATCCGAAGCAAGAGAGTGAGGGTGGGGGTTGAGATCCCTCGCAAGGCTCGGGATCACAGGAGGGCAAACCACAGTGGGTGGGGAACGCCGGGTGGGCAGTGGTGGTGGGAGGTTACCGTTGGCGACGGTGGCCTACCACGATTCTCGACTCAGCAGCGGCCACAGGCAAGGTCAGCCGCATGCTTGGCCCGCCGGAACGGCGTTGCCCGGCCGGTTCGGCTCGGTTACATCTAGGGCGAACCGAATGCTGTTCCTGTCGCAGACCGAGTCCCTGGAGCACACGATGATCAGCCGCATCCTCAAGAATTCTCACTCTCGGGGCTCACTCGTGCTGGGCCTGATGCTGGCCGCACTCGTCACATCGACTGCCACCGCCGGTGACTGGCCCGGATTCCTGGGCCCACACCGCAACGGAATCAGCTCCGAAACCGGTCTCCTGGACACGTTTCCCGCGACCGGTCCGAAGGTACTCTGGCGGGTCGCCGGCGGTGTCGGCATGTCGGGTTTGGCCGTGTCGGATGGCCGCGTGGTGACGATGGTCGAATCGGCCGGGCAGCAGCAGGTGTGGGCACTCGAGCTTGCCACCGGCAAGGTATTGTGGAAGTCGACCGTGGCCCGGGCCTATCGCAACGGCATGGGCAACGGAGCCCGGGCGACTCCGACGATCGCCGGCGACACCGTGGTGGTGTTTACCGGCGAGGGGGTGCTGGTGGTGCTGGAGGCCAAGACCGGAGTGGTCCGCTGGAGTCGCAACGTGGTCAAGTCGCTCAAGGGGCAGGTGGCCGACTATGGCATGGCCTGCTCGCCGTTGGTCGTGGGCGAGATGGTGGTGGTCACCCCGGGTGCCCCCGGTGCCGCCGTCGCCGCCTTTGGGCTGCAGGATGGGACCAGTGTCTGGTCGGCCGCCGACGGTCCGGCCGGGTACTCGTCACCGGTCCTGATGATGGCCGGCGGTCGCTTGCAGGTGGTCGCCTTCCTGGGCGACAGGGCGGTGGGGCTGGATCCTGACCGGGGGACTCCGATCTGGAAGTATCCCTACAAGACCGACTACGACTGCAACATCGCCACCCCGTTGCTTCACAAGGGTCGGGTGTTTCTCTCGGCGGGAGAAAACCACGGCAGCGTGATGCTCGAACTCAAGAAGACCGGGACGGGACTGGTCCCCTCGGTCGCCTGGCAAACTCAGGGACCCCGTGCCCAGATGCGCAACGAATGGCAGACATCGATCCTGTTGGGCGGATTCCTGTACGGGATGGACAACGTCGGCGGTGCCGGCCCGATCACTCACCTCGGCTGCCTCAACGCCACAACCGGCAAGCTGGCCTGGAAGAAGACCCGCTTCGGCAAGGGCAACCTGATTGCCGCCGATGGCAAGCTGTGGATCAGCACCCTCAGAGGCGAACTGGTGCTGGTGGCCGCTTCGCCCAGGGGATTCCGCGAACTGGCTCGAGCCGAAGTGCTTGGCCCGACCCGTCAGGCTCCCTCGCTGGCACACGGCAAGCTGCTGATGCGCGACGATGCCGAGATCGTTTGCCTGGATATCAAGAAGCCGGCCGCCAGGTAGAGCACTCCGGGGCAGCCGACTCACCCCTCAGGTCAACTTGCAGGAAGGCCCGTTGCAGATGTCAGCCAATCTGCTCGATCGCGAGGAGTACGTCGAGCAGGCGTACTTCTTTCGCGCCTACCGCGATCGGCTCGCCGATGGAGTGCCCTCCCAGGAAATCCTCGTACAGGTCCGCGAAGAACTGCTCAGCACCACCCGGCTGCCGGTGGCGCTGGAGGTGATCGAGGGCGAGTTGCTGTTGCGGGGTCAGCTGGTCGACGGGATGCAGCACCTGGGCCACTACTTCACCGGGTTCCAGATCTTCGTGATCGGTCGGTCCGAGGACGAGAAGGCGAAGTTCGACCAGTCCACGGCGCTGCACGTGCTCGAGAAGGAAGCCGAGTACCGGGCCGAGGAACCGACTCCGCAGGGTCTGTTCATCTATCACTTCGAGGCGATTTCGCGAAACCACCTGGGGTACGACCGGGGTCTCGAGGCGGTCGCCGCCGATCCGATCTACAGCGAGGACTTTCGCGACTGGATCCTGAAGATCCGAACCGAGCTGGGGACGATCGACTTTGCCGACATGATCTATGTCCGCAGCGAGCAGATGGTCGCCGACCAGCGACGCCGGCGGGGGGACGACGACTGGCAGGCCGGCTACCCGATCCTGTTCGGTCTCAAGGAGGGCCGCATCGCGATGGCGAACCGGGGCAAGGACCCGCTGTACATGTTCGCCGCGTTGCAGCGGCAGCTGCACTACCCCCAGGTGCCACGCACCAGGCGGGTCCAGGACGTCAAGTTGGAACCGGTGCTGGAACGTCGACTGCAGACGATCGAAAAGCGGCTGCAGCTGGCCGAATCGGAACTCAAGGGCGGAGTCGATCTCTCGGAATTCTACGTCAAGCCTGAGCACGGCCCGGATCCGCCAGATTCGTGAGGAATCACAGCTTGAGGTGACTCGTTGGGGCTTTGACGAATTCCCCGACGCGGCGAGACTCGGGCAGGAGAGCGGCGAGACGATGAGCGGCGGTGATCTCGAGTTGTCCGGCCCCGAGATGCTCGAGGGGCACCTCTACGACTACCCGGCCTACTACGACCTGATCTTCGGCAGCGATTGTGCCGCGGAGTTGTCGTTCTTCGAGGACTGCTTCGAGCAACTGGCCGGTCGGACGGTCAGGCGGCTGTTCGAACCGGCGTGTGGCACCGGCCGGCTGCTGTACCGGCTGGCACGCTCGGGCTACACCGTCGCCGGCAACGATCTTAACCCCCATGCGGTTGCCTACTGCAACGCGAGGCTCCAGCGGGCCGGCTTGACGCCCTCGGCCACGGTGGGCGACATGAGCAGTTTTCGAGTCCGCAAGAAGGTCGACGCCGCCTTCAATACGATCAACAGCGTCAGGCATCTCGGCAGCGAAACCGCCGCGCGGCGACACCTGCGGTGTGTTGCTGATGCGTTGGCCCGGGGAGGCCTTTACCTGCTGGGTCTGCACCTGACCCCGACACGCGGGCCACGGGACATGGGGGAAACGTGGACCGCCCGCAGGGGGCACCTGGCCATCGTCTCGAACCTGCAGAGCATCTCGATCGACCGACGGCGGCGAGTCGAGAGGTTCGAGATGACCTTTGACATCTACACGCCGACGCGGCATCGGCGGATTGTCGAGATCCTGAGGTACCGCACCTACACCGCTGGCCAGATCCGGAAGCTGGTGGCTTCGGTGCCCCAGCTCGAGTGGATCGAGTCGTTTGATTTCGCCTACGACATCACCCGACCGATCCGCGTCGACTCCGAGACTGAGGACATCGTGCTGGTGCTGCGGAAACGGTAGCTCGTCCAACGCATCGATGCTGATTGACTCGTTTTGGGAGGCGGTCGTAGAATCGGGGTCTGGTTGATCGGTGAGCTTCTCGATCGAGTGGCTCTCGATCCTGCCGCCGGTTGGCCCTTCCTTCCTCGACCGCCCCGTTCCTCCCAGGCACATCTCTGTCATGCGATGGGTCTCATTCACCTGTGTCGCGTTGTTGGGAGTGTCGGTGGCCGGAGCCGCCGACACGCTGGAAGTGCGTCCTGGTGTGGTGAGGCTCTGGTCGCCCGAGGACACGGTGCAGGTGCTGGTCGAGACAACGCGTGGTGGACGGGTCGTCGACCGGTCGCGAGACGTGAAGTGGTCGGTGGCTGATCCGGCGATCGCCCGTGTTGACCAGACCGGCCTGGTGACACCGGTGGCCGATGGCAAGACACAGGTCAGGATCAGCGATGGCCCGGCCACGCGAACGATCGAAGTGCAGGTCACCGGCGTGTCGCACCCCGCTCCACTCTCGTTCCGCGACGACGTGATCCCGATCCTCAGCAAGGCCCGCTGCAATTCGGGCGGGTGCCACGGCAAGGCCGAGGGTCAAAACGGATTCAAGCTGAGCGTGTTCGGGTTCGATCCCGAGGCGGATCACGCGGCGTTGGTCAAGGAAAAGCGCGGCGGCCGGGTCTCACCGGCTGTGCCGTTGGGGAGCCTGCTGCTGACCAAGGGCGCCGGCACGGTGCCTCACGGAGGCGGCCGCAAGCTGACCCCCGGCGGACGTCGCTACCGTAGGTTGCACAGGTGGATCGCCGAAGGGGCTCGATTCGACGTGCCCGGACGTGTTTGCACATCGATCCGGGTCGATCCGCCTCATCGCCTGCTCGAGCGGCGACAGTCTCAACAGTTGCGGGTGATCGCCAGCGATGCCCAGGGCCACGACTGGTGCGTGACGGCCGAGTCCGAGTTCGAATCGAACAACGACGTGATCGCCATAGTCGAGCGAGGTGGACTGGTTCACTCGACTCAGGTCCCCGGCGAAGCGGCGATCCTGGTGAGGTACATGGGCCAGGTGGCCGTCAGCCGGATCACTCGACCCCAACCCGGCGTCGTCTTCGAGCGGCCGCCGGAGCACAACTTCATCGACAAGCACGTGTGGGATCGGCTGGCCGAGCTGGGCATACCCCCCAGCCCGATCGCCGACGACGCCACATTCCTCCGCCGAGTGTGCCTCGACACGATCGGCACCCTGCCCGATGTCGACCAGACCCGGAAGTTCCTGGCCGACAGGGATCCCGCGAAGCGGAACAAGCTGGTGGCCGGGCTGTTGGAGCGAGATGAGTACGCCGACTACTGGGCGATGAAGTGGGCCGACGTGCTCAGAGTCGACAACCAGAAGCTGACGCCCCAGGTGACCGTCGCGATCACCCGCTGGCTGAGGCGGCAGATGGCCGAGAATGTCCCCTACGACCGCTTCGCCAGCGAGATCGTGACCGTCCGCGGCAACACGCGGTCCGAGACACCCGCTGCGATCTACACGGTGTTGAAGTCACCCGAGGAACTCGCCCGCTCGGTCAGCCAGTTGTTCCTCGGAGTACGCATCGAGTGTGCTCAGTGCCACCATCACCCATTTGAGAAGTGGGCCCAGCGTGATTACTTCGCTCTGGCGGGGTTCTTCACCGGCGTCAAGCGGGGCGGAGCACCGGGAGGCGGCCAGAAGATCACCGACGTCGCCGGCTCGGATCTCAAGCACCCTCGCAGCGGCCAACCGGTGCCGACATCCGGGCTGGGCAGCGACCCGATCACATTGCAGGATCCCAGCGGCCGCCGGCGGGCGTTCTCTGAGTGGATGACTTCCGCCGAGAACCCGTTCTTTGCCCGCACGATTGCCAACCGCCTGTGGGCTCATTACTTCGGACGCGGGTTGGTCGAACCGATCGACGATCACCGGGCCACCAACCCCGCCTCGAACGAAAAACTGCTCGACGCCCTCTCCGCCCACCTCCGCCACACGAAGTACGACCTCAAGGCGTTCACCCGCACGCTGCTCGCCTCCCGTGCCTACCAACTCTCCTCGAGCACCCTGCCCCTCAACGAGCTCGACGACCAGAACTATTCTCATGCTTCGCAGAAGGCGATGCCGGCCGAGGTGTTGCTGGATGCGATCTGCCAGGCGACGGGTGTCCCCGAAAAGTTCAATGGCTGGCCGCTGGGATCCCGCGCGATCGAGATCTGGGACAACCGCCTGCCGTCGTACTTCTTCCAGATCTTCGGTCGGCCTCAACGGGTCAGCGTCTGCGAGTGCGAACGGGGCAACGAGCCGAGTATCGCCCAGGCGCTGCACCTGATGAATTCGCCCGAGTCCTTCCACAAGATCCGGCATCGTGACGGGCGGGCCGCTCGATTGGCCGCGGCCGGGTTGACCGACAACCAGGTGATCGCAGAGCTGTTCCTGGCGACGCTGTCACGGCTGCCGACGGCCCGCGAGACGACTCTGCTGAAGGTGGCCTTTCAGGAATCGGCCCCGAAGAGACGCGAGGCGATCGAGGACATCCTCTGGACGCTCTTGAACACCAAGGAGTTCCTGTACAATCACTAGCGGCCCGTTGAGTGGGACTGGCTCGACACACGGTTCGCCGCAGGCGAATCGAGGGGCGTGCCTGTCCCGACACCTGGGACTTTTCAACCCGCAGCTGGCGAGCCATGCCCACGAGGTCGATGATAGAAACGGGCACGATCTGGCTGATCAGCAATCGAGGTAATCGAGGTAAAGGATGTTGAGTCTTTCGCTGGGACGCGCGCACGGCGGTTTTTGCGACGGGGTGTCGCGCCGCAACATGCTCCGACTGGGTGGCACCGGTGCGATGGCGGGCCTGTCGCTGCCGATGCTGTTGGAACTGGAAGCCAAGGCGGCCTCGGGCCGCGGTGCCCAGGCCAAGTCGGTCATCATGATCTTCCTCGAAGGCGGGCCCAGCCACATCGACATGTGGGACCTGAAACCCGACGCCCCCAAGGAGATCCGCGGCAGCTTCGATCCGATCTCGACCAACGTTCCCGGCACCCAGATCGGCAACATCCTGCCGCAGTGTGCCCGGATCACCGACAAGTTCACGATCCTGAGATCTCACAGCCACCGCGACAACGGCCACCAGACCGGTCGCCACTGGTGCCTGACCGGCCACAAGCCCAGCTTCGGCGACGGCCAGGCCAACTCGACCCCGTTCAACGAACTCTACCCGTCGATCGGCTCGATGATCTCCCGCGAGCTGGGCCACACCGGCGACGTGCCTCCCTACATCTGCGTACCCGAGCCGATGGGACCCGGCGGACCGGGCTTCTTCGGAGCCAAGTACGCTCCGTTTGTGATCGAAACTGACCCGGTGCAGCCGGACTTCCAGGTCCGCGACCTGAACCTGGCCGCGGGAACCAGCCGACGCCGCTTTGATCTGCGTCGACGGTTGCTGTCGGGAGTCGAGCAGCTGGCCGAGGGTCGAACGGGCCGGGGCCGTGCCGCGTCGATGTCGACCTACTACGAAAAGGCTCTCGAACTGGTCACCTCGCCAGGTGCCCGCCGCGCGTTCGACATGAATTCCGAGAACCCCAAGCTGCGAGCCCGCTACGGGCTGACCTCGCTGGGCCAGTGCTGTCTCTTGAGCCGGCGGCTGGTCGAGGCGGGATGCCGGTTTGTCGGCATCAGCCACGGCAGCTGGGACACTCATGTCGACAACTTCACCAGCCACGAAAAGGCCCTGGTGCCTCACGCCGACGCGGCGCTCGCGACGCTGCTGAGTGATCTCGAGGATCGTGGGCTACTCGATGAGACCCTGGTGATCATGTGGGGCGAGATGGGGCGGACGCCCAGGATCAATGCCAACGCCGGGCGGGATCACTGGTCGCAGTGCCAGAGCGTGATCCTGGCCGGTGGCGGGATCAAGAGCGGTGCGGTCGTCGGAGCCTCCGACGCAAAGGCCATGTTCCCGACCACCACCCCGGTGGGGATCCAGGACCTGATGCGAACCATCCTGCGGCAGCTGGGCATCGACGCCGATCGCCAGTACCTGACGCCCCTGGGACGACCGGTGCCGTTGGTCACCGGCGGGAAGTTCGTCGACGAGCTGGTCTAGGGTGTCGCCGGCGACTTTCTAGGCAACGCAAGCAACGGTGCACTCATGCGGCCCAACTCCCTGCTCTTGCGAGTCGTCATCTCGGCCGCAGCCACGCTGATCCTCCTCGACAGGTCGCTTCCCGCCCAGGCCCCCGGCGTCGGCCACACCTTCCCGGCCGGGGCCCCGGCCGGCTCGACCATCGAGGTCCAGCTGGGCGGCTACGACTTCACTCCCGACGTCGATTTCTTGCTGCACCAGCCCGGTGCCACTCTGAAGACGACCGGGCAGCTGGGCCGCCTGATGGTGGCCCCTCCTCCCTACTGGTTCGGCCCCAAGGGGCGGACCACCGCCTTCAAGATCCCTCGGGAACTGACCGCTACGTTCACCCTGCCGAAGGACCTGCCCCGCGGTCCGATTCACTGGCAGGTCGCCAATGCCAACGGAGCCTCCGGCACCGCGGTCTTCTTCGTCGGCGACGGTCCCGAGGTGCTCGAGTCGCGCCGTCAATCCGAAGCCCAGGCACTCGGAGAACTCCCGCTCACCGTCAACGGCCGGCTCTCGCGAATCGCCGAGGTCGATCTCTACACCCTGACGGCCACCGCCGATGGCTGTCTGACCGTCGACCTCTACGCGCGTCGCCTGGGAGCCAACTTCAACGGGACGCTGAAGGTCAAAGACGCCGGGGGGACGCTGCTGGCCGACGTGATCGACACCCGCGGCGAGGACTGTGTGGTCACCGTGTCGGTCCGCAAAGGGCAACGCTATACCGTGGAAGTGGCTGACCTGGACCACCGTGGCCACCGCTCGTTCGTCTATCGACTCGAACTGACCCCCGGACCTCGCGTGGTGACCAGCCAGCCCAGCGGCGGCAAGCCCGGTACAACCGCCGCGGTGACGTTCATCGGTTACGGGGTCAAGACCGGCGTGGCTCGACTCGAAAGCGTCGTCAGACAGGTGACGTTCCCCGCCGACACGTCGGGACGCGGGTGGTTTGACTATCGACTCGAGACGCCCTTCGGCCGGACTCCCCCGGTGGCACTGCCCCTGGGTGACTTTATCGAAACGGTCGAAAAAGTCGAACCGGCCGCAAAGGGCGATCGTACGCTGGCCCCGGGTACCGCCATCACCGGAACGCTGTCCACACCCGACGAGGTCGACGAGTACACCTTGGCGGCCAAGGCCGGGCAGTTGATCCGGCTCGAAGCGGTATCGGCACAGATCGGCACGCGGCTCGATCCGGTGCTGCGTGTTCTGGACAGCAAGGACAAACAGCTGGCGATCAACGATGACTTCGGCGGGACACTCGATGCCGGGCTCGACTTCAAGGCTCCCGCCGACGGGATCTACCGTGTGTGCGTGCACAACGGCACCGGTGAAGCCGGCCGGCTCGATTCGGTCTACCGCCTGAGTGCCGTGGTCCCCCGTCCCGGCTTTGCACTCTCGATGCCCCAGTCCTTCGTCGCACCCGTCGGCGGCAAGGCCCCGCTGACCGTTTCGTGCTCACGTTCGGGTGGCTTCAACGAGGAGATCGTGATCAAGCTGGCCGGTTTGCCCGAGGGGGTCAAGGTGCCCACCGAGATCAAGATTGCCAAGGGGAAGCCGTCGGTGAAGTTCGACGTCGAGGTGGCAGCGACCTCGGGCACCGATGTCGCGTTTCTCACGGTCACCGGCAGCTCGATGATCGACAAGAAACCGGTGAGCGTGACCGCCCTCAGCCGATTCTCGGGCAACCTGGTCCCTCGACTGGCCACCGCCCGCTTCGACAGCCGCATGCTGTTGGTCCGCACGCTCGTTTCGCCGGTGACACTCGAGCTGATCGACCGCAACCGACAGCGTCCGGTGCACCGGGGCACGACCTACCCGGCCGATTTCATCGTGAAGCGGGACGAGGGCTACACCGGCGCGATTCGGGTGCGGATGGCCGCCACCCAGCAACGCCGGGTCCAGGGCATGCGGGGCCCGGTGCTGAGGGTGCCCGACGGCGCCGCACAGGTGCAGTACCCGTGTTTCATGCCCGAGTGGCTCGAGACGGATCGGACCACGCGGATGATCGTCCACTCGGTCGCCATCGTCCGCGACGCCAAGGGCCGCAAACGCCACATCATCAAGGCGTCCACCGGCAGCATCACGATGATCCTCGAAGGCGCACTCCTGAAACTCGCCCACCGGGCCGGCGCATTGACCGTCTCGCCCGGCGGGAGCTTCGAAATACCCGTCTCGGTCGCCCGCTCGGCCAAGCTCCAGGAAACCACCGTCGTCCGCATCGAGCCTCCCGAGGGACTCGAAGGATTGATTAAGGCCCAGCCGCTGACCCTGAAACCAGGCCAGAAACACGGCACGCTGAAGCTGATGACGCTGCCCGATGCCAGGCTCAGCGGTGACTGGGAGATCAAGCTGGTGGCGACCGCCCTGCAGGATGGTCGCTGGCCGGCGGTTTCCATCACGATGGTCCCCGTCCGATTTCAGGCCACCACCCCATGACACTCACCCGCCGAGAATTCCTCAACCACACCGCAGTCACCGCAGCCGCAGCTGCCACCGGACTCGGACTGCTGTCCCCGGGGCTGCGCAACCGTGTCGAGGCGGCTGACGCGCGCAAATTGAAGATCACCGGGATCGAATGGGACCAGATCCTGGTTCCCTACCAGTCCTTCAACAGCCGGGCTCTGTTCCGATACCACGGTGTGAACCTGCAGTTGCGGACGATCTTCCGCGTCAGCACGAATTCCGACCTGGTCGGCCTGGGCGAGTCGTGGGGGGCTGCGTCGATGACCGACAAGGAGATGTCTCGGTATGTGGGGACCAGCCCGTTCCAGTGGCTGGGAGATCGCAAGCACCTGTTCCTGAACATGGCGTTGTACGACCTGATGGGCAAATCGCTGGGTCTGCCGGCCTGGCGGTTGATCGGTCCGAAGGTCCGCGACCGGATCCCGGTGGCCGCCTGGACGGTGTCGCGATCCGGTGACGAGCTGGCCGAGGAGATCCGGCAGGCGGCCGGGCGAGGGTACCGCTGGATGAAGTACCACATCGACCAGGTGCACAACGTGATCGACCAGGCCCGGGCCATGCAGAAGGTCGCCCCGCGCGGATTCCGCGTGCAACTCGATTTCAACGCCAACGCCGCCTACAAGGACATCTCCCCCATCGTCAGGGAACTCGGCAAGTTCCCGGTGATTGGCCGGATCGAGGATCCGATCGCCACGGCCGATCGCGACGGGTACCGCAAGCTGATCGCCGAGTCGGACATCGAGTTGTTGATTCACCACGGGCCGGTCAACTACCTGGTCGACAAGGCCTGCGACGGCTACATGGCCGGTCACGCTCCGATCGGCCATGCGATCAAGGTGGCCGGTGTGTCCGAGGAGTCAGGGCTGCCGTTCATGCTGCAGCAGGCCGGCGGGCAGATCAACCAGGCCTTCCTGGCTCACGAGGTGGCGGTCTTCCCCAGTGCCACGATCGATCACGTCAACCTGGCCCACCTGTGGACCGACGATGTCACCACCACGCGTGCCAGGGTGACCCACGGCACGATCCCCGTCCCCCGCGGCCCGGGGCTGGGCCTGGAACTCGATCCCGAGAAACTCGAAAAGTACAAAAAGGCTCCTCGGCCCAGGTACCAGCCGTTCCTGGTCAAGATCACCTACCCCGGCATGATCATCATCGTCCGCCACGACGCCCACCGGCCCGGCTCTACAGACAACCTGAGGTTCCTGGGCCGCTTGTTGAAGGGGCAACTGGGGAACGACCCGATCCCGGGTCCGCGTCCCGGATACGCCAACCGCGTGACCTGCCAGTTCCTGGACAAGAAGAACTGCGGCGAATTCGACCAGTTCTGGAAGGCCACCCAACGAGGCGCCCTGCTGCTGGATCCACTGGGCCGCTGAGGCGGTTAGCCCGCCTGCAGGCGGGCTAGATCGTGCCACCATAGATGGCGTTGCTGCCGAGCAGCTCTTCGATCCGCAGCAGCTGGTTGTACTTGCAGATGCGATCGGTCCGGCTGGCCGAGCCGGTCTTGATCTGGCCGGTGTCCAGCGCGACGGCCAAATCGGCGATCGTCGTGTCTTCGGTCTCGCCGGACCGATGGCTGATCACCGCCGTGTAGCCGTTCTTGTTGGCCAGCTTCACCGTCTCGATCGTCTCGGTCAGCGTACCGATCTGGTTCACCTTGACCAGGATGCTGTTGCCCACACCCTTCTCGATCCCGTCGGCCAACCGCTTGACGTTGGTGACGAACAGGTCGTCACCAACCAGCTGGCAGCGGTCGCCGATCGCGTCGGTCAGCAGCTTCCAGGTGTCCCAATCGTCTTCTGAGCAGCCGTCTTCGATCGAGCAGATCGGGTACTTGTCGACCCAATCGGTGAGCAGTTCGACGACCGCTTCGGGTTCGACGTCCTTGCCGTCGAGGTGGTAGAGGCCCTTGTCGGTGTCATAGAACTCGGTCGCGGCACAATCCAGGGCGATCCGGACCTGGTCGCCGGCCTCGTATCCGGCTCGCTCGATCGCTTCGAGAATCGCCGTGATGGCCGCCTCGTTGCTCGGGAGGTCTGGAGCAAATCCACCCTCGTCTCCGACGGCGGTGTTGAGTCCCTGGGCGGAGAGGACCTCTTTGAGGTTATGAAAGATCTCGACCCCGCACCGCAGCGCCTCGCTGAAAGTTTCGAACCCCAGCGGCATCACCATGAATTCCTGGATGTCGATCGAATTGTCGGCGTGTTCTCCGCCGTTGATGATGTTCATCATCGGCGCCGGCAACCGGTTGGCTCCGGCTCCACCGAGGTAACGAAACAGCGGCAGGTACGAGCTGCGGGCTGCCGCGTGGGCCGAGGCGAGCGAGCAGGCCAGGATCGCGTTGGCTCCGAGGTTCGACTTGTTCTCGGTGCCGTCCAGTTCGAGCATCCGGCGGTCGAGCTCGGCCTGGTCGGTCACGTCGAGATCGATCAGCACATCGACGATGCGGCTGTTGACGTTGTCGACGGCCTGGCGGACTCCCTTGCCGAGGAAGCGGTTCTCGGCGTCGGTATCCCGGAGTTCATGAGCCTCGTGTTGACCGGTGCTGGCACCACTGGGCACCGCCGCCCGACCCACCACGCCCTCTTCGGTCGTGATGTCCACTTCGACGGTCGGATTTCCTCGGCTGTCGAGGATTTCGCGGGCGCGGACGGCCGTGATTGCTGTACTCATCGCGTACTTTCCTGCTTGGTGGCGTCTGCAGTTCCGTTGTAGCAGGTGAAGTGGAGTGCATCCACGACGCGCCGAGACGCCTGCGTTTCGGGAGTATCGATCACTTCCCAGGCATGGCATCACCGCTTGGCCCGACGCCCGCTCAGGCGGTGTTGCCGGGGAATCCGGCAGGAACCGACACGTCGCCGCAGGGGGTCGGACCCTGTAGAATAGGCCCAGCTGGCACGTGACGGGATGAACGCAATGAGCCGAGTGCTCGAACCGATGGACCCTCAACTGACGTCGATCCAACCCGGTGGTGGGGTGGTGATCCGTCTCGAGCTGGCCTGGGGCGTGCTGCGACGGCTGTGGCTGAAGAGCTTCCGACGCGGCTACGTGAAGCGGATGGCAGACCTCAGGCAGGGTGAAGGCAACCCGTGTCCTCACGAACTGCTCGATCCACGCGACCTGAAGTTCCATCGCAACCAGCCCGGTGCCTGGTGGCGACCCGAGGACGACCCCTTCGCCTGGCGTGAGAGGTTGCCGTTTGTTCGAGTCGGCCTGGCCGAGTTGATGGTCTTCTCGGCGATGACCTGGGGCCCCGCGTTGGGGATGGCCGCGTGGCTGATCTCGGGTCGGTCGATCCCGTCGGGTTGCTGTCCCGACTGGGTCGGCTGGGTCGGCGTGGCGTTGCTGGCCGGGGTGGGCCTGGTGATCGCCTGGTTCTTCCGCAACCCGAACCGCGTGCCCCCGGATGACCCCGACGCGGTACTCTCGCCGGCCGACGGCAAGGTGGTGGAGATCCGTGAGATCGAACACGAGGAGTACATCGGCGGCCCGGCGGTGCAGATCGGCATCTTCCTGTCCCTGTTCAACGTCCACGTCAACCGCAGCCCCCGCCCGGCTCGAGTCATCGGACTCAGCTACCGACGTGGCAAGTTTCTCAACGCCGGACGACCCGAGGCGTCTCAGGAGAACGAGCAGCTGGCGGTGCGGCTCGAGGAGACCGGTGGAACACAGCGGCCTCTGATCGTGCGGCAAATCACCGGGCTGATCGCTCGGCGGATCGTCTGCTGGTTGAAGCCCGGTGACACGTTGTCCTCGGGTGAGGTGTTTGGGATGATCAAGTTGGGGTCGAGGACCGAGCTGGTGTTGCCTCGCGAGGAGGGTCTCAAGCTGGTGGTCGAGCTGGGCCAGATGGTCCAGGCCGGTACCAGCGTGATCGCTCGCTTCGCCTCGGATTCTGCTCGAGGAGACGCATCATGAAGGGCCGCCGCAAGCTCTTTGCCGTTTTGCCGACGATGCTGACTCTGGGCAACCTGATCTGCGGGTTCGGCTCGATCACGATCTCCGCCAAGCTGGTGCAATCGGACAACACGCTGCCGTTCCTGGCCCTGCTGGGGACCACGGCGGCACGAGAGGGGCAGGGGCTGTTGATCGCGGCGGTGCTGATCTACGTGGCGATGATCTTCGACGCGTTCGATGGCACCGTGGCGAGATTGACCAACCAGACGAGTGAATTCGGAGCCAACCTCGACAGCCTCTGCGACATCGTCAGTTTCGGCATCGCTCCGGCCTTCCTGATGCTGCAGTTCACTCGCATCTACGCTCCGCACTCGCTGTGGGAGGAACCCGACAACGGGCTGCAGCGGTTGCTGTTCGTGATCGCCGCGTTGTACGCCGTCTGTGCCGCCTTGAGGCTGGCGAGGTTCAATTCCGAGATCGACGAAGAGGACACTCACGCGGAATTCAGCGGCCTGCCCTCGCCGGCGGCCGCCAGCGTGGTGGCCAGTATCCCCATCTCCTACCTGTTGCTCGTGCGGTCCACCGGAGAGGCCAACATGGCTGTTACGGATTGGGCTGGTCAGGCACTGCAACTGGTGCTGCCGCTGGTCACCCTGGCCGTGGCCTGCCTGATGGTCAGCCGCATTCGTTACGTGCACGCCGTCAATCACCTGCTGCGTGGCCGCCGGGGACGTGCCCACATGATCAAGCTGGTCTTCGCGCTGGCGGTCGTTTACTGGCAGCACGAGATCGCGATCCCGTCGATCCTCTGCTGGTACGCCTTCGCCCCGCCGGTGCGGTCGCTGTTCGAGATGGTGTTTTCTCGGCGGCTTCCCAAACCGACCGAAATCTGACAGATTCGCTCCATGTTCACAGGCCTCGTCGAAGTCCGCGGATCCGTCATCGAACTGGTCGACGATCCGCCGGGCCGGAGGCTGGAGGTCGATGTGGGGTCCGCCTGGTCCGAGTGGTCCGCCGAGTCGTCGATCGGCGACAGCGTGGCGATCAACGGCTGCTGCCTAAGCGTGGTGGAGATCGGGGAGTCGAGCCTGGTGTTCCAGGCCGGGCCCGAGACCCTCGCCCGCACCAATCTCGGAGAACTCGCACCCGGCGACCCGGTGAATCTCGAACGACCTCTCCCCGTCGGCGGGCGGTTGGGAGGTCACTTCGTGCAGGGGCACATCGATGGCACGGGGAGCGTGGTCGATGTGACCCGCGAAGGCGAGTGGGTGACGATGTGGTTCGAGGTGCCCGCCGCGCTGGCCATGCAACTGGTCTCCAAGGGCTCGGTTGCCGTCGACGGCGTCAGCCTGTGTGTGGTCGATGTCGACGCCAACCGCTTCAGCGTTGCCCTGATTCCTCTCACGCTCGACGTCACCACCCTGGGCATGCTAGGGCCGGGGGGTCGAGTGAACATTGAGACCGATGTGCTGGCCAAGTACGTGCAGAAACTGGTCAGCGGTGATGAGGCTGATCCGGCTGATCCGGCTGATCCGGCTGATCCGGCTGATCCGGCTGATCCGGCTGATCCGGCTGATCCGGCTGATCCGGCTGATCCGGCTGATCCGGCTGATCC
>CAUZEQ010000030.1:0-26934 GCA_963578885.1 Planctomycetota bacterium
GCCTGGGGGGGGGGGGGGGGGGGGGGGGGGGGGGGGGGAGTTGGTTTGCCGCGGTCGCTGCTGGTTGCGGGAAGGGGTCAGGCCCCGCCTGCGGGCCGCTGTTGGGGGATCAGGCCCACCTGTGGGCGGCGTCTGACCCCCGGAGTCTCAGTACCCGGCGGCCGTTCCGTCCTTGCGGGGCTCGGTTGCTCCGTGCAGTACGCCGTTCTCGTGGTCGATCCGGATTGCCTGGTAGCCTCCGAATGAGCCTGGTGCTCGGACGATGCGGTGTCCGAGTTGTTCCAGGCCTCGGATGGCGTCGGCGGTGACGGCGGTTTCGAGAGCGACAAAGCCTCCCTTGCCGTCGGCGGGCTGTCCGGTGGGCGTGGCCGAGCCGATGTGCCGGATCCGGGCCGCGTCACCGGCCTGCTGCACGTTCATCCCGAAGTCGATGATGTTCATCAGCACCTGCACGTGTCCCTGCGGCTGCATGTCGCCGCCCATCAATCCAAAGCACAGCCACGGCTTTCCGTCTCGGGTCACAAAGGCGGGGATGATCGTGTGGAAGGGTCGCTTGTGGGGTTCGAGTCGGTTGAGGTGCTTGTCGTCGAGCGCGAACAGCTGGCCTCGATTCTGCAGGCAGAACCCGGTCTTGCCCGGGACGACCTTCGACCCGAAGCCGTGGTAATTGCTTTGGATGAAGCTGCAGCAGTTGCGGTCCTTGTCGACGACACTCAGGTAGATGGTGTCGCCGTGTTCGAGCTTGGGGTCACCCGAGGGGACCTCGGTCGCGGCTCGCTTCAGGTCGACTCGAGCGTTTTGCTTCTTGCCGTATTCCTTGGAGATCAATTCGGCAGTGGGCAGCTTGCCGAAGTCGGGGTCGGCGTAGAAGCGGGCCCGGTCGGCAAAGGCCAGCTTCTTGGCCTCGACGAACAGGTGGATGTACTCGCTGGAATTGTGTCCCAGCGACTTGACGTCGTGGTGTTCGAGCACGTTGAGCATCTGCAGCGCGGCGATGCCCTGGCCGTTGGGCGGCAGTTCCCAGATGTCGTAGCCGCGGTAGTTGGTCGAGACCGGTTTGATCCAGTCGCCGTGGTGGTCGTTGAAGTCCTTGATCGAGAAGAACCCGCCATTGGCCTGGCTGAAGTCGACGATCCGCTTGGCGATTTCTCCCGAGTAGAACGCGTCGCGGCCGTGTTCGGCGATCTGCCGGTAGCTCCAGGCCAGGTCGGGGTTTCTGAAGATCTCACCGATGCCTGGAGCCTTGCCGCCGGGGAGGAAGGTGCGGGCCGAGTCGGGCCACCCGGCGAGGGCCGCCTGGCCTCCCGCCCAGCTGCGGCCGATGACCTCGCTGACGGGGAATCCTTCTTCGGCGGTCCTGATCGGATCGGCCAGCAGGTCCTGGAATTCGAGTGTCCCGAACTTCTTGCGGAGCATGTCCCAACCGTCGACACAGCCCGGGACGCTCCAGGCGAGTGGTCCGTTGATGGGGATCTCGTCGAGTCCCTTGTCAGAGAAGACCTTGCGTGAAATCGAGTAGGGGCTGCGACCGCTGCCGTTGAGTCCGTAGAGGGTCTGGGTCTTGTTGTCCCAGTAGATGACGAACACGTCGCCACCGATCCCGCAGCTCATCGGTTCGACCAGCCCGAGCATGGCGTTGGCGGTGATCGCCGCGTCGGCGGCGTTGCCACCTTTCTTGAGGATGTCGAGTCCGGCCTGGGCGGCCAGGGGGTGGCTGGTGGCGACGATGCCGTGCTTGGCGATGACGACGGAACGGCTTTGCCGCGGGTTGCGGGCCGGGCGGTCGTACTGTCCGGCCTCGGCGGTACGGGCCGGGTCCAGCGGTGAAAACTCCTCGGGCATCGAAGCGCTCCAGGCGATGAGGATCAACAGGGCCCTGAGTGCGACGGTCCCTCTCGAGCGTGACATGGGAGAGTCTCCGGGTGGGGTGTCGACACCGGTTGAGTGTGCCGGTGGCCGCCGGTGATTGCAAACGGGCCCTGGGGTCTGACCCCGTGGTGAGTCATCAGGGTCGCAGCCGTCGAAATTCCTGGATCCGCTCGGTGATGGCCGGTTCCACGGGCAGTCGTTCCATGCTGCTGGCGCCGTAGAAGCCGACGACGCCGTCGGTGTGGTCGAGTATGAACTGTGCGTCTTGGGGTTCGGCGATCGGCCCGCCGTGGCACAGGACCAGGATCTCGGGGTTGGCAGCCCGGGCCGCGTCGGCCATCTCCTGCACTCGCCCGGCGGCCGCCTCGAGCGACAACGCGGTGCTGGCACCGATCAGGCCCTTGGTGGTCAGTCCCATGTGAGGGATCAGGATGTCGGCCCCGGCGTTGGCCATCGCGGTCGCCTCATCGGGGTTGAAGCAGTAGGGCGTGGTCAACAGGTCCATCTCGTGGGCCAGCCCGATCATGTCGACTTCCAGCCCGTAGCCCATTCCGGTTTCTTCGAGCCCGGCGCGGATGGTGCCGTCGAAGAGTCCGACTGTGGGGAAGTTCTGGACGCCCGAGAACCCGGCGGCCTGGACCTGTTTCAGGAAGACGGGCATCAGGCGGAAGGGGTCGGTGCCGCAGACTCCGGCCAGGACGGGAGTGTTCTGAGCCGCCGGCAGCACCTCGCCGGCCATCTCCATCACGATCGCGTTGGCATCGCCGTAGGGCATCAGTCCCGCGAGTGAGCCTCGACCGGCCATGCGGAAGCGTCCGGAGTTGTAGATGACGATCAGGTCGATCCCACCGGCCTCTTCGAGCTTGGCGCTGAGCCCGGTGCCGGCCCCGCCTCCGAGAATCGGTTCTCCGGCCTCGACCTTGGCTCGCAACCGATCGAGGATTTCCTGTCGAGCGAACGCGGCCATGGCAGCGGGATCCGTGAGTTGAGGGGGAGGGGGGGTATCGGCCATGTCTGAGACCGACGTGGGGCGATGGATTCGAGGTACAACAGGCCGCGGGCGGTCCTGCCCCGCATTCTAGATTCGACACCGTTGCCCGTCGAATGACCTGCGGAGTTGCGGCGTTGCGTGAGCCAGTGTTGCCCGCCTTTGGCGGCCCACGCCGGGTCTAACGAGGACCCGCGCTAACCCGGCTCGCCTTGTGAGTTGATCAACTCGATCAACCGCATCGCTGCCGCATCGGCGAATTCGGGGTCGTTGATGTGGTGCGGCAATTCGATGAGCTCCGCGGGGGCGTGATGGTCGCGGATTCCCGCAAACAGAGCCTCGCGGGCGGCGGGGTCGTCGAAGGGTTCTCCGGCGCGGTCGATCGCCGAGACGCCCTCAAGCGGCAGCATCAGCGTGGTGGGGCCCACGGCGGCCGCGGCCCGGTCACCGATCTGCTCGCCCAGGCTCCGGTTCTCCTCGAGCGTCGTTCTCATCAACGTCACCGTCGGGTTGTGCTCGTAGAACAGCCGGTCGGCGAAGCGGGCGGGGACGTCACGGCGAGGCCCGAAGTTGACCATGTCGGTCGCTCCGACGCTGATCACCTGGGGCACCCCGGCCCTCCCAGCGGCCCTCAGCCGGTCGGGGCCGGCCGAGAGGATGCCGCCGACCAGTTCGTCGGCCAACTCGGTCGTCGTGATGTCCAGGACCCCCGAGATCAGGCCCTCGGAGATCAACGACTCCATCGCCTGTCCGCCGTTTCCCGTCGCGTGAAACACCAGCACCTCGAAACCAGCCTCCTCCAACCGATCACGCGCCCGCTCGACCGACGGCGTGGTCACCCCGAACATCGTCGCGGCGACCAGGCGGCGGTTGCTGTCGCAGGCGGGTGCGGCATCAAGGTTGACCAGTCCGGCCAGGGCGCGGGCGGCGGTGTCGAGCACGCTGCGGGAGATACGGTTCAGGCCGAGGATGTCGACGACCGAGTTGAGCATCAACAGGTCGGTGTCGCCGACCCAGGGCCGGACCGGGCCGCTGGCCAGGGTGCTGAGCATCAGCTTGGGCACTCCCAGTGGCAAGGCACGCATCGCCGCGGTGGCGATCGTCGTCCCGGCCGATCCGCCCAGGCCGATGACTCCCTGCAAACCCCCGGCTTGTTGTCTCGAAATCGCCAGCGCCTTGGCCGATTCGGCCGCCGCGGTGATCGCCTGGCCGCGGTCAGCGGCCGCTTGCAATTCGGCCAGCGGGACCGGGCCCAACGAGTAGAACTCATCGCGGGCGACGTCGGGGGTGATCGCCGGTTCGCCCAGGCAGCCGGTGTCCACGACAACCACGTCGACACCCAGCTCCACCAGCCGATCGCGCAGAAACGCCGCCTCGGTTCCCTTGGTGTCGAGAGTGGCCAGCAGCAGGACGGGCACGGAGACGATCAGCCGATGATGTCGGCGATCGGGTTTCCGCTGCTGATGTAGAACGGACGCCCGCTCTGGTCGAGCACCTCGGTCCGCGGGTCGATGCCCAGGCAGTGGTAAATCGTCGCGGTCAGGTCGCCGGGGGACACCGGTCGATCGGCGGGGAAGCCGCCGATCTTGTCCGAGGCTCCGTAGATCTGTCCGCCGCGGATGCCGGCACCGGCCAGCAACACGCTGAAGACATTCGACCAGTGCTCGCGGCCTGCGGTCTTGAGCGTGACCTTGGGCGTGCGGCCGAACTCGCCGGCGACCACCACCAGCGTGTCATCCAATCGTCCCTCACGCTCCAGGTCGCTCATCAAGCTGGTGAACGCGATGTCGAAGGGAGGAATCAGGTCCTCGCGGAGTGCCTGGAAGTTGTTCCAGTGGCTGTCCCAGGCGTAGCCCATCTGGCCCTGGGTCCTCAGCCAACTGACCTGCACCAGCCGGGTCCCTGCCTCCAGGAGTCTCTTGCCCAGCAGCACCGACTGGCCGAAGAGGTTGCGGCCGTAGCGGGTCCGCAGCTGCTTGCCGGCGGTCGAGAGGTCCACAGCACGGCGGACGGCGTCGGAGGTGATCACGTCGAGCGCCTTCTGCTGGTTTTGGCCGATCGAACGGGCCAGGGGGTTCTCGTTGAGAAACGCCAGCTGGCTGTTGAACTGGTCGACCAGCTTCTTGCGTCTCTGGATCACCGCCGCGGGGCGGTTGGCGGTCAGCGGGAGGTGCTTGAGCTTGAAGTGGTCGTCGTTGGGGTTGCCACCGGTCTGCAGCGGGTCGTACTTCCCGCCCAGAGCGCCACCCCACTGCCCGGCGCGGCGGCCGCTGCCGGCGTCGAGTCGACGCGGGACGATGCAGAAGGGGACCATCGGGCCGGGGCCCGGGGAGATCTTGGAGAGCACCGAGCCGATGTGAGGCGCTTCGTCACGACCCATGAAGTTGGCAGAACCCTCGCCCCGCGGGTACTTGTACCCGGTGAACATGTAGTAGCCGCCGCCGGCATGGCCCGAGGATTCGTGAGTCATCGAGCGGATCAGCGCGACGCGGTCCATCCACTTCGCCGTCCGCGGCAGGTGCTCGCCGATCACCAGGCCCGGTACCGATGTCTGGATCTGGTCGAATTCGCCACGCACCTCGACCGGTTCGTCCGGCTTCGGATCGAAGGTATCGTGGTGGGCCGGTCCACCCGAGAGGAACAGCACGATGCAGTTCTTCGCCTTGCCGAAACCGGCCGCGTGGCTGGATCCGGAGTCGGAGGTCGGATTGGCGTTTGCGGTGTCCAGGTCCATCAGCGAGGGAAGCGAGAGCCCGGTCATGCCCAGGCCGCCGATCTTCAACGCCTCGCGACGCGTCGTCCCGTCGCACAACCGCGGAGCCTGTCCATTGATCGAAAGCATCGCGTCACCTCGAGGTCAAACGGCGACCGGGTAGTCGTGATTGGATTGTGGAGTTTCGCCGTAATGGAGAAACGGGGTCGATGAGGACCACGTCAGGAGAGTCTCAACAGGTGAAGCCCTCAATCAGGCAGGATACTGGAATGCCGCAAGACCCTCAACACAAATTGACAAACGCCGATGCGTCCTCGAGAATGACCTCTCGGGTCACACGGTCCGAACCTGCCCATTCAGCCGTTCTTAGATCGGGACCAAACGACATGTGGAACCGGATTCCTCGACCTCTCACCTCGTTGGCCTTTAGTCTCATCGTCGGTCTGCTCGGGGCACAGCCATCACCCTGTTTGGCCCAGGCGTTTGTGCAGCGGCTGGAACCCGCGGCGGTGACCCGTGGCGAAGAGACCCGAGTGATCCTGCACGGCAGCCGGCTGGAACTGGCTACGGCTCTGTGGATTTCTGTGCCCGGTGGCCGCGTGAAGGGGACTCGCGTGGGCCAGAGCACCTCCGAGCGAGCGGTTTTTGACATCACGGTCGCGGCCGATGTTCCCTTGGGTTTTTATGGTCTGAGGCTGGCGACCGAGAGTGGCCTTTCGAATGCTCATATCTTCCTGGTCGATGAAATCGCGACGGTGCCCGAGGAGGAGATGGCGGTGCCCGAGGGTGTCTCGCCAGAGGTGGCACCCCAGGTGGTCGAGTTGCCCGTGGCGATCGCCGGCTCGATTCTGAATGAGGATGTCGACCTGTTCGCCTTCGACGCGACGGTTGGCCAGGAGGTGACGTTCGAGGTCATCGGCAGCCGACTGGGCAAGGGGCTGGATCCTCTGGTCACGATCCGCGACGCGGCGGGCGAGGTGATTGTCCAGAAGGACAATGACGTCGGCCTGTTCTTCGACCTCCGGTTCGCTCATAAGTTTACCCGCGCCGGTCGGTACACCGTCGAATTGCGTGATTCGCGGTTCCGCGGTTCCGATCACTGGGGCTACGTGTTGAGGATGGGGCGGTTTCCCGAGGCCCGGGTGGCGGTGCCCGCGACGGTGCCCTTGGGCCAGAGTACCACTCTGACGTTTCCTCAACTGGGCGTGCTGGCCACGCCCGAAGCCGGTCGAGTCACACCAGTGGGCGTGATCGACAATCGGATGCTGTTTGCCCTGAAGCGGCCCGGCGATGAACTCTCGACGTGGCTCCCCCTGCGGATCAGCCCGCTGGAGGTGGTGATCGAATCCGAGCCCAACGACACCGCGGGCAAGGCCAGCGTGGCGAAGATCCCCGCTGCTCTGCACGGGGTGATCAGCAAGCCGGGCGACGTGGACCACTTCCGGGTCTCGCTGAAGAAAAGGCAGCTGTACCAGGTGCAGGTCGAGACACACACGATCGGGTCACCGGCCGACATCGAGCTGATCCTGCTCGATGCCAAGGGCAAGGAAGTCAGCCGTGCCGACGATTCGGGCCTCGATGAGGCCCGGATGAACATCAGCCCGCCGGCCGACGGCGACTACACGCTGGTGGTGCGGGAACTGGTCAACTGGGGTGGCCCCGAGTTCGCCTACGCGATCTGCTTCGCACCGCGAACCCCCTCGCTGACACTCTCCTCGGGCATCACCCGGATCGCCCTGCCCCAGGGCTCACGACAGCCTCTGCCCCTCTCGCTCAACCAGGTCACCCTGGCCGGCGACGTGGCGTTTCGGCTGCTGGGTGCACCCAAGGGAATCTCGATGAAGATCAACGAGGTGAAGCAGGGGACTCGCGAGATCGACAACTACCTGGTCTGCGACGCGTCGACCGAGCCGGGTGTCTACACGATCCAGGTCGAGGCGGTTTCGAAGGCCAACTCGAAGATCACCACGCTGGCGGCCACCCGTCCGTTGATCGACCGCCGCCCGACGGGTCGCGGGCCGCACGGTGAGCCGTTTGAACTCCGCGAAGACCAGCGGCGACTGCCTCCGACGCTCAGCGAACGGATCGCCGTTCTCGTGCTGCCCACCTCACCTTTTGATTTCGAACTGGCCAGCCCGCTGGTCACTCTGCCGAGGTATCAGACGGCCGAGATCCAGGTGAAGACGACCCGGGTGGGAGGCTTCGATGGTCCGATCCGATTCGTCGCCCGCGGCTCGGAACTCGACCAGAACCAGCTCCGTAAACCTCGCGTACGACTGCACATCGGCCAGGCAACGTCCGAAAATGCGACCACGACCGGGACACTCGAGTCCTACGTCAACACGAAGCTGCATCGCCAGAGAGTGATCCTGACCGGCACGGTGATCTACGAGGGCCGCGAGCTGTCGCTGACGCGGACATTCGACCTGGAGATCGTGGTGGCGTTCCGGCCGGGACCGGCCCGGAAGAAAGTCAGCTTGGCGGCCGGCGGGTCGGTGCGGGTCGCGGTGCGACCCAACCGGATCGCTCCCTTCGACGGACCGGTGATGCTTTCGATCGGACAGGTCAAGGGGCTCGAACTGCCCGGATCGGTCGTGGTGCCGCAGGGCGCCCGGGAGGTCGAGATCGAGATCAAGGCGGCCGCGGGGATGAAGCCGGGCACCTACAAGGTGTCGCTTTCGGGGATCGGTCGAGTCGAGCGGTTCCAGGAATCGGCAGGTGGTGAGGCGCTGGAGGTCGAAGTGACCGCGGCGAAGTGATGAACCGGGACATGGCACTCCAGATGGACAGCAGGACGCCGATGCTTCAGTTAAAATCAAAGCCAAAGCCAGAGACGACTGCGAGACGGTGCTGCGGATTCCGCTGCGGGCTGATGCTCGTGCTGGGGGGCATGGCGTCCGGCGTGATGGCCGCGGAGCCCGACTCGAAGCCGGCGGTGCCCAAGTCGATCGAGGTGCGGCCGGCGGAGGTCGAACTGGTCGGTCAGCGGGACGTGGCGCGGCTGTCGGTGCTGGGCCGCCATGACGCAGGTCGCGTCACGGATCTCTCACGAGTGGCCAAGTACACCGTCGAGGACCCCAGGGTGGCGGTGGTGACAGCCGATGGTCGCCTGAAGCCTGTTGGCAACGGACGCAGTCGTGTGAGGGTCTCCGTGGGTAGCACGTCGCAGGCGGTCACAGTTGTGGTGAAGGGCTTCGAGGTTGCCCGGCCGGTGGAGTTCTACACCGAAGTGATTGCCGCGCTGTCTCGGGGCGGTTGCAACCAGGGCGCCTGCCACGGGTCGCCGCAGGGCAAGAACGGCTTCCGATTGAGCCTGAGAGGCTACAAGCCCGAGTTGGACCGGGTGACGCTGACCCGGGAGATTTTCGGTCGCAGGACGAGTCCGCAGAACCCCGACGCCAGCCTGATCCTGGCCAAGTCGACCAACCGCGTGCCTCACGTCGGAGGCCGTCGCTTCCGCGGCACCGAGCCCGCCTTCGGATTGCTGAGGCAGTGGATCTACGAAGGCACCCTGATCAATGAGCCGGCCGAGAAGGTCTTGAAGCTGGAGATCCTGCCCGGGCAGCAGACTCTGCACACCAGCAGCCCTCAACTGCAGCTGGTCGCCCGGGCCCACTTTGCCGACGGTGCGATCCGCGACGTGACCCACCTGGCCGTGTTCACCACCAGCGACGTCGATGCGTCGTCGGTCAGCGATGACGGGCTGGTGGAGTTTGACGGGACGGCCGAGGTGGCGATCCTGGTGAGGTATCTCAAGCAGATGGTCAGCGTTCGCCTGGCCTACGTGCGGACCGATCCGAATTACGTGGCCCAGCGTCGGGCCGAGGAGAACTCGATCGATCGGCTGGTGTTTGCCAAGCACCGCCAGCTGCAGCTGAAGGCGTCGAGGACCGCCGCCGAGGGCACGTACCTCCGACGAGTCCACCTCGATCTGCTCGGCACGATCCCGTCGCCTGAGGCGGCTCGCGCGTTCCTGGATTCGCAGGACCCCGACAAGCACCTGAGCCTGGTCAACCGGCTGCTGAAGCGGCCGGAGTTCGGCGAGTTCTGGGCGATGAAGTGGCTGGACGTGATGCGGGGCAACCGCGAATCGATCAGCGAGCGGGGCGTGCACAAGCTGCATCGCTACCTGGTGAGGCATTTTGCCGAGGACCGTTCCTTCGGCGATTTGGCCCGCCGGATCCTGACCAGCCGGGGCAACACGCTCGAGAATCCTCCGGCCAGCTTCTTCCGGATCGCGCGCACTCCCGAGGACGCTGCCGAAAGTACGGCGCAGCTGTTCCTGGGAGTCCGCATCCAGTGTGCCAAGTGCCACAATCATCCCTACGAGGCGATCACGCAGGACGACTACTATGGCCTGGCCGCCTACTTTGCCCGAGTGAAGCTCAAGGGCCGCGTCTTCGGTCTTGACCGTGAAATCGTCTTCGTCGGTCGCAGCGGCGAGGTGAAGCATTTGGAGACGGGCGAGGTGATGAAGCCGACGGCCTTCGGCAAGGTGGCCACCGACGTCTCCGTCGGCGAGGACGTTCGGCCGCAGCTGGCCGACTGGCTGGTGCAGGGTCAGAACCGCTGGTTTGCCCGCTCGACGGTCAACCGCATCTGGGCTCACATCTTCGGCCTGGGCATTGTCGAGCCGGTCGACGACTTCCGGGACAGCAACCCACCGTCGAACGTCGAGCTGCTCGACGAGCTGGCTCGCCAATTCGTCGCCGGCGACTACCGGTTCAAGCCGGTGATTCGTTCGATCGCCACGTCCCAGGCCTACCGCCTGGACGGTCTCCCCATCGTCCAGTCTCCGCATTCGGCCCACCCCACCCGCTACTTCACTTCCGCGGTGGTCAAAATGCTCTCGGCCGAGCAGATTCTCGATGCGATTTCCCAGTCCACCGGGGTTCCCGAGAAGTTCCGGGGCTATCCGCTGGGGACCCGGGCGGCACAGTTGGCCGAGGGTGCCGTGGACCACAATTTCCTGAAGGCGTTCACCAAGCCGGTCCGCGATGTCCGCTGCGACTGTGCTCGCGACACCGACCCGACGCTCAACCAGATCGTACACCTGATGAACAACGCCGGGATCCTGAACCGGTTTGATGCGAGTTCGAGTCGGCTGGGCCGGTTGCTGGCGGCGAAGCGGCCGACGTCCGAGATTGTTGAGACGCTGTACTTGGCGACTCTCTCACGGCGTCCGTCGGTCGCCGAGCGGAAGCTGGCGAGGGATCACGTGGCGAGTCTGCCGAACCGGGCCGAGGGGCTGCGAGACATCCAGCACGCGCTGATCAACTCGAACGAGTTTCTGCTGCGACATTGACGGGTGGGCTGGGGTCAGACGCCCGCCACGGGTGGTTCTTGCTCCACCTGCAACGGTCCGCACGCGGGGGCCTGAACCCTTTTGTTCCAACCGCGGTATCTGGCCGAAGGGTTCAGGCCCCGCCTGCGGACCGCGTGGGGTGGAGCAGGACTGTTGGAGGGCGGCGTCTGACCCCCGGCCTCAGTCTACTTCATGACTCCGGCGATCACGGTTCCTTCGTTGAGCGTGGCTCGTTCGGGTCGTCCCTGGAGGTGGTAGACGAGTTTCTGGTGATCGAGTCCGATGGCGTGCAGGAAGGTGGCGTGCAGGTCGTGCACGTGGGCGGGTGATTCGACGGCGTGCATGCCGAAGTCGTCGGTGGCGCCGACGACCTGTCCGCCCCGCACGCCTCCTCCGGCCATCCACATCGTGAAGCCGTAGGGGTTGTGGTCTCGCCCGTCGCCTTTTTCCGACATCGGAGTCCGCCCGAACTCGCCTCCCCAGACGACCAGCGTCTCATCGAGCAGTCCTCGCTGCTCGAGATCGGCCAGCAGCCCGGCGATCGGCACATCGGATTCGCGGCAGCGAGCGGTGTGGTTCTGTTCGATCTTGGAGTGAGCGTCCCACTTGCTGCCCGATCCCGAGTAGAGCTGGATGAAGCGGACGCCTCGTTCGACCAGCCTGCGGGCCAGCAGGCAGTTGCGTCCGAAGGGTGCGGTGGTCTTGTCGTCGAGTCCATAGAGTGTGCGGGTGGCGGCGGTTTCCTGGGCGATGTCGACCGCTTCGGGCGCGTGCGACTGCATGCGGTAGGCGAGTTCGTAGGCGGCGATGCGGGCCTCGAGTTCATCGTCGGCACTTCGTTGTGCGAGGTGTCTTCGGTTGAGCCTGGTGAGGAAGTCGAGCTTGCCTCGTTGGCGGCGATCGTTGACCGACTTGGGAGCGGCCAGGTGCAGGATCGGCGAGCCGGATTGGCGGAAGCGGGTGCCCTGGTAGGTGGCGGGCATGAACCCGGTCCCCCACACGCGAGTGCCTCCGGGTGGTTCTCGGTCGTTATCCAGCAGCACGACGAAGCCGGGCAGGTTGTGGCTGGCCGATCCGAGCCCGTAGGCGACCCAGGCTCCCAGGCTGGGCCGGCCGGCCAGGATGCTGCCGGTGTTCATCTGGCAGACGCTGCCGACGTGGTTCAGCCCGTCGGCCTGGCAACTTCGGATCACACAGAGCTTGTCGGCATGGTGGGCGACGTGGGGGTACCAGTCGGAAACCGGCAGCCCGCTGTCTCCGTACTGCCGCCACTTGCGGCGTGTGGGCAGCAGGGGGTTTTCCGAGACCCCCATCGGAGTGATCACCCGCTCGATCGACTCGGGCAGCGGCTGACCGGCCAACCGGTTGACCTCGGGCTTGGGATCAAACGTATCGATGTGGCTGGGTCCGCCGTCCATGAACAGGAAGATCACGCTGCGGGCCGGTGTGCGGATGTGTCCGCTGCGGGGCCTCATCGATTCGGCCGAGGAGCCATCTGCGGCCATCATGGCCCCGAGAGCCAGGCCGCCGAAACCGGCTCCGGATCTGAGCAGGAAGTCGCGGCGTGTGGCAGCGGACTCGTGATGAGCCTGCCCGAAGTGTGTCGGCGTGGTCGGTCTTGTGCGCATCGGGATCAGTCGACGTAGAGGAATTCGTTGGTGTTGATCAGCACATGGCAGAGGTCCAGCAGCGCGTCGTTGTTTCGTTGGGCCTGGTCCTTTGCGTCGGAGCGTGAGGCCTGGTCGGCGAGGAATCCGAGTCCCCCGGCCAACTCGTCGCCAAGAGGATCACGACCCAGCACCATCCGGAAAGACGCTCGAACCCGGGCCGGGAGATCTTCGGAGCGGGTGGTGTCCTGGATCCGCTTGAGCACATCGCCTGCGAGGTCGAGCACGAGTTGGCTGTTGAGCAGGACCAGGGCCTGGGGTGCGACGGTTGTCTGTGACCTCAGTGCACAGCTCTCGTGCATGTCCGGCTGGTCGAAGACCCGCAGCAGAGGGTAGGGCAGGTTCCGCTTGGCGTGGATGTAGATGCTGCGTCGCGATCGTGCGGCGAGCGATTCGCTGGCCTTCCAAGTGTAGCGGGTCCCGAAGCCCGGCGGCAGCTCGGGCCGGACCGGTGGTCCATAGAGCCGGGTGTCGATGCGGCCCGCGGCGGTGAGCATCGCGTCACGGATGCGTTCGGCCGAGAGACGGCGGCGGGGGAAGTAGGAGTAGGGGCGGGGATCCGGGGAGCCGGCGGATTCGCGGCCCGATTGCTGGTAGACGTTTGAGTTCATGATCAGCCGGTGCATGTGCTTGATGCTCCAGCCGCTCTCGACGAATTCGACGGCGAGCCAGTCGAGCAGTGCGGGGTGCCGCGGTGTGGCGGTCTGTCGTCCCAGGTCGTTGGCGTTGTCGATCAGCCCCTGTCCGAAGTGACCCTGCCAGATGCGGTTGACCATCACTCGGGCGGTCAGAGGGTGATCGTCGGCGGTCAGCCAGCGGGCCAATGCGGCGCGGCGTCCGGAACTGCCGGGGCGGCGGGTGGGGACGTCGGCGGGGGTGATGGCGGAGTGTTCGAGTACCGAGGGGGGTCCGGGTGAGACTTCCTCGAGCGGGACCTCGTAGTTGCCTCCACCCAGCACGTAGGTCGGGGCAGGCCCCGATGCGACTTCGAGCGTGGCCATGGCCTCGAGCCAGCCTGGTGGTTCAGGCTTCTGGCGGTGCAGTTCGGCGAGTTGTTTTTTCAACGCGTCCCGTCGCTTGCGGTCGGTTTCGCTGAGTGCCGCGGCGAGCTTCTTTTCGTCGACCGGCAATTGTCTCTCGGTCCAAAACGCCAGCTGGTGCTGCCGGGCCGAGCGATCTTCGCTGGGGGTATCGACGGCATCGAGGACCACCCGGGGGAACTTGCGACGCTTCAGGGCAAAGGCCTTGACCAGCCCGGTGTGCTCGATCGCCTGCAACTCGCTTCGCAGCGGCCGGGTCCGGGACAACCAGCCGGCCATCTGTAGCTGGTAGGCCTTGAGTTGTTCGGGTGTTCCCATCGGCACGCTGTCGGCCAGCACGATGCCGGCGAAGTAGGCCTGCAGACGGTAGAAGTCACTCTGGAGGATCGGGTCGAACTTATGGTCGTGACACTGGGCACAGCCCATCGAGAGTCCCAGGAAGACGTTGCCGACGTTGGCGGTGAGGTCGTTCAGGGCGTCCTGCCGGGCGAGCAGGATGTTCGAGGCGTTGCTTTCGTCGGGCCACATCCGGTTGAACCCCGTCGCAATGATCGCCTCGGGGTCCTCGGGAAACAGCTCGTCCCCGGCAAGCTGTTCCTGCACGAATCTCGAGTAGGCTCGATCCTGGTTGAAGGCACGGATGACGTAGTCGCGGTACCGGTAGGCCTGGGGCCTGAGCGCGTCGGTCTTGAAGCCGTCGGTTTCGGAGTAGCGGACCAGGTCGAGCCAGTCTCGGGCCTGGGCCTCGCCGTAATGCGGGCTGGCCAGCAGGGCGTCGACGCTGTGCGCCCACCATCCGGGTTGGTCGTAGCGGGAGTTCGGTTGCTGCGGTGGCTGCGGTGGTGGCTGCGGTGGCAGGCCGAGCAGGTCGAAGGTGGCCCGTCTGAGTCGTGTGCGGGTGTCGGCGATCGGCGCGAAGCGTTGCTGGGATCGGCCGAGCGCATCGAGCAGGAAGGCATCGATGGGCGACGCGACATCTGCGGCAACCGGCCCTGGGATCCGGGGTACCCTCGGGCGAAGAAGCGGCTGAAAGGCCCACCAAGTGTCGCGGTCCGTTTGCTGATCGGCGGGTCTGCCCGTCTGCTGGTCGTTTCGATCCGAGCTCCAGGCTGTCGGTGCCGGGACCAGCACGTTGGCCAGCAGCAACAGCGTGAGCCTGAGATTTCGCCATGCGGCTGTTCCCAGGCCTGGGAAACGGTGCCTGGCGGTGAATACGAGCATGGGCGGGGTGGTAGCTGGTGGCACGAGGCGTGTTGCAAGCGAGCGGGCGGTCATTATACTGGCACAACTTGGTCGGCGGCACCGCGCTGCAGCGGAATCCTCGCCCCGGCCCCCCCCGGTCCTCCCGGCGACTCGACGTAGGAGTCTCGACTGTGAAACTGGCTGAACCGATTGATATTCGTGGTTTGTTGCGCACCAGTCCTTCGTTTGGCACCGACGAGGTCCGCACGCTGTGCGAAGCGGTTGCGGGTCCCCAGATCACCGAGGTCCGGCAGGAAGTTAATTCACTGGTCGAGGAGTCCGGTGGCAGCGGCCAGATGGCGATCCGTGCCGGCATTGGTCTGCAGTTACTAGGTCGTCACGCCGATGCCCACTCGATGCTGAGCACTGTCACCGGCGACGGCGTGGGGGTTTTCTACGACGCGTGTGCGTTGGTCTCGCTGGGCGAGAACGCGGCGGCTGGTGAGCGGTTCCAGCAGGCGGCTGCGGCGGGCTACGACGAGGTCGAGTGTGCCTTGCGGCGGGTCGGCACGATCCGTAGCGACGGTCGGTTGGCTGAGGCCGAAGCTGCGATGAAGGCGGCTCCCAGGGGCGCCACGGCCCGGGCCGAGTACTCGTACCAGATGGGCTGCATCCTGGCCGACCAGTGCAACACGGCTGCTGCGGTCGAGTCGTTCGAGCGTGCGATCGACATGGACCCGCACCACAGCCGCGCGCTGTTTAATCTCGCGCTGGAGAACGCCCGCCACGGCAACGACGACGAGGCCATCAGGCTCTACGAACAGTCGCTCTCACGACCCCCCCAGTTCCTCGGCGCCCTGTTGAATCTCGGGCTGCTCTACGAGGACAGCGAAAACTACTCGGCGGCCGAGTTCTGTTTCCGCCGCGTGCTTGCCACCGACCCGAACCATTCCCGTGCCCGCCTGTACCTCAAGGACATCGAAGCGACCGCGGACATGTACTACGACGAGGATCTTGCGAAGGAAGAGACCCGGATGCAGCAGTTGCTGAGTCGTCCGGTGACGGACTTCGAGCTGACCGTACGCAGCCGCAACTGTCTCGACGGAATCGGAGTCAAGTCGCTGGGCGACCTGACCCAGGTGACCGAGATGGAGTTGCTTTCGGGGAAGAACTTTGGCGAGACGTC
Source organism: Planctomycetota bacterium (assembly GCA_963578885.1). Taxonomy (GTDB): domain Bacteria; phylum Planctomycetota; class Planctomycetia; order Planctomycetales; family Planctomycetaceae; genus UBA8437. The sequence goes on from CAUZEQ010000030.1 coordinate 15,951, forward strand.
ATTGGTAGAGATCCGCGAGTTGCTGACGATGCACGGTTTGTCGATCGGGCAGAACATCAACAAGGAGCAGGAGCTCGAGCCGGCGTTCACTCCGACCGACATGTCGCCCGAGGAGCGGGCGATGGTCGAGAAGCCCGTCGCCGACCTCAATCTCTCGGTCCGGGCCCGCAAGTGCATGGCTCGGCTGGGGATCACTCAAATGGGCGAGTTGGTGCGGCGGACGCCTGATGAGTTGCTTTCGAGCAAGAACTTCGGAGTCACCTCGCTCAACGAAATCCGCAAGAAGCTCGACGAACTCGATCTCAGGCTTCGCAACGACTAGCCGGAGTTTCGACCCCGGGACGTGATGCCCAAGGACCCTCTGTCCGGACTCTTTTTCGCGTTTCCCGCGGGCAGGAGATTCTCCCGCGGCAGTTTAACCCGGTGGTGTAATCGGTAACACAGCAGGTTTTGGTCCTGCCATTCCAGGTTCGAGTCCTGGCCGGGTTATTCGATACGGTGCGACCCGATGGCAGTTTGGGGGGTCACCGCCATCGTGCCGCAACAGTCTCCAGCAGGAGTGCTCCTCGCGTGACGACGGCGACCGACCCCGAATCCTCGCGGCCGACGATTGTCGGCTTGGGCGAGTTGCTCTGGGACGTGTTCCCCGACGAGCGTCGCCCGGGTGGTGCTCCGGCAAATTTCGCCTGGCACGCCAACCAGATGGGAGCCCGTGGCCTGGTCGTTTCCCGAGTCGGCAGCGACCCCCTCGGCGACGCACTCGTCGAGTTCCTCGATGGCCAGGGACTCGAGTCGGGTTACGTCCAGCGAGACATAAGTCAGCCGACCGGCACGGTCAGCATCACCACCGACCCCCACGGCCAGCCCGACTACACGATCCACGAACCGGTCGCCTGGGACTTCCTGGAATGGACTGAATCTCTGGCGGAGCTGTTCGGGGGTGTCGCGGCGGTGTGTTTCGGGACGATCGCCCAGCGGCAGCCCACCTCGCGATCGACGATCGCCGCCTGCCTGGCGGCGCTGCCTGAGGGGGCCTTGAAGGTTTACGACATCAACCTGAGGAAGGCGTCGTGGGAACTGTCGACCGTCGAAGCGTCGCTGGAGACTGCCGATATCGTGAAGCTCAACGACGAGGAACTCGAAGTGCTCACCGGGCGTCTGGATTGGCCCGGATCCGATCCGGCCGAGATCACCGCGCGTCTCCAGGACCGCTATCGGCTCGAGGGGGTCTGGGTCACTCGCGGCGAGTCCGGTTGCCTGCTGCGGGGTGGAGACGAGTTGGTCGAGTGCGGGGGGATCGATGTCGAAGTGGCCGATACGGTCGGAGCCGGCGACTCGTTCACCGCGGCGATGATCTGGTCGCTGGGAGAGGGTTGGCCGTTGGCCGATTCGGCCCAACTGGCCAACCGGGTCGGAGCCCTGGTCGCCTCACGACCCGGCGGCATGCCCGATCTCTCGGATCGGCTTCCCGAACTGGTCGAAGGGGTAGCCCGATGAACTCGCCGAGCGACCCCGGATCAACCGACGTACTCCGCCTGGCCATGTGGTCCGGGCCCCGCAACATCTCGACCGCCCTGATGCGGGCCTGGGAGAATCGGCCTGACACGTTCGTCGTCGACGAACCGCTTTATGCTCATTACCTCGCCAAGACCGGCAAACAGCACCCGATGGCCGCGGAGGCGATTGCGGCGGGTGAGACCGACTGGGAGTTGGCGGTCGAGTGGTTGAGGGGGGACGAACCTCCAGGTGCGGCGATCTTCTACCAGAAGCACATGGCTCATCACCTGCTGCCGGAGATGGGTCGCGACTGGATCGACGGGTTGACCAATTGCCTGTTGATCCGGGATCCGCGGGAGATGATCACGTCCTACATCGTCAAGAACGACATCCCGGCGATGGAGGACCTGGGGATTCCTCAGTTGATGGAGGTCTTCGAGCGGGTGCTGCAGCGGACGGGGTCTGTGCCGCCGATCGTCGATTCGCGGGACGTGCTCGAGAATCCCGGCAGGGTGTTGGGGCTGTTGTGCGAGGCGGTCGGGGTGGAGTTCAGCGAAGCGATGCTCAGTTGGCCGGCGGGCCGTCGCGACAGTGACGGGGTCTGGGCCGCTCACTGGTACGACCAGGTCGAACGGTCCACCGGGTTTCACGGCTACCGCCCCAAGTCCGACCGCGTCCCCGAGGAGCTCACCGGTTTGCTCGAGGAGTGCCAGGCGTGCTATGACCGGTTGTACGCCGAGAGGCTGGTGTAGAGACATGCAGCAGACGTTCAACGAACAGAACCGCGACCTGTTGATCAACATCGACGGGCGGATGGTCCACCGCGACGAGGCGGGGATCAGCCCGTTCGATTCGCTGGTGCAGGGGGGAGACGGGGTGTGGGAGGGCCTGAGGCTCTACGAGGGGCGGATCTTCAAGCTCACCGAACACCTCGATCGGCTCCGCAGCTCGGCCCTGGCGATGGCGTTCGAGTCGATCCCCAGTCATGAACAGATCACCTCGGAGATCACCCGGACGCTCGAAGCGAACTCGATGCGGGACGGCGTCCACATCCGGCTGACGCTGTCACGGGGACTGAAGATCACCTCGGGCATGGACCCCCGGCTGAACCAGGCGGGTCCGACGCTGATCGTGCTGGCCGAGCACAAGTCGCCGGTTTACGACAAGTCGGGGGTGAGGCTGATGACGAGCAGCGTGCGGAGGTTTCCGCCGGATTGCCTGGACCCGAAGATCCACAGCAACAACCTGGTGCAGTCGATCCTGGCGAAGATCGAGGCGAATGCGGCGGGGGTCGATGACGCGTTGATGCTCGACACTCACGGCTTCGTCGCCGAAACGAACGCGACGCACGTGTTCCTGGTCTCCGGCGACACGGTGTTGACCCCTCGGGCGGTGGCCTGTCCCGAGGGGATTACCCGGGCCACGGTGCTGGAGTTGTGCGGTGCGAACCGGATCGCGTGTCACGAGAGGGACCTGTCGCTGACGGACGTGTATCGTGCCGAGGAGATGTTCTGCTCGGGAACGATGGGCGAGTTGGCGGCGGTGGTCGAGGTGGACGGTCGGCCAATCGGTGGCGGGGACGAGTCGGCGCCGGGGCCGATGACCCGTCGGCTTTCTGAGCTGTTTGCCGAGCGGACGGGGGTGGAGGGAACACGGGTGGTCGATTGAACGGCTGCTCGTGCTGGTTTACAAGAAAGCGTGTGATACCTGTTCTTGTTGGGAGCGTGAGGCCGATGGTGAATCGCAAGGTGTGGATCTCGGTCGTGGCGGGGTTGCTGCTGGGGGGTTGTGCCGGAGACTCTCTGGAGTCGCCGAAGGTCAGGAGTGCGGGTGAAAAGGCCGGTGAGGGCAGTTACCAGGTGACGCTGGCGACGACCAGGGGCGATGTGGTGATCGAGGTGTTCCCCGGCTGGGCTCCCAAGGGGGCCGCCCGGTTCCGCGAGCTGGTCGAGGACGGGTTCTTTGACGGCTGCCGGTTCTTCCGGGTGGTCCCGGACTTCGTCGTCCAGTTCGGGATCAACGGCGATCCCGCGGTGCATGCAAAGTGGGACCAGAAGATCCCCGACGATCCGGTCACCCAGAACAACAAGCGTGGCACTCTGACGTTTGCCACCTCGGGACCCAATTCCCGGACCACCCAGCTGTTCATCAGCCTCAAGGACAATACGAGCTCGCTGGATCCGCAGGGTTTCTCGCCGTTCGCCCGAGTCGTCTCGGGGATGGAATTTGTCGACGCGATCACGTCGGAGTACCGCGAGAGGCCCCAGCAGCAGATCATCGAGAAGGAAGGTAACGCGTATCTCGAACGCGAATTCCCCAATCTCGACTACGTGAAGACAGCCACGATCGACGCGTCCGAGGACGACTCGAAGGACGCAAAAGAGAAGACCATGAATTGACAATCAACCAAAGGAATCTGGCATGACGGGTTGGACGAGGTGGACGAGGTGGACGAGTGGACTGGCGGTGCTGGTGCTGGCCATTGCGGTACTGGGTGCGGCTGATGAGAAGAAGCCGGCGGCGAAGGCTACCAAGAAGGTGGCGTTGCCCAAGCCGACTCCGCCCAAGGGTCCCGAGAGCTACAGGGTGAAGTTCACGACTTCCCGGGGCGACTTCGTTGTCGAGGTCACTCGGAAGTGGTCTCCGAATGGGGCCGACCGGTTCCACGAGGCGGTCACCGGCGGGTTTTACGACGAGTGCCGGTTCTTCCGCGTGGTGCCCAACTTCATCGTCCAGTTCGGGATCAACGGAGATCCAAAGGTGCAGAGTCGCTGGCGGCGGGCCAACCTGAAGGACGACCCTGCAGCCGGTCACAGCAATCTCAAGAGCACCCTGACATTTGCCACCTCCGGACCCAACACCCGCACGACCCAGTTGTTTTTCAATCTCAAGGACAACGCCTTCCTCGACAAGCTCGGCTTCACCCCGTTCGGGAAGGTGGTCGAGGGCTTCGAGTCGGTACAGAAGATCAACGCCGAGTACGGTGAAAAGGCCCAGCAGGGGGTGCTCCAGAGCGAGGGCAACAGGTACCTCAAGGAGGAGTTCCCTCGGATGGACTACATCAAGACCGCCCGCGTCGTTAAGCCGAAGGCCAAGCCAAAGACCAAGAAGAAGGCTGACAAGAAGTAGCCTCGACCCGGCACCGGGTCTCAGACGTCGTAGTACATCGAGAACTCGAACGGATGCGGCCGTTGCCGGATCTCCTGGACCTCGTGCTCGGTCTTGTACCACGTCCAGGTATCGATCACGTCCTCGGTGAAGACATCGCCTCGGAGCAGGAATTCCTGATCATCGCGGAGTGCCTGGAGTGATTCGGCGAGCGACCCGGGCACCCGCAGCACTTCGCCGAGTTCTTCGGGTTCGAGGTCGTAGAGGTCCTTGTCGAGGGGAGGTCCGGGGTCGATTTGGTTCTGGATTCCGTCCAGGGCGGCCATCAGCATCGCGGCGGTTCCCAGGTAGGCGTTGGCTGCCGAGTCGGGGCAGCGGAACTCGAACCGCTTGTCTTCGGGCCGCACGGCGTGGACGGGGATGCGGATGGCTGCCGAGCGGTTGCGGTAGCTGTAGGCGAGATTGACCGGAGCGTCGAAGCCGGGGACCAGCCGCTTGTAGCTGTTGGTGGTTGGGCAGCAGAAGGCGGAGAGGGCCGGGGCGTGAGCCAGGATGCCTCCCATGGCGTGCATGGCGGTTTGCGAGAGTCCACCGTAGCCGGACCCGGCGAACAGGGGTTCGCCGGCTTTCCAGAGCGAGAAGTTGAGGTGGAGTCCCGAGCCGTTGTCGTTCCACAGGGGCTTGGGCATGAAGGTTGCCGACTGGCCGGCGTTGGCCGCGGCGTTCTTGATCAGGTATCGGGCTCGGATCAGTTGATCAGCCGCAGTGACCAGGGGCTCGGGAGCGAGGTCGAACTTGCATTGTCCGGCCGAGGCGATCCCGTGGTGGTGTCCACTGACGGCGATGCCGCAATCGGTCAGCGACTGCAGGATCTCGTTCCGCAGTTCCTGCAGCGTATCGGTCGGCGGCACGGCCAAGTAGCCCTGCCGATGCCGGATCCCGGTCCCCTGTCCTCTCGAGGACGAATCCCCTCCGGTCTGCCATGGGCCCTCGCGACTTTCGACTCGATAAAACGCCTCGTATTCGTTTTGCCCGAAATTCACCCCGTCGAAGACAAAGAACTCGATCCGCGGCCCCACCAGGGCCTGGTCAGCCAGTCCGAGCGATTGCATGTAATGTGCTGCTTTTCGGGCAACATTGCGCGGATCCTTGGCATAGTCTTCGCGAGTGATCGGGTCCTGGATATTGGCCAGGATCGCCAGCGTGGAGGCCCGGTAGGGGTCGATGAAGGCGGTTTCCGGCTGCGGCACGACCAGGATGTCGCTCTCGTTGATCGCCTGCCATCCCTGCAGGCTCGACCCGCTGATCCCCAACCCGTCCTCGAATGACTCTTCTGTCAACGCGTCTACGGGGATCGTGAAGTTCTTTTGGGTTCCTGGAAAGTCCATGAACCGCAGGTCAACGGCCCGGATTTCGTGTTCTCGACACAGGGCAATGACTTCACGTGGTGTCATGCTGTCAGACTCGAAGATGCCCAGAGGGCGATGTGGTTGATGCGGACTCAGGTTGCATGGTATGAGGTCTGCAAAAGGCGTACCAGTAAGCCGAGGTGAGGTCGAATCCGCTCGTGTCCCGCTTCGTCATTCTCGAACATGACCATCCGTTTTTTCATTGGGACCTGATGCTTGAAGTCCCGACGGTGGATTCGCTTTGGACCTGGAGGTTACTCGAGGATCCGGCGACGTCCGGAGCGATCGCGGCCGAGCGGCTGTCGGATCATCGGCGGCGGTACCTGGACTTCGAGGGTCCGATCGGAGGCAACCGCGGGAGCGTGACACGGTGGGACGGCGGGAGTTACGAGTTGCTGGGCGAGGAGCCTGACGGGAGTCTCTTGCTGGAATTCCGTGGTGCCAGGCGACAGGGGGTGGCGTGCCTTGTTCCCAGGGAGCAGCGTTGGGTACTCGAATTCCAGGAGCCATGACACGTCGCACGTCCCACTCGCAGGGGCTCGCGAGGCATCGTCAGGGCCGGCCCCGACTGCGGCGCCTTTCGGCCATCCGTCGCAGGAGTTTCTTTTGGTTGTCGGCCCGCTGGAACTGTTGCTGGTTCTTGTAGAGTCGGGCCAGCAGGTCGCGGGCTGAGAGCAGTTCGGGGTTGATGCCGATCGCGGTTTCCAGGGCCTTGATGGTCGCGGGGAGATCACGTTTCTGGAGCAGGCACAGTGCTCGCAGTTCCCAATCTGAGGCACTTCGACGCAGCCGGATCAACTCGTCGAGATACCCCAGCGCCAATTCTGGCTGCTGACGACTCTGGTGGTGACTGGACAGCGCGAAGAGTGCATTGAGCCTTGGCTCGATGCTCAGCTTCGGCTGCTTCAATGCGATCCTCGCATGACTGACGGCTTGGTCTGGTTCTTTTTGAAACAGCAGTTGAGCGAGTGTGGCGTGGACTTCGGGGTCGTTGAGTCCCTCTCGTTGCGACTGCAGCAACAGCTTCAGGGAATGGTCCCACAACCTGCGCGATTCGGGACCCGACTCGATACCCAATTGAAAGACTCGCTTGAGGTAGGCCAGTCCCAGTGACCGTACCTGATCGGCGTGGGAGAAGCGGGAGAGGTCGTGAATGGGTTCGAGATCTTCGGTGCGGGAGGGCGTGGGGGCGTTGTCGCGATGGATCCCGATGCGGTGATGGGTCACCGCAACGTGCAAGGTACTGGTCTGGACCGTCGGCATGTGGCAGGCCAGGCAGTTGTCCGGCGGCTTGGTCTGCTGGCGGTTTGGAGCCGCTTCCTTGCAGGTGCCGGTATCATGGCAGTTGAGGCAGGATTGCCGGTGTCCTGCGTCTCGTTGGCTGACTGGCAATCGGCCATGAGGGTTGTGGCAGGTCATGCATGAGAGGGTTTTCGATTCGGTGTAGCAGCGGCTGAGCAACAGTTGTTCGGTGTGTCCCACGACCTTCATCTGCTCGCCGGGATCACTGGAACGGTAGTAATGTTGAAAGTCCTCGAGTGCCAGGCCGGGCCGAAAATCGGCGAGGCTGCGTCCTCGAGCGGATGTGTAGGAACGAGACTGCAGGTGGCACTGGTGGCAGATTGCCTCGGCGCGATCCCGTGAAAGATGTGCCGGGTTGACGATTGTGTGGTCGAAGTCCTCGGCCCCGGCACCTGATGGGTCATTCGAGGAGTGCCGCTTGACGTGCAAGGTTCCGGGGCCATGGCAGCGTTCGCAGCCGATTACCAACTCGGTCACCTTGATGCGATGGTAGCTTCCGTCGATGGCCGCCGCTTGACCGGCGTGGCAGAACAGGCAGTCGGCAGTGATTTCTCGCTGGAATCCGAGCTGAAACGGCACCGCGTACCCCGGCGACATGTCCCAGCCCGGTTTGCCCGAGTACCAGGTCAATGGCGACTCGACCAGGAAGCCGTCGATTTCGCCCAGGTACATTGTGAAGTGAATTCCCGAACCGACGACGAATTGCATTTCATGTTCGCCCAGCAGCACGGGCGGGCCGTCTCCGGCGACAAGTTCTTCGCGGTGCAGCAGTTTCCCGTCTCGCCACAGGCTCTGATAGCGACGCCCCGAGGCGGCGTGTTGGACCGTTCCCGGGGACGGGATGCCGGCCGGGCTTGGAGCCGCAGGGTCTTGGGGTGCGGGGTCTTGGGCCAGGTCGGTCCTGTGCATCGAGTGGGCCATGCCCGAATCCTGGTAGGACTGCCACTCGTCTTCATGACATTCGCGACACGCCTGGCTTCCGACGTGGCCGACTCCTGCAGCGGTATTCAGGAAGTCGCTCTTGGACAGCCTGGTCAGCGGCGCGGGCTTGGTGTTGGTGTTGTCCTGAGTTTGGCGCCGCTGGGAATCGGGATCCCGGGGCAATGGGGCCGGCTGCCAGAATGTCCCTATCAGCCCGAGGCCGACCACGCCGACAACAGCGATCGTCAGGCAGATCGTGCGTTTACGGATGCTCATGAAGAAATGACACTCAGCGGATGCAGCAGGATTCACACTAACGTTGTCGGCAAGCAAGAATCCAGCCTCCAGTTTCTGACAGGACCGTCGTCGCGGGCCTGGGGTGTCCGCGGGTGGGATTGCGGTCGTCTTGTGAGACTCTGGGCGTGGCGAGCGGTTGGCGATTGGGCCCATGGGGTGTATTGGGTGCCTGGTGTCATACCGGCCGTCCCGGGCGTTGACCCTTGTGAGAGGCGTTCCGTAAGATCGACCGCCACCAGTTTTTTGGATCATCCGCATGCCTGGCGTCCGCACCCGATTTGCTCCCAGTCCCACCGGCTACATGCACATTGGCGGGATGCGGACGGCGTTGTTCAACTGGCTCTTCGCTCGTCGTCACGGCGGAAGTTTCGTGCTGAGAATCGACGATACCGATCGGCAGCGGAACGTCGAGGCGGCGCTGGCCCCGATCCTGGATGCCTTCCGGTGGCTCGAGTTGGACTGGGACGAGGGTCCGGAGGTGGGGGGAGAGTACGGGCCATATTTCCAGAGCGAACGGGACGACCTGTACCGCGTTGCGGTGGAGGGTTTGCTGGAATCGGGCCTGGCCTATCGCTGTTTCGAGACTCCCGATGAGATCCAGGCTGCGCGGGCCGAGGCTAAGGCCGAGGGCCGAACGTTTGTGGGCACCCGAGCGTCTCTGGAACTCGACCCGGACACCGTCGCCGCCTATCTCGCCGACGAGCGGCCTTGTGTGGTCCGCTTCCAGGTGCCTCGAGACCAGAGGGTGGTGATCGAGGACGCTGTGCGGGGTCGGGTCGAATGGGACGCCGGGCTGATCCCCGACCCGGTGATCCAGCGAGGCGATGGCAGCCCGCTGTACAACTTTGCCACCGTCGTGGACGACGCCGCGATGCAGATCTCGCACGTGATCCGTGCCGAAGAACATCTCTCGAACACGCCCGTCCAGGTCCTGCTGCACCAGGCCCTCGGCCACGACCTGCCCGTGTTTGCTCACCTCCCCTACGTCGCCGCGCCGGGGACCCAGGAGAAGTTGAGCAAGCGGAAGCTGGACAAGTACCGCAACAACCCGCAGTTCCGGCGATTGTTCGAAGCGGCCGAGAGGGTGTTGCCGCGGATCGGGCGTGGTGGTGACGACGGGCCGGACCCGGTGATGGTCGAGTACTACGAGGTGATGGGGTATCGGCCCGAGGCACTCTTCAACGGGTTGTCGCGGCTGGGCTGGTCGCTGGACGACAAGACCGAGGTGATGTCGCGGGAGACGATCGTGGAGGCCTTCACGCTGGAGCGGGTGGTCAAGAGCCCCGCGGGGCTCGACCCGGACAAGCTCGCCAGCCTGCAGGGGCACTGGATGAACGAGTCGCCCGTTTCGGAGCGGTTGGAGCGCTGCCTGGACTACCTGCAACGGGCCGGGCTGGTCTCGGATCCGTCCGACCCCGACACCCGCAGGTTTGTGGAGGCGTTGCTGGAGGCGATGGGCGAGAGGCTGAAGGTCTACAGCGATGTACTGGAGTTCGACGAATTCCTTGTCGACGACGACCAACTGGTCTACGACGAGAAGGCGGTCAACAAGCGGTTGAGGAAGGACGGCGTGTCGGGTTGGCTGAGTGCGTTTCGCGGCGAACTGGCCGGCGTCGAGACGTTCGAAGCGGGGGTGCTGGAGGAGTTGATGAAGGGTTGGGTCGAGCGGAAGGAGCTGAAACTGGGCCAGATCATTCACGCGGTCCGCGTGGCGGTCACCGGCAAACAGGCCGGGATCGGCATGTTCGAAGCACTCGAACTGCTCGGCCGCGAGAGCGTGCTGGCGAGAATCGACCGGGCGTTGGAATTGTGCGAGGCACCGGCGGATGCCGAGGGAGCGGGATCATGAACGAACGGGATGAACGGGACGGTGACGGGGCCGACGGCGGTTCGATCGACTTTGTGCGGCAGAGGGTCGAGGCTGACAACGCGTCGGGCAAGTTTGACGAGCGAGTGGTCACGAGGTTTCCTCCCGAGCCCAACGGGTTCCTGCACATCGGCCATGCCAAGTCGATTTGCCTGAACTTCGGGATCGCCGAGGAATACGGTGGTGTGTGTCACCTGAGAATGGACGACACGGACCCGACCAAGGAGGACGTCGATTTTGTCGAGGCGATCCAGCAGGACATCACCTGGCTGGGCTTTGGTTGGCACGGCGAGGTGCGTTACGCGTCGGACTATTTCGAGCAGCTCTACGGTTGGGCGGTGCAGCTGATCGAAGCGGGCCGGGCCTATGTCGACAGCCAGACGATCGAGGAGATCCGACAGAATCGCGGGACGTCGATGGAGCCGGGCGTGGAGAGTCCTTATCGGGACCGGCCGCCCGGAGAGAATCTCGAGCTGTTTGCGAAGATGCGTGAGGGCGAGTTTGCCGACGGCGAGCACGTGCTGCGGGCGAAGATCGACATGGCCTCGCCGCACCTGATCATGCGCGACCCGATCATGTACCG
>CAUZEQ010000031.1:0-26689 GCA_963578885.1 Planctomycetota bacterium
ACCCGGTGGTGGCGGACAGGGCGGCTTCCCCGGTGGTGGTGGAGCACCCGGTGGTGGCGGACAGGGCGGCTTCCCCGGTGGTGGTGGAGCACCCGGTGGCGGACAGGGCGGCTTCCCCGGTGGTGGTGGAGCACCCGGTGGTGGACAAGGCGGCTTCCCCGGAGCTGGTGGAGCTGGTGGAGCCGGTGGTGCTGGCGGCCGACCCGGAGCGGGTGGTGCTGGCGGCCGACCCGGAGCCGGTGGTGCTGGCGGGTTCCCCGGAGGCGGTGGTGCTGGCGGCCGACCCGGAGCGGGTGGAGCCGGTGGTGCTGGCGGGTTCCCCGGAGGCGGTGGTGCTGGTGGTTTCCCCGGAGCGGCCAGCCGCAAGAAGAAGCCTGAGGCGAAGCCCGGAACGCCCGAGCATGCTGCTGACGACTTCGTGGCGAAGATGATCGCAGGTGACACCAAGAGCGCCGTCGCGATGGTCTACTCTCGAGCCCGCACGCCGGCTCTCAAGGAGCTGCTCAAAGGTCCGCTGGAGAAAAAGTCGTTGGACCAATGGAAGCAGGTGCTGCAGGGAGCTCAACGTTCCGGCGGGGCGCGATCGACTGGATCCGACCGGGTGGTCACCATGGCCAACTCGAAGCGACAGACCGTCCGCATCGTGCTCAGGCGCATTGGCAAGGACTACAAGATCTACAGCATCGCCGTGGGCAAGGCTACGACCAAGAAGAAGCGTCGCCGCCGCGGTTAGGGCGGTGAGCTGCTGCTGGTGGCCTAGTGCTTGAAGTGGCGTCGCGCGGTGAAGACCATCGCGATGCCGTGTTCGTTGCACGCCTCGATCACCGCGTCGTCGCCCCGGGATCCTCCCGGTTGAGCGATCGCGGCGATGCCGGCTGCCGCGGCCTGGTCGATGCCGTCGCGGAAGGGGAAGAAGGCATCGGAGGCGAGTACCGCGTCCTGGCCGCGGTCACCGGCCTTGCGATGAGCGATGTGGACCGAGTCGAGCCGACTCATCTGGCCGGCTCCGACTCCGACCACCGCCGTGTCCTTGGCGAAGACGATCGCGTTGGACTTGACGTGCTTGGCGACCGACCAGGCGAACTTCAGGTCCAGCATCTCCGACTCGCTCGGCTGACGTTTGCTCACCGTCTGCCACCCCTCCCACGGCTCCTGGCCCTCGTCCCGATCCTGCACCAGCATGCCTCCGCTGATCCTGCGGTACTCCGGCCCCGCATCCCGGGGATCGCACAGCGCTTCGAGTTTCAGCAGCCGGACGTTGTTCTTCCATTTCGGACGTGTTTGCAGAGCCTCGAGTGCCAGGTCGTCGTAACCCGGTGCGATGATCGCTTCGATGAAGCGACCCGGTTCGCAGAGTGACTCGGCGGTCTCGAGCTGCAGCGGGAGATTGAAGCCGAGGATCGAGCCGAAGGCGCTGACCGTGTCGCCGGCATAGGCGGCGGCGAAGGCCTCGGGCTGGGTCGCCCCAACCGCACAGCCGCAGGGATTGCTGTGCTTGATGACCACGGCCGCCGGATCGCGGAATTCTCGAATGATCGACAGCGCGGCGTCGAGATCGAGGAGGTTGTTGTAAGAGAGTTCCTTGCCGCTGAGCACTTCGGCGGCAGCCAGCGTGGCGGGATCGGCTCCCGGCTCGGTGTACCAGCTGCCCTGCTGATGAGGGTTCTCGCCGTAGCGGAGCGTGGCTCGAGGATGGAGCGTGATGGTGAGGATTGAGTCCTCACCATCCGCAGCGTCGGGTGAGTCTTCGGCCTTTGTGTCACCGAGAGCGGACATGTAATCGGCGATCGCCCGGTCGTAGGCGGCGGTCATCTCGAACGCGGCCGTGGCGAGTTCACGGCGGAGCGTTTCATCGAGACTATCGAGACCGCCGTGCCCGAGTGCTTCGAGGACGCGGGGGTACTGTTCGGGTCGAGTCACGATGCCGACGTAGGCGTGGTTCTTGGCCGCGGACCGCACCATGCTCGGACCGCCGATATCGATCTGTTCGATTGCCTCGGCCACCGTCACCCCGTCGCGGGCGATCGTCTGCTCGAACGGGTACAGGTTGCAGACGACCAGTTGAAACGGCACGATTCCATGTTCGGCGATCGCCGCCGCGTCGTCGGGTCGATCGGGTCGCCCCAGGATGGCGCCGTGGACCTTGGGGTGCAGGGTCTTGACCCGGCCGTCCATGATCTCGGGGAATCCGGTGTACTCGGAAATCCCGATCACCGGCACACCCGCCTCCTCGAGATGTCGACGGGTGCCTCCGGTCGAGATGATCTCGAATCCCAGCTCGATCAGTTGACCCACAAAGGGGGCCAGTCCGGTCTTGTCACTGACACTGACCAGGGCCCGCCGCGAAAGGCCGTTGCTCATGAATTGACTCTCCCGTTACGGATCCGTCCGTTCCGGGTCGCGATCCTACTGACGAGGGCGAGTCAATTCAAACCAGAGCGGGGCCGCCGCGGCGAATCAGTTGCCCGCTGCGTTGCCGCTGCCTGCGGGGGCCGGGGCGGGGGCGGGGGTTGCCGGCGTGGTGGTTGGTGGAGGAGTCTCGGGCGCGAACTCGGGGAGAATCGGCAGCAGGTCGGGGTTCTGGTGAAACACGGGGAACTCGTGGTCGGCTCCCGCTTCGCGGATCGCCACCAGCAGCCCGCTGTTTGTGGCCAGGTACAGCCGGTCGGTTCGTTCGTTGGCGTACTTGACCCCGAACTGCCGCATCGGCATCGTCCCCATCACGGCTCCATCGGTACGTCGGAGGATGACGATGTTGCCGATGCGGTCGCTGGCGTAGAGTCGAGAGAGTGACGAGCCGACGAAATTTTGGATGCCGTTTCGCCACCAGATCCGTTTTCCGGTCTGCGTCGAGATCGAGAACACTCCACCGGCGTCGGGAAAGATGAACACCTGCTCACCGATCACCCGCGGCGTGCGTCGGATCGGGAATCCCGAGGGGAACGGTTGCCAGCGGGAGTTGCCGTTTTCGGCATTGAGGCAGTAGAGGTTGAAGTCTTCGCAGGCGACGTAGAGAAACCCGCGGTGGTAGGTGACCGGTGCCGAGACGGGGGAGTCGGTTTCGGACTGCCACTGCAGCCGGGGCGAGCCGGCGGTGATGCAGTACAGCGAGTTGTCGAGGCTCGCGAAAGTGACCACACGACGGGTGGCAATCGGCGGTGTGGTGATCTGCTTGCCGGTCTTGAATCGCCACTGTCGGGCCAAAAAGCCCCAGTCGTCCAGCTGGTTCTTCAGGTGCAGGTCACGGATGCGGTGCAGGTCGAAGGCGTAGATGCTGCCGTCGTGGGATCCGTAGAAGATCTGGTCGTCGCTGACCGCGGGGCTGGTCGAAGGGGTGCGGGGGAGCTTGAGTTCCCAGATCAGTTCGCCGGAGAACTTGTCGAGGCAATAGAGCCTGCGGGCTGCGGGGACGAAGACGAAGTCGCTGTTGGAGACCGCAGGCTGGCTGGGTGCGTCGCGGGGACCGAGTTGAGCCGACCACAGCCGACGTCCCGATTCACTGTCGAAGGTGGTGACCGTGCCGCTGCTGGCCTGCATCACCACCACGTCCTCGTCGACCAGCATGTGGTCGATCACATCCCGGCTGGGATCGAGAAAGGCCTGGCCCCACCACATGCGGACGAGGCCGTGCCGGCGGAGCATGTTGTGCGAGGGCAGCACGTTGCCGCGAATGCCCTGCTGGGCCCGCACGGGGGTGGGACTCAGGCCCACCAGCGGCAACGCCAGGGCGAACAGAATTGCAGAACGGACGAGGCGGTATCGAGTCATGGCGGTCAGTCGTGGTGAGGCAGTGGGGGGGAGGGGCCTGCTTTGTCTGAGTCTACCCTGAGTCGGGTGGCATCGACCAGAGGCTGGCACGGCCTATCCTCCTTCAGTCGGCTCCCGCGGTTGGCACCGCGATTCGAAGGTCACCCGAGCGATCCGCAGGCAAGAATTGTTGGCCTCGCAGTGCTTTGACCGGTACAATTCCGCGGACTGCCCCTCTCGTCACGACGGTCGCTGGAGGAGTCGGGGCAGGTGTAGGGGGGGTTGGGGTTGTGTGGAGAGATCCTGGCAGGTCGGTTGTGCCGGTCCCGGCGGCGTCGGCGGGGCGGGCGGGGTGGGCCGCGTTGAGCATCGCGTGGGGTCTGCTGTGGGCTTCGCAGCTGGCTGCCGACGTGATCCGTCTCGAAAACGGCGGCGAGTTGCGTGGCGAATTGCTGGGTGCGGTGACGCGGACCCCCGGTGAGACGATTGTGATCAGGACCGTGTCGGGGACTCGGATCGAGGTATCCGGCGACCGCGTGGTGCTGTTGGTCCGGCGGTCGTTGAAGCTGGAGCGGTACGAGGAGCGTGCGGATCGGGTGTCGTCGGAGAGTGACACGGTGGAGGGTCATTGGGAATTGGCCGAGTGGTGTCGCAGCCAGCGGCTCCCCGATCAGCGATGGATGCATCTTCAGCGAGTTGTTTCGCTCGATCCGGGCCACCGCCGCGCCCACTACGGCCTGGGACACACTCTGCAGGACGGCAAGTGGATGACTCGCGAGGAGTTCATGAAGTCGCGGGGGCTGGTCCGGTTCCGGGGCCGCTTCATGACGCCTCAGCAACGAGACGATTTCGAGCAGGCCTCGGTCGGAGCCGCAACCTACCGTAAGTGGTTCTCTCAGATCCGCATCTGGCACAAGTGGCTGCGCACCAACGATCCCCGGCAGCAGGCTCGAGGTCGTGCCGAGTTGGCTCGCGTGAAGGATCCCGCGGCGATCGTGCCGCTGGTGAGGATCCTGGGACGAGACGACGTGACCGGGGTCCGGGTGCTGCTGGCGACGGTGCTGGGTGATATCCCGGGCACCGCGCCGCTGGAGCCGCTGGTGGGAATGGCGTTGCGGGACCGGAGTTACGAGGTTCGAGGTGCGGCGAGGTCGGCGATCGGGCCGAAGCGGTTGGGTGCGGCTGTGCCGTTTGCGATTGCGTTTCTGCGCGATATGTCCAACGTCGTGGTCCACCGGACCGCGGTCCTGCTGGGTGAATGTGGAGACCTGACGGCGGTGCCGCCGTTGATCAACGCCCTGGTCACTCGACACGTGCATCGCGTCAGGGTGCCTGGGAGCCGGCATCCAAGTTTCGCATTCGCTCGCGACGGGACACCGGTGCACCCGGCGGTGGCCCAGGGCTTCGGCGTTCCGCCGGAGGTGCTCAGGGGAATGCAGATGGGGCAGTTTCCCTTTGGAGTGGTGATCCTGCCTCCGCAGTTCTCCGAAAAGGAAACCCAGGTGATCTCCGTCGTCGTCGATCGTGAGAACCCCGAGGTGTTGGCGGCGCTGAAGAAACTGACCGAATACGACGGACCCGGTTACAACCAGCGGGCCTGGAAACTGTGGTGGCTGGCGTACCGGCAGGGGGCGAAATGACAGATCCGCCGACGGCTCGAGCGGCTCGACAGCTGTTGGAGAGCCTCGAACGTTCCGGGGTCACTCACCTCGCTCGCCCCTCAGAACCCCAGCACCCCGTGCCCGAGGCCCCCGAAGGGGATGAGGGGCAGGTGACCCCGTCGGGAACAGGAGAATCGGCCGGCGGTCTCGAGGTTCTCTGTGACGAGGTCGCCGCCTGCCGGCTTTGCGGGGAATTGGCTGAGACGAGGACCCAGACGGTCTTCGGTGTCGGAGACCCCGAGGCGAAGATCCTGTTCGTCGGCGAAGCGCCCGGTGCCGACGAGGACCGGCTCGGTGAGCCGTTCGTCGGCCGAGCCGGCAAGCTGCTCGACCAGATCATCGAAGCCTGCGGGTTGCGGCGTGAGCAGATCTACATCTGCAATATCCTCAAGTGTCGCCCTCCGGGAAACCGAAACCCGACTCCCGATGAGGCGGGGAATTGTCGCAAGTTTCTCGACGGGCAGATCGCCGCGGTCCGCCCCGAATACATTGTCTGCTGGGGCTCGGTGGCGGCCAGGAACCTGCTCGATTCGACCGAGACGATCGGCCGCATGAGGCGGAAGTTCTTCGAATACGCCGGAGCAAAGGTGCTGTGCACCTACCACCCGTCGTACCTGTTGAGAAACCCGTCGGCAAAGAAGGATGTCTGGGAAGACATGCAGCTGCTGTTCACCGACATGGGCATCACCCTCTCCGCCAAGTAGCGCCCCACTCAATTGGGGTCAGAGCTTGAATAGTGAATAGTGGCCTGCGCAGCCAGTGTCGTTTGCCTAGTCGCCGCCACAATTCGCTATTGAGGCTCTGGCCCCAATTCCTGGTGACGCCGGCCGTGGGGATTCAGGCGGATTGGGTAAACCACTATTCACTATTCAAGCTCTGACCCCAAGGGTTTTATTGTAGAGGGCTTTGATGTAGGGGATGGGTTGGTTGCCGAGTGCTTTGAGGATGGTGCCGCCGGCGGTGAAGCAGTGGGTGACCCAATCGGGTTGACCGTAACGCTCCAGCGCTGTCCCTCCTTCGCCTCCGCCAACGTAGACTTCGGCTCCCGCATCGGTCATCCGCTTGAGTTGTCCGATGAACTCTCGGGTCCCGGTTTCGAATGCGGGCTCCTCGAACAGGCCGAACACTCCGTTGTAGAACGCGATGGCCGGTCGGTGACCTGCCTCGACTCCGGCCTGGTGAGATTCGAGGAAGCGGCCGACCGCTGCGACCTGGTCGGCTCGGGTTTCGGGTCCCACATCGAATTGAGCCTCACCGTCGGGGATGGTCGCGCTGGCGGATCCGTCGCCGAGAATGAAGTCGAGGGGCAGCACGAATTCGACTTTGGCCTCGAGGCCCTGGCGATACATCTGCCCGGCCTGTTCGATGCGTTCCGGCGGGATATGGATTTTGGCCTGGGTCGAGTCTGCGGCGAGCCCGAGTCCGAATTCGCGACCGTCGTGAACTGCCTGGGCGGCCTTGAGGGCCAGCGCGAGACCTCCGGCGGCGATCACCGTTTTCACCACCTTGCGTTGCAGGATCTGCTGGAGGTCATCGAGCTTGTTGATCTTGATCCCGCTGAAGACGACCAGGTCGGCCTGGCGGGTGCGAGTGACGTGTCGGCTGAGTTCGTGATCGATGTAGCGTCCCAGCGCGACCTGTTGGCAGCCCAGCGGCACGAGGGTACTGGAGAGGTCACGATTGGATGCGGCGAATCCTTCGTTGACGTGGATGACAGCCAGTGACTTTGCGACGCTGTTGACGTAGTTGGTCAACCTCGGAGCCATCTCGGTGATCTGATCGACTCCGGCCTTCCAGAGTGCCTGTTCGAGCGAATAGCGGCGGGTATTTTCGAGGACGGCGATGGTCCCTTCGTGCAGCTCGGCCACCTGCCGGGCGGCTGATGCGAGCACCGTGCCGGTCTGGTCGTCGAGCCATTCGCCGATGAACGCCACCGGCCTGTTGCCTCGAGCTTCCAGCGGAACGAGTCTTTCGAGGTGTCTCGCGACAGGTTCCAGCGACAGCCCGGGGTCTCGCCCCCGGTGTCCATAGACCAGCTGCACCCACCCTCGGCGTCCTCCGAAGCAAAGCGTTTCCACGAGCGAGCGGATCCGCACGTCATTCGGGATCGACCCATCGTCGGTGACCACGACGTCGGTATCGCCTCGCACCAGCACCCGGGTTCCTCGCGGCAGGGAATCGAGCGAGTCGAGGTTGGGGATGGCGTCGAGGCAGTCTTCCAGCGAGGGGGTTTCATCCGAGTCGTCCGCGAGAGTGGAGCACCAGCGGATGGTGTCTTCGGTAGAAACGGTCATGGCGAAGTCGGCCGTGCGGTGAGTGGCCGTCAGAGGAAGTGATCGGTGAGGTAAGGGAATAGAGGGTGTTGTTGTCGGACGTCAAGGCAATGGGAAAAGCGATCGACAGGGCGTTCCGGTGCCCCGGTTGATTGCCTATGATCGAAATTCCTTCGCTACACTCCGCTCACACCGCAGACTCCGCATATCATGCCGCACGAGCATTCCTGGTCCGACCGAGAGGCTTCGTGAATCACGCGTCCCGTGGCTGGATTGGGCTGGAGTGCCGGGGGGTCCCGCTTGTGGCGCTGCCTGTGGTGCTGCTCGGGGCGTGTCTGGCGGCTGTCGGCTCGACGGCGATGGCAAAGGATGGTCCCACGATTCGATCCGTCGCGGTGGGTCTGGGGGGCTGGGTCAAGGCGGGCAAGTGGGCGCCGGTACGGGTCGAAGTCGATGGAGTGGGGTCGAGCGGTTCGCTGAGGCTGGTGCTGACGACATCGGATCCCTCGGAACGGACCGCGGCCTTTGAGTCTCCGGCGGTCGAGTTGACGACGGGGCGTCGCGCCCGGCTGGTTGGCTGGTTCCAACCCGGTCGGCTGGGCGGCGACCTGGGGGTATCGATCGAATTGGACGGTGTGCGGGTCGATCGTCGCACGATTACGATGGCGAGCGTACCCCGGCGTCCGTTCAGCTGGCGTATGCGTGTCGGCGATACGGTGGTTTCGGGAGGTGTTGACCGGATCGAGATCCCGGTGCGTGCCGGCCAGACGGTGGTCTTCCGCAACGGCGACCCTCATGCGGCTCACGGCCTCGTAGTCCCCGGCGGTCCGATCGCGGGTATGCGTGAGACGACCGGATCGCTTGGCGGGCTGGTGGATCCGCTGTCCGAGTCGGCCCTCTCGGCGGGCTCCGCGCTGCCGGAGGTGGCTCGATTCGAGGTCACCGGCGAGTTGTCTGAAGCGGTCCCGTTTCACGGACAAAGCACCGGCTGGGCTCTCTCGGGCCGCTTCATCCCGGGCGATTCGAAGCGATCCGACGCGGCGGCCGGGTCTGCGGTGATCGAAGTCGTCTTCGAGGGGAGCCCGGTGGTCTTGAGCCAGGCTGAGACGCTGTGGATCTCGTGGGGCGGAGCGGCTGGGATGGACGTATCGGGCGCCGAGCGCAGCGTGAACCGTAGGGTCGAATCGTATCGTCGCGCGGTTGCCTGGTCGGGGTCGTCGCGGCGGATCGAACGGGTCATCGATCTTGACGCGATCGACGCGATCGTGATGGCGGCAGGTGAGGAGTATGCGATCGACGAGTCGGACAGCCGTGCGTTGTCCGAGTGGGTGGCGGCGGGTGGTCAACTGGTGCTGTCGGTGGGATCCCAGCGGGCGGCGTGGGTTCGCAGTCCGTTGGCGAGCTGGGTTCCGATCACGGCCCGCGGCGACCGGCAGGTCAGTGACAGTGATCTACGGGGCCTGGAGACTCTGGCGACGGCCGGAGAGCGGATTCCGTTCCAGGGCCGTGTGAGCGGCACGCTGCTGGGCCTGCGAGATGGCCGCACGTCGGTTGCCTCTCTGAGTGGTCCTCTGGTCGGCGAGTCGGCCTGGGGTTTCGGCCGCGTGACGATGCTCGCCGTCGACATCGACCGTCAGCCGCTGGCCCGCTGGGCGGATCTGCCCCGGCTGGTGGAACGCCTGGTCGAGGGATCCGGTGTCGACGAGCCGTTGGCGGCGGGTGACGGCTCGAGATCGAATCGCGGCACCGGCGGTGCCCTGGTCTACTCGGGCATCTCGGACCTCAAGACCCAGTTGCACGGAGTGCAGGACGAATTCCAGGAGGTGAATCGGCTGGGGATCTGGCAGGTCTTCCTGCTGGTGATCGTGGTGCTGTTGCTGGTGGGCCCGGTCGATTTCGTCGTGGTCCGCCACCTGCTGAGGCGGCCACGGGCCACCTGGGTGACGCTGCCGCTGATCCTCGTCGCCTCGACCAGCCTGGTCGTGTGGAGCGGGACTTCGCTCAGTGGTCCGGAAGTCCTGGTCAATCAGCTCGACATCATCGACCTCGACACGCTCGAAGGGCATGTCGCAGGCCGGAGCTGGGTGACGATTTATTCGGGGCAGAGCCAGAGGCTGCGGATTGAGGCCCGGCCTCCCAGCTGGCTGCGTGGCCAACAGAATCACCTGGAAACGGATTGCCGGTTGGGTTGGAGTGGTGTGCCGGAGGTGACATTCGGAGGGATGCACCGGGACGGTCGGCGTCTGCTCGAAGAGCCGGATTACCGCGTGAGGACCGGTTCTGTGGAGACGGCGATCGACGATTTGCCCGTGGCGGTTTCCTCAACCCGGACACTCTCGGCCGCCTGGCAGGGGTCTCGGGCAACAGACCTCGTGTCGGTATCGCTGCAGAGCAGTGGGGTGGGTCAGCTGACGGGTGAATTGAGTCACAAGCTGCCCGGCTCGATCGACGACTGGTTGATTGCCTTTGGGAGTCGTGTCTACATGCCGCGTTCGTCGGAGGGCCGCAGTGGGTCGTGGGCGTCGGGGACGACCTTGGAGCTGGAGGGTGCCGACGTTCGCAACGAGTCTCTGAAGCGGTACCTGACCCGCACGACCACTTTGAAGGTGGCCCGACGCCAGGGCTTTGGCAGCGACGTGTTGACCGTGGCCGGGCAGTACGAACCTCTGAACCGCGATCCGTTTGATTGGCTCGAGACTCTGACGTTTCACCGTGCTGCGGGCGGCAGCGGTTTCACCGGCCTCGAGAACCGTGACCTCGCCGCACTGGACCTCTCGCAACTGATCACGCTCGACCGCGCCGTGCTGATCGGCCGGCTGGTCGTCTCAGGTGCAGGGTCGGGGCAGGGGTCCGGGCAGGGGTCCGGGCAGGGGTCCGGTGGGACCGAATTGTTGATCAAAGGCCCGGGGGTCAAGTCGTCGGGGAGTCGCCAGGTGACGTTCATCCGCATGGTGCTGCGGGTTGTGAGTCAGCGGCTGCGGCCGAACCAGACGTTTGTGGATCCTGACAAGGCTCCTGCAAAGTGACGTACGATTGTTGCATGACATGGAATCCAGTTGAGACTGACGCGAGGGGACTGAGGTGATCACCACTCGGAAACTGACCAAGCAGTACGGCGACCTGATCGCCGTGAACAACCTCGATCTGGACCTGGCCGAGGGCGACGTGTTCGGCTTCATCGGTCCCAACGGATCGGGCAAGACGACGACGATGCGGATGATTGCCACTCTGTTGAATCCGACTCACGGCGAAGCCTACGTCTGCGGCAAGTCGATCTACACCGATCCGGCGGAGATCCGTCGGATGGTCGGGTACATGCCCGACTTCTTCGGTGTCTACGACGACATGACCGTGATCGAGTACCTCGAGTTCTTCGCCGCGACCTACCGGATCGATGCGCACGCGCGTCGCGGGATCTGCGAGGAGAAGCTTGAGTTGGTCGACATGTCGTTCAAGCGAGACGCGATGGTCAACCAGCTCTCTCGCGGCCAGACCCAGCGGATCGGCCTGGCCCGGGTTTTGTTGCACGATCCTCAGGTGTTGCTGCTCGACGAGCCGGCCAGCGGCCTGGATCCGCGGGCCCGGATCGAGATCCGCACGCTGCTGAAGCGGCTGGGTGAATTGAAGAAGACGGTGGTGGTCAGCAGCCACATCCTGCCCGAGTTGGCCGATGTCTGCACCCGGGTGGGGATGATCGAGAAGGGGCACCTGATCGTCGACGGCAACGTCGAGGAAGTGATGAGGAAGGCTCGTGAACGGTTAATCCTGCACGTGAGGATTCAGCCGGATTTGGGGTCGGTTGAGACTCATGCGGCGGCGACCGACAAGGCGGCGGCGCTGATCGAGCAGGCCGACGAGGTGGATACGGTGACGATCGAGAAGGGCACGATCCTGGCCACGCTGGTCGCCGACATCGAGGACTACACGGCGTTGCCGACGATGTTGTTCGAGCGAGGGTTTCGGATCGAGATGTTCCGCGAGGAGGATGTCAATCTCGAGACCGCCTTCATGCACCTCACGAAGGGATTGGTGCAGTAGGCCCGTAGTCGGGTGAGGCGGGATGAGGCGGGATGAGGCGGGATGAGGCGGGATGAGGCGGAGTGAGGCGGGATGAGGCGGGATGAGGCGGAGTGAGGCGGAGTGAGGCGGAGACATGGGTGAGGGGTTTCTGGGCTACGACACATCGGTGATGCTCGACGTGGTTGTTGTGGCATTGGTGGTGGTTATACCGCTATTGATGTTGAGCCTGTGCCAGGTCCGTTTTGGTCAGCGGTATCGGGTTCATCGTCGGCTGCAGCTGACTCTGGGAGCGGTGCTGCTGGTGGCGGTGTCGCTGTTTGAAATCGACATGCGTCTGCACGGCGGTTTCTGGGCGATGTCGCAGAACCACTCGAGGGCGATGCACGTGTTGCTGTACGTGCACCTGTTCTTTGCGATTTCGACGGTCGTGTTGTGGGCTGCGACGATCGGCCTGGCGTTGCGGCGCTTTGAGAGTCCGCCTCAGCCGGGGGCTCACAGCCGGTTGCATCGCCGCCTGGGCTGGTTGTCGACTCTCGACATCACCGCCACGTCCATCACCGGCCTGCTGGTCTATTACTACGGCTTTGTGGTCGAAGTCGTTGCGGGTTGAGCGTCGTGAGGGGTCGAGGCGTTCTGCCCGGATCGGCCGTGTGGCGCGACGGGGGTTGCGCCGGCGTGGCCCTGCTCGAATCTCAGCAGCTGTTCACCGAGCACGCGGAGCTGCCGGTTGATGTCTTCGTGGTTTTGTTCGAGACCGCTGGAGACGAGAGTCACGATGCCCAGCAGCAGCAGCATTTGCCCGCCGGTGGCGATCAGCCATGCGGTGGGGGTGTTCAGTGGAGCATGTCCGAACCCGTTCCAGACGATCAGTGCTCCTCCGGCGGTCAGGCCGAGTACTCCGACATAGGCCAGCAGTTGTCCCCAGAGCGAGGTGGAGTGGGTCAGGGCGTTGGTGGTGACGCCTGGCGGGAGTGCAGCGGCGGCCTCGGGCTCATCGACCGGCCCGGAGCTTGCCGGTTCGGTGGCTGCGGGAGCGTCTGTGGGAGTGTCTGGTTGAGCGGCTGGGGGTTGGGGGTCATCGGAGAAGTTGGCCAGTGTGGCGGCGACTTGGGCGAGCGGGTCAATGGGAGGTGGGCGGTTCGTGTCGGCTGTCGGCTTGGTGCGGGAGCGTTTTGTCTTGGGTTGTGGCGGGGTGGGTTGAGTGGTCTTCGCGTCGTGCTGTGTCGCCTGGCCGTCGGCCTGTTTCCTGTGTTTCGAGTGTGCGGAGTCGACGCGGTATTGAGGTCTTGAGGTGTCGGCGATTTTCCGGGTTTTCCGGGTTTGATTGGCTGTCTGGGATTCCGGCGGCGTATCGGCATCTGGCGGCGTCAGATCCAGCGGGTTGTCGGCATTCCAGCTCTCCAGCAGTTGTCGAGCCTGTTGGGAGGCGGTGTTTGGTTCGGGCGGATCGACCAGCGCATTCCCACATCGCGGGCAGGCCGAGGGCTTGCTATCGGAGTCGGGGCCCGCGAGGGCCTGACACGTCGCGCACCACATTGAGGTGATCTGCGTCGAGGAGTGAGCTGGGGGGCCGACATTCTAGGAATGCGGTAGCTCGACGCAAGATCGGTTCCTCGCCGCCGACCTAGGTAAAGAACTCGCGGGCCTCTTCCATGAACTCCGGCTCGAGCGTTCTCATTTCTCCCACGGCATCTCCGAGAGCGACCGAGGTGATCTGAGTGCCTCTCAGCGAGACCATTTGACCGAAGCGTCCTTCGTGAGCCAGTCGCGCGGCGTGGACTCCGAGTCGTGTGCCGAGCACACGGTCGTAGGCACTGGGTGCGCCTCCCCGTTGCAGGTGTCCCAGCGTCACGACGCGGGTTTCGATCCCGGTCCGCCGTTCGATCAGCTCGGCGACGATCTCACCGACTCCACCGAGCTTGACGTGTCCGAACTCGTCGAGTTCTGCGTCCTGGGTGACGAGTCCATTGGCAGAAGGCAACTCGACTCCTTCGCTGACGATCACGATCCCGTACATCTTGCCGTCCTGGCGTCGTCGCTTGAGCAGTTCGCACATGTAGTCGAGGTCGGGCTTTTCTTCGGGGATCAGGAAGTAGTCGGCTGCGGTGGAGATACCCGAGAAGCAGGTGATCCAGCCGGCGTGGCGGCCCATGGTCTCGATCACCATCACGCGTCGATGCGATTCGGCGGTGGTTCTGAGTCGATCGACGGCTTCCATGACGACATTGATCGAGGTATCGAAGCCGAAGGTGACATCGGTACTGGAGAGGTCGTTGTCGATGGTCTTGGGGATGCCGATGGTGTTGATGCCGTGTTCGGAGTTGAGTCGATGGGCGACCCCGAGCGTGTCGTCGCCTCCGATGGCGATCAGGGCATCGACTCCGGACGATTGGATGGTCTCGAGCACCTTGCCGATGCCGGCATCGTCCTTGAAGGGGTTGGTGCGCGATGAGCCGAGGATCGTGCCTCCTCGGGCGATGATGTCATCGGTGCCTTCGGCGGTGAGCTCGACGGAGTTGTTTTCGACGAGTCCGCGCCAGCCTTCGAGGAAGCCGATGGTGGTGCCCCCGCGATTGGCGTTGGTGCGGACCACGGCACGGATGACCGCATTCAGGCCCGGGCAATCTCCTCCGCCGGTCAAGGCTCCGATCTTCATCGTCGTGGTTCCATCAGCATGTCGGTGTCAGTCGGTTCAGAGCAGTTCGCGTTCGATGAACCCGGTATCGACCTGGCCCTCGACGAACGCCGTGTGGTTGAAGATCCGCCTCAGCAGCGGAATGGTGGTGTGGATGCCCTCGACCCGGAACTCCTCCAGTGCCCGTCTCATGCAACGGATGGCTTCGGCTCGAGTGGGCCGGTGGACGATCAGCTTGCCGATCAGCGAGTCGTAGTAGGGAGGGACGCGGTAGCCGGCGTGGACATGAGAGTCGAAGCGGATGCCTCGTCCTCCCGGCACCCTCAGCTCGGTGATCGTCCCGGGCGAGCCCCGAAAGTCGTGCTCGGGATCCTCGGCGTTGATCCTCACCTCGATAGACGAACCCTGGCAGGGGATGTTGCGTTGCGAAAAGTCCAGTTCCAGGCCGGCTGAGATTCTCAATTGCTGTTCGATCAGGTCGATGCCGGTGACCTGTTCGGTGACGGGGTGTTCGACCTGGATCCGGGCATTGACTTCGATGAAGTAGAACTGGTGTTGTTGATCGACGAGGAATTCGACGGTTCCGGCGTTGGTATAGCCGGCGACCTGGACCAGCCGGATCGCGGCCTTGCAGATGTCCTCGCGGACGGCCTGGGGCAGGTTGGGTGCGGGAGTTTCTTCGACGAGTTTCTGATGCCGTCGTTGCAGGCTGCAGTCTCGTTCCCACAGGTGCACGGCGTTTCCGTGCGAGTCGACGAGGATCTGCACTTCGACGTGGCGAGCGTTCTCGATGTACTTCTCGAGATAGACTCCGGAGTTGTTGAAGGCTTTTTCCGCTTCGGCGGCGGCTGCGGCGAGTCCGCTTTTCAGTGAGATGTCGTTGCGGGCGACCCGCATGCCCTTGCCACCGCCTCCGGCAGTCGCCTTGACCAACACCGGATACCCGATCTCCTCGGCCACCCGCAACGCCTCCGACTCCTTCTCGATCAGCCCCTCGCTACCGGGCACCGTGTGCACCTTGGCGTCTCGAGCGATCCCCCGAGCGGTGACTTTGTCTCCCAGTTGTCTCATGGCCTCGTGAGGCGGCCCGATGAACTCGATCTTGCAGCTGCGACAGACCTCGGCAAAGTGGGCGTTTTCGGCTAGGAACCCGTAACCGGGGTGGATCGCCTGCACGTTGCCGATTTCGGCGGCACTGATGATCCGGTTGATCATCAGGTAACTCTCGGCCGAAGTGTTGCCTCCAATGCAGTACGCCTCGTCGGCAAGCTCCAGGTAGCTGGCGCCGCGGTCGGCCTCGCTGAAGACCGCCACCGTCTCGATCCCCAGCTCGCGGCAGGTGCGGATGATCCGCAGGGCGATCTCGCCGCGATTGGCGACCAGGATGCGCTGGAACATGAGATGTCAGTCGAGGCAAGGGGCTGGGTGAGGTGTATTGTGCCGCGGTGCGGTGCTGCGGTGTGCTGCGGTGTGGGTTTCAGGCGGGTTGAATGCGGAAGAGTGGCTGTCCGAATTCGACGGCGTCTCCGTTTTCAACGAGCACTTCGACGATGGTCCCGGCGGTTTCGGCTGGGATTTGATTGAAGACTTTCATGGCTTCGACGATGCAGACAATCGTCTCGGGCGTGACCGCCTGTCCGATTTTTACAAACGGCGGGTCATCGGGAGTGGCGGCGGCGTAGAAGGTCCCGACGGTGGGTGCGTTGATGGTCGGCAGTTGCGACTCGGCCTCCTGGTTCGGGTCATCGGGATCGGCACCGGAGGGTGTACCGGGGTTGGCGGGCGGGATGACGGGGACCGTTTCGGTCGGTCCTCTCCGCAGTTTCCAACTCTGGTCACCCTGCGTCAGGCTGATTTCGCTCAGCCCGTGCTCGTCCATCAGGGCAACCAGCTCCTTGATCTTGTCGACGTCGAAAGACGGTTCGTCTGCCATCGGCGAGTGTTCCGCAACGGGAGAGGTCGGTGACGGATTGTGTGAGTGGTCGCGGTCGTGTTTATGTTTGTGTTACGGGGGGTCCGGGTCAGTCGATGTTCACCCGGGCATCTTCGAATCGCTTGGGGACGCTGGTGAGCACTTCGTGGCCATCTCGAGTCACCAGCACATCATCTTCGATCCTGACGCCGCCCCAACCGGGGAGATAGATGCCCGGTTCGACGGTGATCACCATTCCGGGTTCCAGGCGGCCTTCGGCCACCGGGCTGAATCGAGGTTCTTCATGGATATCCAGTCCGATGCCGTGCCCGAGTCCGTGGCCGAAGAACTTGCCGTAGCCGGCGTTTTCGATGACACGCCGAGCGGCCCGGTCGACGGACTGGAACGACGCGCCGGGCCGGATCGCCTTGATGCTCTGCCGTTGGGCATTCAACACGACCCCATGAATTTTCTCAAGTTTCGGCGGAGTCTTTCTGGTGACGAGGACTCGGGTGAGGTCACTCCGATAGCCTCCGGTCGTCCTGGCTCCCCAGTCGATGAGTACGAAGGGGGCCTCGCCGATGCGGGTGGATCCGGGTCGAGCGTGCGGGAGTGCGGCTCGGGGGCCCACGGCCACGATCGGCTCGAACGCCGGCCCCTCGGCCCCGAATCTCCGCATCAGGTGTTCGAGTTCGTGAGCCACCTGGAGTTCGGTCTTGTCGGCTTCGAGCACCGCGGCCATGGCGGCGAAGCCGCGTTCGGCCTGGCGGACCGCCTGCCGGATTTCGGCGATTTCACCGGCATCCTTGATCGCCCTGAGCTGGTTGACGACGGTGTCGACGGAGACGAGTTGTGTGGATTTCCGACTGCTGGCGACGGCATCTGAGATGTTTTGCCAGGTGGCCATGCTGGTCGAGTGGGCTTCGAGGCCCAGTGATTCGAGCTTTGCGGCCTTGACGACCTGTGCGACGGCCGAGTGCATGCTGCGGCGTGCGTCGCGGATTTCGACATCCAGCCCGGCACATTCCTCGGAAATCTGCACCGTATACCGGGTATCGCTGATCAGCACCGCCAGCTTGGGTCCGACCAGCAGATAGCTGCTGTCGCCGGTGAACCCGGTCAGCCAGGTCACATTCGTTTCGTCGGTGACCAGCACCGCCGGCAGCCCGAGTTTCCGGATCCGGGCGATCAATCTGCTGCGTCGGCGGCTGAAACGGGCCTGGGTCATGGAGCGGTGCTGGAGTGGGGGGAGGAGATGGTGTGGCTGCGGTGTGGCTGCGGTGTGGTGGCAGGGCAATCGGCCATCGTAGCGAACAGCGGACACGGCGAATACCGTCACCGGCTGGCTGCTTGTGGTGTCACGCGGTGAGTATGATGGGGGTTGGGAAACGGGCAGGTGAGTTGGGAGTCGCGATGATTCTGGACGACTTGAAGGACCTGCTACGGCGGGGTGATGAGGGGTCTTGGGGTGAGTCCGAGTGGTCCTCTGCGCTGCGGCGGTTGTCGGGAGCGGCGACTGCGGCGACTGCGGCGACTGCGGCGGGTGCGGTGGGTGGTTCAGAAGAGAATCCGACGGCCGAGCTCGAGTCGGCTCGAGTGGATCTCGATCGGCTGGCCCGCTGCGGATATCCGGAGGTGGTGTATTCGGAGGGAAAGACGGCCGAGTCGGTTGTGGAGATCTTCGAGGCGTTGTCGGAGGCGGGCCAGGACTGCCTGGCGACTCGAGTCGAGTCGTTTCAGGGCGAGGCGTTACTGGCTCGGTTTCCCGAGGCCGAGTGGAATCGCGTGGCGAGATGCGTACGGTGGAACCGGGACGAGGGTCCGGCGATCCGGGGCCGGGTGCTGGTGTTGACGGCGGGCACGAGTGACCGGGTGGTGGCCGAGGAGGCGATCGAGACCTTGCGGTGGATGCGTTGTGGTGTTGAGAAGATCGAGGACGTCGGAGTGGCGGGTCCTCATCGGCTGCTCGAGCAGCGTGACCGCCTGGGTTGGGCTGACGCGATCGTGGTGGTCGCGGGGATGGAGGGTGCGTTGCCGAGCGTGGTGGGGGGCTGGGTGTCGTGCCCGGTGGTGGCGGTTCCGACCAGCGTCGGCTACGGAGCGGCCCTGGGCGGCCTGGCCGCTCTGCTGGGGATGCTCAACAGTTGCGCCGCGAACGTGACGGTGGTGAACATCGACGCGGGGTTCAAGGCCGGTTTCGTGGCCGGTCTGATCGCTCGGGCCTCCGGTGCAAGGGCGGAGTGAGCGGGGAGTGAGCATGGAGTTGATCACCGGCGAGCCACCGATTCCTCAGCGGCCCTCAGCGGGTCACAAGGGGACGTTCGGCCAGGCGTTGATCTGTGCCGGGAGCCCGGGGATGAGTGGTGCCGCGGCGTTGGCCGGGCTGGGTGCTCTGAGATCGGGAGCCGGTCTGGTGCGGTTGGCGGTTCCCTCGGGACTGGTCCCGGTGGTGGCGGCTCTGGAGCCATCCTACCTGCTGCTGGGATTGTCTGAGGACGCTGAGGGTCGTGTGGGCGAGGGTGCGGAGGTGGAGTTGCGCGAGGCGGCGGGTCGGGCGACAGCGATGGCGATGGGGCCTGGCTGGGGTCGCAGTGAGTTCCTGGATCAGCTGGCGGCATCGTTGTACGAGACCCTGGAGTGTCCGCTGCTGGTCGACGCCGATGCGCTGAATGCTTTGGCGGCGGCGGGCACACTGGAGCCGGGTTGTTCGCCGGCGGCGGGCCGCGTGTTGACTCCTCATCCGGGCGAAATGGCGCGGTTGCTTGGTGGTGAGGTTTCGAGCGTGGAGTCGGATCGAGAGGGAGTGGCTGGGGAGTTGGCGTTGCGCAGCGGTGCGGTGGTGGTGTTGAAGGGACCGGGCACGGTGATCACCGACGGTCGGCGGCTGGTCGTCAATTCCACCGGCAACAGCGGGCTGGCGACCGGAGGCAGCGGGGATGTGCTGAGTGGGCTGGTGACGGGGTTGCTGGCCCGGGGCATGAGTCCCTTTGAGGCGTCGTGGTTGGGAGTCTACCTGCACGGCTTGGCGGCCGACCTGGCGGTGGTTGAGCTTGGCGAATCGGCCCTGATCGCCTCGGACCTGCCCGACTGGATCCCCGCGGCCTTTGGAGTTGCGGAAGCCGGAGGGGTTGTCGAGGTCGATTCGGGTGAGAATTGACGGTCGGAAACGGAGGTCCCTATCATGGCCCGGTTCCTGCCGGGTACCGTTGTGCCATCGGCCGACGCGTTTTCTGGGCATTCCTGACCATGTTTTCCCGTCTGGCCGCCATCGTTGTTCGCTTCTGGGGGGTGTGGCTGGCCGGTTGGGTGCTGTTGCTGCTGGCCAGTTCCTGGGCCGCTCCCGCGCTGGACGACGTGGTCACGTCGGGAGAATTCGCCTTCCTGCCCCAGGATGCTCCGAGCCGTCGCGGCGAGGATCTGTTTGAACGGGCCTGGGGTGAGACGGTTCCCAGCCGCGTGGTGATCGTGGTCAGCTGCAAGGCCGAAGGCGATCGGCTCAACCAGGACGACCGGCGATTCATCGACGAGGTGCTTGCCGGGGCGCTGGTGGAATTGGCCGAGTCGTTGGGGGGATTGGCCAAGGAGGGTGAGGGGCAGGAGGCGGAGGAGCAGGACGACGAGCAGCAGGACAAGCAGCAGGACGAGGACTCGGGAGCGACCGGCGTGGGTGCAGGTCGAGTGGCGCTCAGGCCGCGTTCGTTGATCAACGACGTGCGGACTTTCACCGATCGCAAGATCGGCAAGTTGCTCGAGAGTAGTGACGGCCGCGCGTCGTTGGTGATTGTCGAGTTGACCACCGAGTTCCTGAACCGGGAAAACCGCGAGACGATTGATGCGATCGAGCGGTTGATCCGCAACGAGGTGGGTCAGCCCCCCGGGACACTCTGGTCGTCGGAGAGACCGGCGTGGCAGCGAGCGGGCCTGCGGCCGGGGCTCATCCAGCAGCGATTGGGGGTCGCGACCAGCGGCGAAGCGACGGTCGGCCGCGACATGTTGCGGGCCAGCGACGAGAGCGCCGAGGCGACGGAGTTCTGGACGGTCGTGCTGGTGATCATCCTGCTGGTGTTGCTGTACCGGGCTCCGGTGGTGGCGTTGATTCCGATGTTGACCGTGGCGATGGCGGTTCAGATCGCGATGAGCCTGCTGCAGTTGGGGGCCTTGTGGGGCATCGTCAGCCTGTTCCGCGGCATCGAGGTCTACGTGACGGTGCTGTGTTATGGAGCGGGAGTGGACTACTGCTTCTTCCTGATCGCTCGATACCGCGAGGAGTTGGCGACGGCGGAGACCGAGGGGGCCGGTGCGCAGGTCTCGTTTCCCAGCGTGTTGCAGCGGGCGCTCTCGCGGGTCGGCGCCACGTTGACGGCGAGTGCCGGGACGGTGATCTGCGGGATCGGCATGATGGTCTTTGCGGAGTTCGGCAAGTTCCGCCAGGCCGGTGTCGGCATCTCATTCGGACTGGCCGTGGTGTTGGCCGCATCGCTGACGTTTACTCCGACCCTGTTGCGTCTGGCCGACCGCTGGGTGTTCTGGCCGCGGCGGCCTGGAGGCGGGGGCGGGCGACGCGCCGGCTGGGTCGCCACCAACGATCCTCTGGGACGATGGATCCGCAGCAATCCGATCCAGGCCGGCTGGAACCGCCTGGCCGCGGCCCTGGTCCGCTACCCGGCAACGATCTGGGTCTGCAGCGTGCTGATGATGGCACCGTTTGCCGCCTGGGGCGTCATGAACTACACGTCGCTCAGCTACGGACTGCTCTCGGAACTGCCCCAGGACAACGCCAGCGTGCGGGGTGCCGTGGAGGTGCAAAAGCACTTCCCGGCCGGCAACGCCGGACCGGTGACGCTGCTGCTGGAGAACGACTCGATGGACTTCGGCTCATCCGAGGGCCGCGAATTCATCACCGGGCTGACCGCGTTCCTTGAGGAGCAGCAGGACCGGTTGAAGTTGGCCGACGTCCGCAGTCTTACCAGACCCTACGGCCTCTCGGATGACAGCGACCCGACCGGGAACCGGATCGAACGCCGGATCCGGCGGCGGCGGATCCGGCAGCACTACGTGGCCGAACTGGTTTCCGACCTGGCAACGGGCTCGACAGATGACGAGCCGGCCGAACCCGACGCCTGGGTGACTCGTGTCGATGTCGTCTGCGTGGAGGACCCGTTCTCGCGCGGCAGCATCCGTCAACTCAGCGACCTGGAGGCTGCGGTCCGCGGCCACATTGCGACGAGTCGTCAGGCGTTCGAACAGGAATCGGCCGAGGACGGGGAGGAGGGGGATGAGGGGGATGAGGGGGAGGACGGCGTTGAGGAAGCTGCAGAGGCAGCAGGGGAGGCAGCAGCGGATCTGCTGGGCCGTCGCACGAAGTTGCTCTCGATCGGCTCGACGGCCAGCATCCGCGACTTGAAGGACGTGACCGATTCGGACCAGGTGCGGATCGACGTGCTGGTCCTCTGCGGCGTCTACGCGATCCTGCTGGTGCTGTTGCGGCGGCCGGGCATTTCGCTGTACCTGATCGTGGGGGTCTTCTTCAGTTATTTCGCTGCGTTGGGCGTGACATTTGTCGTGTTCGAGTACGTGGTGGGCAGTCCCGAGGAGTTCGGGGGCCTGGACTGGAAGGTGCCGATGTTCCTGTTCACGATCCTGATTGCCGTCGGGGAGGACTACAACATCTTCCTGATGACTCGGATCGAGGAGGAGCAGGCCGAGCACGGGTTGGTGGGGGGTGTGCTGGAGGCGTTGAAGAAGACCGGCAGCGTCATCGCCGGCTGCGGCATAATCATGGCCGGCACGTTTTCGTCTCTGCTGGCCGGTTCACTGGTCGGCATGCAGCAGTTGGGATTCGCTCTGGCGTTTGGCGTCTTGCTGGACACGATGATCGTGATGCCGATCCTGGTGCCGGCGTGGTTGATCCTGCTGTACCAGGGCCGGCTGGGACCTCTGAGTCGGCGAGCCCTTCAGGATCGGTCTTCGGGCGTTTCGGTCGCTTCGGGTGATTCGGTTGAAGCGGCCGAGGAGGGAAACTCGGAGAGTTCTCCGCCGGAGGCCGAGCGGGACCCTGCCGAGGGGGGGTTGTCTTCGGGCCGGTAGGTGAACACAACGGAGTACTTGGTGTCGTCGGTCCGATTGGGCCCGGCCGCGTGCAGGGCCAGGCAGTGAAACAGCAGCACGTCGCCGGGTTCGAGCGTGACCATCCGGCGGTTTTCGAGCAGTTCCCGGTTCTCGGGCAGGTCGTTGCGGAAGAACGCCTGCTGATCGAATCGGTCGGAGTCGAGCTTCAGCGCGTGGCTGCCGGGGACAATTTCCAGGGCTCCGTTGTCGGCGGTTTCCGGACCCAGTGCCAGCCAGGCGCTGATCAGCTCGGGTCGCTGGAACGACCAGTAGCGGAAGTCCTGGTGCCAGGCGGTGCGGCTGGAGAACTGGGGTTGCTTGGTCATCACGCAGTTGTGATGTGCCAGCGGGAGCACGAGTTCGGGTCCGAGCAGTTGAGCCAGGCACCCCAGCAGTCGGGGGTCGGCGGCCCAGCTGGCGAACAGGGGGTGTCGATCGCAGGCCTGTCTCAGTCGTCTGATCGTCTTGCCTCCGGCCGACTGGCGACTCGACGGGGCTCCCTCGTAGCCCAGGTCCGCCTCGTACTCGATCGCCCCCCGTTGATCGCGGAGTTCACTCTCGATCACCTCGAGCAACCCGGCACACGTCTTGGGTGAGGCCAGGCCACCGACGACGAGGAAGCCGTCGCGAGTGAAGGCGAATTGTTCTTCGCGCGAGAGGATGCGGGTGGTTGGGGCCACGGGTTTTCCACCGAGGGCGGTCCCGCGAGCGTGTCGGGGTCTCGCCACGAGGTATCGGCAGTCTCTACAATCTTTACTATACAACGTTGAGGATCGGACCACGGTTGGCTCGGTCGCCTATCGTAGCAGGTTGGCGGATCGGGTTGTCGGACCCGTGAGCGTCTGTGCCGGAGATCGACCGCGACCGGATTGAGGCCAGGGTGAGGGTGTCACCGCCCTGGAGCGACCATGCCTGGACTGTCTTCCTCCTGGATTCGCCGCACGATTGTTTCGGTCGGCGTCAGCGGCATGCTGCTGGTGGGCAGCTTCTCGGGGTTCGCCTTTCTGGCGTCTCTCAAGAGCAAGCCTCCGATCCGGAAGGAGCAGATTCGGGTCTACCAGGTCGACCTCTACCGCGTACAGGCTCAGCCGTTGCAGCAGATCATGACGGCATTCGGGACTGCTCGCAGCGATCACCAGGTCGTATTGGCAGCCCAGGTTGCCGGCGAAATCGTTTCGGTGCATCCCCAGTTACGAGTCGGCCTGAGGATTCCGCCTCAGCAGTCCGAGGCGAAACCGGTGGTGCTGCTGGAGATTGATCCCCAGGCGTTTCAGCAGAAGGTGACCCAGGCCAGGCGGCGTCTGGATGCGGACACGGCCGAGTTGGCTCGTCATGCCCAGGATGCCAGGAACAACCTGGTCCTGTTGCAGAAGGCTCGCGCGGATCTCGGCGAGTACCGCAAGGAGTACGAGCGGGTCCGCGGCCTGAAGGCCAAGGGTGTTGCCACCGACAGCGACGTGACGAAGGTGACGTTGGAGTTGCGGAAGTACGATGACCAGGTGATTTCGCTCGAGAACCGCAAGCGGCTGTTGCCATTGGATGAGCAGACGTTGCTGAAGCGGCAGGAGGTCCATCGGTCGGACCTGGCCCTGGCACAGCTCGAACTCGATCACGTCACCGTGGAGGCTCCGTTCAGCGGCGTGCTGGGCGAGGTGCATGTCGAGCAGGGCCAGTACGTGCGGCCAGGCGACGCCCTGGTCCGGCTGGTCGATGACAGCCGGATCGAGATCCCCGTGTCGTTGACGGCGAGTGACTACGAGCGGGTGAGGGCGTTGCTGGAGTCGGGTGCGGGGCCGCTGGTGGAGTTGGCGACCGAGGCGGCGGCGGCCGCGGCGTGGCACGGCCGCGTGATGCGGTTGGCTCCGGAGGTCAACGAGCGGACTCGCACGGGGCTGGCCTTCGTGATCGTCGAGAATCTCAAGCAGTCACGGCCGCTGGTGCCCGGGACATTCGTGCACGCGAGGATTTTCGGCGAGCGGCTCGAGCAGGCCATCGTGATCCCTCGTGATGCGATCTCCGTCGACCAGCAGGGTCGACAGTTCGTGTGGGTGGTCGGCGGGGCTTCGGAGGTGATCGAGTCGGGTGTCGAGGGTGAGCCGGCGGCCGAGACGCGGAGGATCGAGCGTCGCATCCTGGTCGACGGGCAACAGAGGAAGATGACCACTCTGCAGACAATGGCCCTGGTTGACGCGGGTGTCCTCGAGGACGACGAGTTGATCGTGCTGACCAACCTCGATGTTCTCTCCGACGGCTCGGTCATCCGGCTTCCGCAGAGCAAGGACATCCGCACACTCGACACCGAGTTGGCGGTCCAGCCGGTGCAAGTGCTCAGGCTGATCGAGTCTCCTTCCGGTGGGTCCGCTGCCACTGGGACGATCGACTGAGGCGACCGCGGAGAGCTGCTGCTTGGTGTTTGCCGCGGTGGTGCTTGCGGTCGTCCGGGGAGAGTCGCACAATGAGTGCCGCTTCGCCGCGTTGTGTCTCCCAGGAGACTGCCACCATGATGCTCTCGCACCACGTCGACTCATGCCCCCGCCTCTCGTCGAGATGGCTTCGGCCGGCCCGTGTCGCCAGCTGTCTGGTTCTCGCGGTCGTGCTGGGGGTCCCCGCGACGGCTCGGGCCGGGACGTTGCCCGAGGTGCTTTCGGTCGAGCGTCAGCCCCTGGTGGCGGCGACGAAGCGACTGGTCGAGGCCTTGCAGTATGCCGGCACGCCGTTGCCCGAAGCCGACCTGGCGACCTTGAAGAAGGCGTATGTCAATCCCAAGGCGGGTGTAGCGATCAGGAGGATCCAGAAGGTTCTGGACCGGCATTGCCTGGTCGGCGTGCACATCAATGCCGAGAGCCGGGTGAAGGTGGCCGAGGGGTCGGCCAAGCGGGAGCTGATCCAGCAGGGTTGGCGGACGTTTCTGGTCAAGGTGCACAACGAGGCGGGTGTCACGGCGGGCCTGACGGCCGACAGTCCCCAGGCGTTGCCGGTGTACATGCGGGGCCGAGGATCCCGACAGCGGCCCTCGAGCAAGGCCAAGCTGGTTCGGTTGGCCGACGTGGGCCAGAGGTTCCTGGACATCGCTCTGTTCAAGCGACAGCCTCTGAAACCTACCCTCTCGGGACTCGAACTCGAATACCGCATCCTGCAGCTGTTCAGCCGCGACGTCGGACGCCGCGAGGCGAAGTTGTCGTTCCACGTCGGGCAGGGGACCCAGGACCTGGGGTTCCGCAGCGAGGTGGCTGTGCTGTTCGAATGTGTCCCGGCGGTCGAGGTCTCGCTGGGAGTCCGCGATATCGACGGCTCGCCGACAACAGCGGCGTTCGTGATTCGAGATGCCCAGGGCCGCATTTATCCGAACCCCGCCCGTCGGCTGGCACCGGATTTCTTCTTCCACAACCAGATCTACCGGGCTGACGGCGAGAGCGTGCACCTGCCGGCGGGCGAGTACAGTGTCGAGGTGTCGCGTGGTCCGGAATACGTGACCCAGGTCGGCAAGCTGGTGGTGCCCGCAGGAGTCGTCTCTCACAAGGCCAACTTCCGACTCAACCGCTGGACTCACCCGGCCACCCGCCGCTGGTTCTCCGGCGACCACCACGTCCACGCCGCCGGGTGTGCTCATTACGACAGTCCGACCGAGGGCGTGACACCCGCGGACATGATGCGTCATATCCTCGGCGAGGATCTCAACGTCGGCTGCGTACTCTCGTGGGGTCCGTGCTGGTATTCGCAGAAGCAGTACTTCGAGGGTCGGACCTCGGCGCTGTCGCGGCCGATGAACCTGATGCGTTACGACGTCGAAGTCAGCGGCTTCCCCAGCTCACACGCCGGCCACCTGTGCCTGCTGCGGCTTTCCGAGGACGACTACCCGGGTGCGAAGCTGATCGAGGAGTGGCCCAGTTGGACTCTGCCGGTGCTCGACTGGGGCAAGCAGCAGGGGGCCGTGGTCGGCTACAGCCATAGTGGCTGGGGCCTGGCCTTGCCCGACTACGCGGCCGACGGCAAGCGGAAGTTTGTCAACTACCGCCGGGTGCCGACCGGTTGGAAGGGCCGCGCCGCGGACACCTTGCCCGACTACGCGATGCCTCCCTTTGACGGGATCGGTGCCAACGAGTTCATCGTGACCGTGGCCCACGAC
Organism: Planctomycetota bacterium; assembly: GCA_963578885.1. GTDB lineage: Bacteria > Planctomycetota > Planctomycetia > Planctomycetales > Planctomycetaceae > UBA8437. Next base: position 26,483 of record CAUZEQ010000031.1, read on the forward strand.
GTGTGTCACTTCATCTCTACGGTGGATACTCCCAGCGTCTGGGAACTCAATATCTGGTACCACACGCTCAACTGCGGTTTCCGTACGCGGATCAGCGGCGAGACCGATTTCCCGTGCATCTATGGCGACAAGGTGGGCCTGGGCCGCGTCTACGTGAAGCTCGACAAGGATCAGCCTCTGACCTTTGACAGCTGGATCGAAGGTCTC
>CAUZEQ010000032.1:0-26569 GCA_963578885.1 Planctomycetota bacterium
TATGCCGAAAAGCGGTAGTACTCCTTCTGGGACAGTGGGTCGAACTTGTGGTCGTGGCATTTTGCGCAACCAAGTGTCAGAGCCATCCAGACTGTGGCGGTGGTGTCGGTGCGATCGAGTACGTACTCGACCCGGTTCTCCTCGGCGATTCGGCCACCTTCTCCATTCAGCGGGTGGTTGCGGTTGAACCCGGTGGCCACCAGTTGCCCGGGTGTCGCGTCGGGAACCAGGTCGCCGGCCAGCTGGTCGACGGTGAACCTGTCGAACGGGAGGTTGTCATTGAACGATCCGATCACCCATTCCCGCCAAGGCCACATCACCCGCGTGCCGTCTCCCTGGTAACCGTTGGTGTCGGCGTAGCGTGAGGCCACCAGCCAGTTCCAGGCCATGTGTTCACCAAACCGTGGTGAGTTGAGCAGGCGATCGACGGCCCGGTTCCAGGCTCCTGCCGCGGTGTCGGCCAGGAACACCTCCAGCTCGTATTCGGTGGGAGGCAGTCCCACCAGGTCGAACGTCAGCCGTCGCAGCAGGGTGCGACGATTCGCCGCCGCTGACATCTTCAGGCCGGCTACCCGCAAGCGGGCCTGGATGAAGGCGTCGACGGCGTTGCGTGGCGTGGGCCCTTCACCCTTGGGCCTGGGAGGCGGTCGACGAACCGGAGGCGTCAGTGACCAGTGTCCCCGGAACTCGGCTCCCTGGACGATCCAGCGCCGGATCAGTTCTCGCTGGGCAGCGGTCAGCTGGCGATTCGTGTCGCGCGGCGGCATCCGCGTGTCCGGATCGCTGCTGGAGATCCTCTGCCAGACCAGGCTCTTGTCCGGCTGACCTGCGACCAGCACCGCGGGATCGCGGGCGAGTGCTTCGCGGGCGATGTCGAGCCGCAGCTTGGCCTGACGCGCCTTTGCGTCCGGTCCGTGACACTGGAAACAGTTTTCCGAGAGAATCGGACGGATGTCACGCTGGAAATCGACCCGAGTCGGGTCGTCGGCCACCGCCGGAGCGGGCAGCAGGCAGATCAGTGAACAAAGCCAGCGATGATCCATGCGGCCGATTGTAGCATTCGCCGGGACGCAGCGGCTTGCCGGTAACTTCTCGCATGCTGATTGCAAAACCCCGCTGCGGGGTCTTCAATGACAACCGAAAACATTCGTTGTTGGAGGCATCTCGATATGCACCAGCTGCTGAATTCGCGCCGGTTGCTATTCGTGATCGCGTTGGCGGTGGGCTGCGGGTTTCCCGCGATTCGTGTTGGTGCGGCGGTTGCCCGGCCGCGACCGAACATCCTGTTTCTGTTTGCCGACGACCAGCGTCCCGACACCGTCGGGGCCCATGGCAACCGGTACATCCAGACTCCGAACGTTGATCGGTTGGTGCGAAGGGGGTTCAGCTTCAACCGTGCCTACTGCATGGGGTCGATCCACGGGGCGGTCTGCCAGCCCAGCCGTGCGATGTTGATGAGCGGCCGTACCCTCTGGCGGGTCCCGATGAACCTCAAGGGAGTCCCGTTGATGCCCGACGTGCTGGCCCAGGCCGGCTATGTCACCTTCGGAACCGGCAAGTGGCACAACGGCGCCCAGTCATTCATCCGGGCGTTTCAGCACGGCAAGTCGGTCTTCATCGGCGGCATGTCGGACCACACCAGGGTGCCGCTGCGCGAGTTGACCTCCGAGGGGACCCTGACCCCGCCTCGGATGACCGGGGGGTTCTCGAGCGAGATCTTTGCTGATGCGGTGATCGAGTTCCTCGAGAGCCGCACGGGGAAGACCGACAAGCCGTTCTTTGCCTATGCCGCGTTCACATCACCACATGATCCCCGGCAGCCACCCGAGCGATTTGCTCGGATGTATGCACCGGGACGTGCCAAGCTGCCTCTCCCCAAGAACTTCATGCCCCAGCACCCCTTCCACAACGGCTGGATGGTGGGTCGGGACGAATCGCTGGCGGCGTGGCCGCGGACGCGGGAAGTGATCCGCAGCCAGTTGGGCGAGTACTACGGGATGATCAGTCACCTCGACGAGCAGGTGGGGCGGGTGCTGGCGGCACTCGAACAAAGCGGGCATGCAGAGAACACGATCGTGATTTACACCGCCGACCATGGCCTGGCCGTGGGCAGCCACGGGCTGCTGGGCAAGCAGAATCTCTACGAACACAGCATGGGCACGCCGATGGTGATCACCGGACCGGGCATCCCGCGGGGCCAATCCAGCAACGCCCTGGTCTACCTCTACGACCTGTTCCCAACCATCTGCAGCTGGGCGGGGGTGCCGGTGCCCGAGAAGGTCGAGGGCCGGAGCCTGGCGGGGGTGATTACCGGGGACCAGCCGCTTGTCCGCGAGACCCTGTTCACCGCGTACGAGAACAAGATGAGGGCCGTGCGGGACGACCGTTACAAGCTGATCCGCTATCCGCAGATCAACCACACGCAGCTGTTCGACCTGGGGTCGGATCCGCACGAGCTGAAAAACCTCGCCGCCGTTCCGGCCCAGGCCGATCGGGTTGCCCGCATGATGAGTCTGCTGGAGACGTGGCAGGCTCGAACCGGCGACAAGACCCCGCACACGTCGAAGAACCCGAAGTCGAAGGAGATCGACCTGAGCGGTCGCAAGCGGAAACCCGATCGCCACCAGCCCGATTGGATCATCCGCAAGTACTTCGCCAAACCGGCAGCCCGCTAGTCGATGCGAGGTGTTTTCATGAGAAGCGGATTCGGATTCCTGCTGCTGCTGCCGCTGCTGGTTCCCTCCTCGGCGGCGGCCGTCGAACGTCCCAACATCATCTTCATCATGGTGGATGACCTGGGCCCGGAGTGGATCGGGTGTTACGGCGGTCGCGAACTGAAGACGCCCCACATCGATGCCCTGGCGGCCGGTGGCATGCGGTTCACCAACGCCTACTCGATGCCGCAGTGCACGCCCACCCGGGCCACGTTGCTGACCGGCCAGTACCCCTTTCGCCACGGCTGGTGTAACCACTGGGACGTGCCCCGCTGGGGGGCCGGCTGCCATTTCGATCCACGGCACAACCTGACGTTCGCCCGGGTCCTGAAACCGGCCGGTTACAAGACGGCCATCGCCGGCAAATGGCAGATCAACGACTTTCGCGTTCAACCCGATGTGCTCGGGCAGCACGGTTTCGACGCCTGGTGCATGTGGACCGGTTACGAGACGGGCAAGCCGGCCAGTGGCAAGCGGTACTGGAATCCGTACATCCACACCAGTGGCGGAAAAAGCCGGACGCATTGCAACCGCTTTGGCCCGGACGTGTTCACCGATTTCCTGGTCGAGTTTCTCGAGGAGCACCGCGACAGCCCGATGCTGCTCTATTTTCCGATGGTGCTGACACACGGGCCGGTTGTGCACACGCCGGCCGAGCCGGAGGCGAAGTCGTCGCTGGAGAAACACAAGGCGATGGTCCGTTACACCGACGGGCTTGTCGGACGCCTCGTTGCGACGGTCGACCGGTTGAAGCTCCGCCGGCGGACGATTATCTTCTTCACGACCGACAACGGCACGTCCAAGCGGTTCCGTGCGCGGATGGGTGACCGCGTGGTTCGTGGCGGCAAGGGGCTGTTGACCGAGAACGGTCCACGGCAGCCGCTGATCGTCAACGGCCCCGGCATTGTTCCGGCCGGCGTGGTCACCGATGCGCTGACCGATTTTACCGACATGCTGCCGACGTTTGCCGAGTTGGCCGGGGCCCGGATTCCCCCGGGCGCGCAACTCGACGGGCACTCGCTGGCCGGGCTGCTTCGTGGTGAACAGCGTGACGGGACCCGGCAGTGAATCCTGGCGATGGGTCGCGGAGCGGCGGCGCTGGATTCTCGCGGCGTCCGTCCACAGCAGCAGTACACCGATCGCGTTCTTCGCGACAAACGGTTCAAGGTCTTTGTCGAGAAAGGCCGGATCACGCGACTGCACGATCTGCAGGACGATCCCGAGGAGTCAGCCAACCTGGTCGGGAGCTCCCAGCCCATCCACGTTGCCGCCCGCCGCAAGTTCTCGACGATCATTGCCGGGTTCCCGAAACGGGACCCACGGCCTCGCTACACGCCCACGCCACCCCAGCGCTGGGATCGCAAGCCCGAGCTGCCGTAATGAGCCGTCGGGGATGACACGCTGCGACATGGCGTTTTTGCTGCCGCGATCGATCCCGGCTGCTAGGATAGAACGTGGGTTAATTGCCCCGGCTTCTTGCTGTTTCTCCAGGAACCGGGTCCGCTCATGAAGCGTCTTGTTGTCGTGGCCTGGCTGGCCTGCGCCCTGCTGCCGTTCCCCGTGTCGATCCAGGCCGCCGGGCCGGCCCTGACTCCGCGGGAACAGGTTGATTTCTTCACGCGCCAGGTCAAGCCGCTGCTGGTGAAGCACTGTTTCAAGTGCCACGCCGGATCGAAGGTCAAGGGTGGGCTGCACCTGGACAATCGCGCCGACTTGATGAAGGGGGGTGACAGCGGGCGGGCGGTGAACCTGAAACGGCCGGAGAAGAGCCTGTTGCTGGAGGCGATCAATTACGAGCTTGAGGGTTACGAGATGCCTCCCCCGGGCAAATTGGCGCCCGAGAAGATCGAGATTCTCACGCGGTGGATCCGCATGGGCCTGCCGATCAGCGCCGATTTCGCCGGCAAGATCGGCAAGTCCGAGAAGAAGACGCCCCAGGTGAATGCCGAGACGAAGGCGTTCTGGAGTTTCCGGAAGGTGAAGCGGCCGTCGCCGCCGGCTGTCAGGAACGCCGACTGGATCCGCAGCCCGATCGATCGCTTCGTGCTGGCCCGGCTCGAACAAGCCGGGCTGGCTCCGGCTGATCCGGCCGGCAAGACCGCGTTGCTGCGACGTGCCAGCTACGACCTGACCGGGTTGCCGCCGACGCCTGGAGAGATCGATGCCTTCCTGTCCGACGATTCGCCCCGGGCCTTCGCCGGGGTCGTCGACCGCCTGCTGAAGTCGCCCCAGTACGGCGAGAAATGGGCCCGCCATTGGCTCGACCTGGTTCGCTATGCCGAATCCAACAGCTACGAACGCGACGGGACCAAGCCGCACGTCTGGAGATACCGCGACTACGTGATCCGGTCGTTCAACAGCGACAAGCCGTTCGACCGCTTCGCGACCGAGCAACTTGCCGGGGATGAGCTCGACGAGGTCACCACCGACGGCAGGATCGCCACCGGCTATTACCGGCTGGGGATCTGGCAGGATGAGCCGGTCGACGTCGAGCAGTCGCGACTCGAGGACCTCGACGACATCCTCCGCACGACCTCCGAGGTCTTCCTGGGCCTGACGGTCGGCTGTGCGCGTTGCCACGACCACAAGATCGATCCGATTCCCCAGAAGGACTACTACCGGCTGCTTGCCTTCTTCCGCAACATCCGCCGTTACGGGACGCGCGGTGGTCGTTCGGTCAACGAGGCCAGCGTCATCTCGGTGGCGACACCGGCCGAAGTGCAGCGGAACAAGGAGCTGGTGGACAGGCACAAGGCCGAGCTGGCCGATGCCCAGCGGCAACTCAAGGCGCTCGACGCGATCTACAAGGACCTGCTCGAAGGGGGCGAGGTCGACGACTTCAAACGCGAGCAGAACCGGGTCAGGATCCTCAAGAAGAAGGTGCCGGGGAAACTGGCCAGGGAGAAATTCGAGGCGTACCAGAAGTTGACCGCTCGCCGTGACCAGCTCCGCAAGTATCGGCCACCAGGCTCCTCGCAGGCCCTGGTCGTCAAGGAACTCGGACCCAACCCGCCCCAGACATTCGTGCAGATCCGCGGCAATGCACACGCTCGTGGTGACAAGGTCGAGCCCGGCTTCCCGCTGGTGCTCTCACCACCTGCCCCGAAGATCCGCCCGCCGGCCAAGGGAGCTCGCTCGGCCAACCGGCGTCGGGCGTTGGCCGAGTGGATCACCAGCCGCGACAACCCGCTGACGGCCCGTGTGCTGGCCAACCGGCTCTGGCAGTACCACTTCGGCCGCGGCATCGTGGTCAGCTCGAACAACTTCGGCTTCGCCGGACGGAAACCGACTCATCCGCAACTGCTCGACTGGCTGGCCGCCGAGCTGGTCGACGGGGGCTGGACGCTGAAGCGGCTACACCGCCAGATCATGCTCTCGGCCACCTACCGCATGTCCTCCCGCGGCAACGCGAAGGCGCTCGCCGCCGACCCCACCAACCGGCTCTTCTGGCGCTACAACATGCGGCGGCTTTCGGCCGAGGAGATCCGCGATTCGGTGCTGGCCGTCAACGGGGCGCTGAACCGGGAGAAGATGTTCGGGCCGAGCATCTTCACCATCATCCCTCGCGAGATCCTCCACGGCCAGTCTCAGCCGGGGGCCAACTGGGGCAGGTCGTCTCCGGCGGATCGCAACCGCCGCAGCATCTACGTGCACGTCAAGCGGTCGCTGGTGGTGCCGATGTTCGAGAGCTTCGATGCTCCGGATCTCGACAACAGCTGCCCGGTTCGCTTCACCACCACGCAGCCCACGCAGTCCTTGGCCCTGCTCAATAGCCAGTTCAGTCAACGCGAGGCGGGGGTGTTTGCCGAGTACCTCAGGAAGCAGGCCGGCAACGACACGACCGCCCAGGTCAGCCTGGCCCTGAAACGGTCTCTGCAGCGGCCTCCGACCGACGCGGAGGTCCGGCGAGGCACGGCACTGATCGCGGCCCTGCAGTCCCAGGACAAGGCGAGCCCCGAGTTGGCGCTGAAGGTCTTCTGCCTGCTGGCGCTGAATCTCAACGAGTTCCTCTACCTCGATTGACTCTCGTGACCGGTTACCCGATCCGATCCTGACATTTCACTCACCTGTTTCTCTTATCCAGCGAACGCCATGACTCAACCGACCAGCCAGAACAACGGTTTTTGCGGGCGGACCCGCCGCGAGTTTCTCTGGGAGACCGGAGCCGGTTTCACTGGCCTGGCACTCGCGGGACTGCTCGATGATGACTTCCTGTCCAGCCAGGCCGTCGCCGCCGATGGCGAGACGAAGTTCGTCAACCCGCTGGCCCCCAAGGATCCTCACTTCGATCCCAAGGCCACCAGCGTCATTTTCCTCTACATGTACGGCGGCCCCAGCCACATCGACACCTTCGACTACAAGCCGAAGATGGAGGGGATGGACGGCAAGACGATCGACGTGAAGACGTTCGGTCGTGGCGGCCGAAAGAGCCGGGGCCGGATCGTCGAGACCCCGTGGGATTTCAAGCAGTACGGTGGCTGTGGCCAATGGGTCAGCGACCTGTTTCCGCACTTTGCCACCTGTGTCGACGACGTCGCCTTCCTGCACTCGATGACCGCCGACAGCCCGATCCACGGCTCGGCGATGCTGATGATGAACTCGGGCAAGATCGTCTCGGGCAGCCCCTGCCTGGGGTCGTGGGTCAACTACGGGCTGGGGACCCGCAACGAGAACCTGCCCGGGTTCGTGGTGATGCTCGACCCGCGTGGCGGGCCGATCAGCGGTGCCAAGAACTGGTCGGCCGGCTACATGCCCGCCAGTTTCCAGGCGACGATCATGCGGTCACAGGGTTCGCCGATCCTGAATCTCAAGCGGCCCGCCGACATCAGCGATTCGATGCAGCGTCGGCTGCTCGACTCGTTGCGGGCCTACAACAACGATCACCAGGTCCGCCGGGTCGACAACAGCGACCTCGCCGCCCGGATTGCCAGCTACGAGCTGGCCTACAAGATGCAGTCGGCGGCACCCGAGGCGACCGACCTGGCGAGTGAGACCAGGGAGACACAGGCCGCCTACGGACTCGATCGCAAGGAAAGTTCGTACTTCGGTCGCCAGTGCCTGATGGCCCGCCGGCTGGTCGAACGGGGTGTCCGCTTCATCCAGGTCTACTCGGGCGGCAACCACAACGACGCCAACTGGGACGCTCACGGCGACCTGAAGCGCAATCACGACATGCACGCCCTGGAAACCGACAAGCCGATCGCCGGGTTGATCAACGACCTGAAGCAGCGGGGCCTGTTCGAGAAGACGTTGATCGTCTGGGGCGGCGAGTTCGGGCGGCAGCCGACGGCTGAGTACGCCAAGGGCACCGGTCGAGATCACAATTCCTATGGCTTCACCATGTGGATGGCCGGCGGCGGCATCAAGGGCGGCGTCAACGTGGGCAAGACCGATGAGCTGGGCAGCGTGGCGGTCGAGAATCGCTTCCACGTCCGCAATCTGCACGCCACCGTGCTCAACCAGATGGGACTCGATCCCAACCGCCTGAGCTACTTCTTCAACGGCCTCGACCAGAAACTGGTCGGCGTCGAGGGCGCCGAGCCGATTCGTGAGATCATGGCGTGACGCCGGTCCCCGGGGACTCTCAGATGCCACTGCTGCGCACATCCTGGCTGCTGCTCGCGCTCGCAACGACGGCCTTCGCCGCACCGCGACCCAACATCATCCTGATCATGTCCGACGACATGGGGTACTCGGACATCGGGTGCTACGGCAGCGAGGTCGCCACGCCGGCACTCGACAAGCTGGCCGCCAGAGGCCTGCGGTTCACGCAGTTCTACAACACCGGCCGCTGCTGCCCGACGCGGGCCAGCCTGATGACCGGGCTGTACCCGCACCAGGCCGGTATCGGGCACATGATGAGCGACCGTGGCCATCCCGGTTACCGCGGCGACCTGAACAACCGCTGCGTGACCATCGCCCAGGTGCTGGGCACCGCGGGCTACCGCTGCTACATGACCGGCAAGTGGCACATCACCAAGACGGTGCGTCCGGCCAACGAGGCGGGCAAGCACAACTGGCCACGCCAGCGTGGCTTCGATCGCTTCTACGGCACGATCCACGGTGCCGGCAGCTTCTTCGACCCCAACTCGCTGACTCGAGACAACACGCTGATTGCCCCATCGGACCCGAACTACTACTACACCGACGCGATCAGCGACAACGCGGCGAAGTTCATCACCGAGCACGACAGCGAGAAGCCGTTCTTCATGTACGTCGCCTACACGGCCGCTCACTGGCCGATGCACGCCAAGGTGTCGGACATCGCAAAGTACAAGGGGCGGTACGACGAGGGGTGGGACAGGTTGCGAGACGAGCGGTTTGCCCGGATGAGGAAGATGGGCCTGCTCGACCCAGCCTGGCCACTTTCACCCAACGTCCAGGACTGGGCCCAGGCCAGGAACAAGCCGTGGCAGCGGGCTCGCATGGAGGTCTACTCGGCGATGATCGACTCGATGGACCAGGGCATCTCACGGATCGTCGCTGCTCTGAAGAAGACCGAGCAGTTCGACAACACGCTGGTACTGTTCCTGCAGGACAACGGGGGTTGCCAGGAGGAATTCGGCAGCCGGGGTGCTGTGCGACCCAAGAACCTGGCGCGGCGGCCGGCGATGAAGCCCGGCGAGCTGCAGTACTCGATGGTCCCAAAAATCACCCGCGACGGCCGGCCGGTCCGGCAGGGACTGGGCGTGATGCCCGGCCCGGCCGATACCTATGTCGCCTACGGCATCCAGTGGGCCAACGCGTCGAACACGCCCTTCCGCGAGTACAAGCACTTCGTTCACGAAGGAGGTATCTCGACTCCGCTGATCGCTCATTGGCCCAGGGGGATCAGCGATCGAGGCAAGTTTCGCCATCAACCGGGGCACCTGGTCGACATCATGGCCACCTGTGTCGACCTGGCGGGAGCACGGTATCCGACCCGTTGGAACAGGAGTTCGGTGCGTCCGATGGAGGGGAAGAGCCTGGTGCCGGTGTTTGCCGGAAAGGACTTGCCGGATCGGCCGTTGTACTGGGAGCACGAGGGGAACCGGGCTGTGAGGGTCGGCGACTGGAAGTTGGTCGCCAAGGGCCGCAAGGGGCCGTGGGAGCTGTACAACCTGAAGGCGGATCGCAGCGAATTGAAGAACCTGGCCCAGTCAGAACCCGAGCGAGCCAGTAAGCTCGAGTCGCTCTGGAACACGTGGGCGATCCGAGCCAACGTGCTGCCCTGGCCGGGGACGGGCCGCTAGCCCGCCTGCGGCGGGTTGAAACAAACAGTTTCGGGCGCCTGACCGCTTTTTTCCAACCGCCAACTCTTGCAGCCTACTTGGCGTAAACCGGGTGCGTGGAGTTGCCGCCCGAGCGGATGTAGGCGACCAGGTCGAGGATCTCGTCCTTGGTCAGGGTGTTCAGCAGTCCTTCGGGCATCATCGACGTCTTGGAGGCAATCACCTCCTCGATCGTGTCCCGCCGTACCACGGTGAACGTGCCCGGTTCGAGCATGTTGGTCATCACCATGATGTTCTGGCCGCTGAGGTTGGCGACTCGACCGATCACCGTCTTGCCGTTGTCGAGGACGAACATCGAGGCTTGGTACTGATCGGGGACCGTCCGTGAGGGGACGGTCATGGAGTCGAGCATGTCCTTGCTGTTGAACCGTCGTCCGGCGGCTGTGAGGTCGGGGCCGACGATGCCTCCCTGGCCGCGGAAGCGGTGACACTTGAAGCAGTTCGCCGCGGCAAACAGCTCGCGGCCCTGCTTGAAGTTCCGGTTGACCAGGGGTTTCGCAAAGGCCGGCAGCAGTTCATCGGTCGTCCACTTGCGGACGAACTTCCGCGGCGTCGCGTCGGGTGCGACCGAGTTGGGCTTGGCGGCGGCTTCGAGCGTCTTGGCCAGCGCGAGTTTTTCAGCTGGTGGCAGCGCCGCGATCGCCTCGTTGCGGATATTCCTCAGGAAGCCCGGGAACGAATGGCCTCCGCGGGCGGCCGCGGCTGCGTTGAACGACTCGAAGTAGACCTTGCGGCCCGCGCGGGTCCAGCCATTGACCTGGTTCCTCAGCATCAGAGCGTAGTAAAGACGGTCGTGCTGAGTGCGGGCGGCCTTGAGCAGTTCGAGGGTACGTGGGACGACGCGTGGGGCGTCGAGGTAGATCAGCAACTGGGCCAGTTCGCGGTTCATGGATGTTGAGGTGGAGGGAAAGAGCGGGTCGATGTGAGCGAGGATCTTCTGTCGCACCACGCCGGTGGGCCGCCCCATCCTGAGCCCCGCCAGGCCGTAGGCTCGCAGCAGCCCCAGCCGCTGGGTTTCTTCGAGCGAGGCGATCTTGATCCGGGACAGTGATGCAACGAGTTGTGGCTGCAGTGTCTTGTCGCCATGACGAGCCAGTGCGATGGCCGCTTCGATACGGGCCTGCGGACTCGATTCAGCAAGCGCTCGCCTGGCCCAGCGGTCGACGGGCTGGTGCTCGAGGGCCACGCGGGCGGCGAAGCGGATGTGGCGGTCGGGGTTCGAGAGGTGCGGCCACAGCGATTCGCTGACTCCGACGGGGCCGGGTCGGTGCATCGCCTCGAGTTGGTGACGAAGTGACCGCTGGGCTCTACCGGCCGTGTTCTTCGCATCGGCCGCCTCGGTCGATTCGTTGCCGTCGTAGTAGACTCGGTAGAGACCCGATTGGGTGCGTCGCCCTCCGATCGTGAAGTACATCGCTCCGTCGACGGGGTTGATCACGACGTCGGTCAGAGGCAGGGGGGCGGCCGAGAGGAACCGTTCGATTGTGCCGGTGTAGGTTGAGCCCTTGGGTTTCATGTGGACGGCATAGAGGATGCCGTAGCTCCAGTCGGAGATGAACAGGGCCTTCTGGTACTTGGCGGGGAACTTGCCCCCGGTGCCGAACGTGATGCCGGTGGGGCAACCCGGTCCGATGTCGACGACCGGCGGCAGGCTGTCGGGGTACGAGGTGGACCACTTGCCGGTGCCGCTCCGCCAGCCGAACTCGCTGCCGGACGTCACGTGGCAGACCCGGGTCGGACGGTACCACGGTGAGCCGATGTCCCATTCCATGTCGGCGTCGAAGGTGAACAGTTCGCCATCGGCATTGAAGGCGATGTCGAACTCGTTGCGGTACCCGACGCTGATCAGTTCCCACTCGCTTCCGTCGGGGTTGATCCGGGCGATCCAGCCGCCGGGTGCCATCTTGCCCACCGCGTGCCCGCCCGCGTCCCACATCCGCTCGTGCAGGATGTCCTCCTGCCAGTTCCGTGGCACCACCGACTTCTCCATCTTCACCAGGTTGGTGTGGTTGCCGGCGCAGACGTAAAGCGACTTTCCGTCGGGTGCGAGGATGACGGCATGAGGACCGTGCTCACCTCCGCCGGGAACGGCCCGCAGCTTCTTGACCGTGTCGTACTGATCGTCGCCGTCGCTGTCGGTGACCCGGTACAGGCCTCCGCCGGGACCGTTGGTCATCACGTACAGGCTGTCGAAGGCGTGGACGATGCCATGAGCCATGCCGATCTTGGCCGGGATGGTCTCCAGCTTGATGCCCCGGCTCGCTTGGCCGATCGGCGGCACGGTGATGCGGTACAGCTTGCCGTACTGGTCGGATGTGATCAGCCGACCCTTCGGATCGGTGGCCAGGGCGACCCACGAACCCTGCTGCTTGATCGGGACCGAGTACAGCAGTTCGACGCGGAATCCCGGAGCCGCCTTGATCCGCTTCACGGGCGTCGCCTGCGGTGCTGGAGGCCGTTTTCGCTGAAGCGTTATGGCCGCAAGTTCCACCCGGCCCCTGCGGTTGCCTGGATCAAGCCTCAGCTGAACCAGGTCGCTGTCGGTGTGGAAAAAGATGTGGTAGTCGGCCCAGCTGTCTCCACCGGCCCGGAACTGGAACACCTCCGAGCGCGCCTCGCTGAATCCCGACTCGGCCTCGGTTCCCCAGAACAGCTGCCCGTTGAGTCGGCCGCGGAAACGAGCCCTCAGGGTCAACCGGTGCCAGCCACTCTTGACCTGCACGGCCGCCACCATGTGCGGGTCATTCCCCGTGCACTGGATCCTCAGCACGCCGTCGGCAACCGTCAGCTTGCAGTCCTTCACCGCACTCCAGCCGGAAGTGTTCTCCTTGAAGCTCCAGGCGGCCAGCGGTTTCGCTTCGTTTGCTGCGGTGGCGGCTGCGGTGGTGGCTGCGGTGGTGAGGCAGGCCAACAGAACGAGACGGTGGCGGCGCATGGCGGCTCCAGCGGTGGGTTCGCGGGTGTGCGGAGGCTCTAGGTTAAGTGGTGTCAGTCGACGTGGTCAATCAGGTGCTACGGCATCAGTGCCCGGTCGTTTCACTAGGCAAGCGCCCGGCCCACGGCACGGCCGTTGTCTGTGATCGGCACCGGGCGGACGCCGTCATAGAGTTCCTTGGCCGGGTTGATCCCCAGTGCCGCGTAGATGGTGGCGTGCAGGTCGGGGATCGAGACGGGGTGTTCGAGGATGTTTTTTCCCAGCTCATCGGTGGTGCCGATGGCCTGCCCGGTTTTCAGTCCACCGCCGGCCAGCATGACGCTGAAGGCCTTGCTGTAGTGGCCTCGGCCGCCCCCCTTGTCGAATTCGGGTGGTCGGCCGAATTCCGAGGCGATCACGATCAGCGTGCGGTCGAGCCGGTTGCGTTTTTCGAGATCCGAGATCAGTGCGGCGAAGCCCTGGTCGAGCCGGTCGATCAGGCGGTGCTGTTGCTGTTGTCCTTCATTGTGAGTGTCCCAGCCGGTGCCGTTGATGAAGTTCAGGTTGAACGCGACCTCGACAAACCGCACTCCCGATTCGACCAGCCGCCGGGCCAGCAGGCAGCGTTGACCGAATTCCGACCCGTAGCTACTGCGCAAGCTGTCGCTTTCGGTTTTCAGGTCAAACACGCTCATGAACTTTGGCCCGGCCAGTTTCAGGCCCAGGTCGGCGGTAGCCGAGTAGTCTCGGACTTGCTGATCGTCGAGGTTCTTGCCGAGGAAGCGGCGGCGGATCCGGCTGAGCAGTTTTTCCCGCCGCGCCTGGCGTGCCAGGTCGACTCCAGCAGGCCGTTGCAGCCCCGCCGGTCCCGATTCGGTATCGGTCAGGTACAGGTATCCGGCCCTGGCACCCAGGAATCCCGGTCCGCGGCTGGCACTGGGGTATCCCATCACGACGTAGGGCGGCACGCCGTCTCCTTCAGCGCCCCGCTGGTGGGCGACGACCGAGCCGATCGAGGGGTAGATGGTGGTCCCCGAAGGAGGCCGACCGGTGTGCATGCGGTTTGTGGCCGCGGCGTGCTCGTCGATCACCTCGTGATGAACACCTCGCAGCAGCACGCAGCGGTCCATCAGGCGCGCCGAGCGTTTGAGGTGTTCGCAGAATTGGACGCCGGGCACGGAGGTGGGGATCGGGTCGTAGTAGGAACCGGCGATCTTCTTGCCATCACCCTTCCGCTTGGGGTCCCAGGTATCGATGTGGCAGGCTCCGCCCCCAAGCCACAACAGGATGCAGTTCTCCGCCTTGCCCAGCGGTGTCCCCGGCTGCTTACCGAGCGGCTCGGCGGCCAGCCCGATCGCCGGAGCGAGCGCGGTCACCGACGCGGCCTGTTGCAGGAACCGGCGACGGGAATCGGTCGGGTGGGCTGTGATGGCTGGCTGGGCGGTCATGGTGCGAATACGAACTCGGGAGAATTCACCAGGGCCCAGATCACGTCCTCGGCCCGCTCACGCCAGTTGCCATTGAGCCTTCGGGTCGGCGGATCGCCGGCGCGGACGTGCCGTTCGAGCGCCAGCTTCAGGCGGGTGGCTTCGGGATGGAGGTGGTTGGACCACGACACGCGAGTCAGTCTCCGGCTGGGTGGCGGTTGTCGCCTGGCCCCTTTGATGCGGCGTTTCGAGAAGCCCGGTGCAAGCAGTTCGAGGAGATCGGCATGCTCCCGCGGCGTCGGTGGGCGTGAGAGGATGCTGAGATGGATGCGTTCGATGATGTCGGGCAACGACAGTTCTGAGATCAGCAGGTCGGTCAGCACGTGGTCGTCGCTGAGTGTGATGGTTCGCTGCGAGGCGATACTGTTGGCCAGGGCCAGTGGCTGGAGCACGGTCATCGTGCCATCGCGGAGGGTGGTCGGATGAGGCCGGCTCTCGCGCCAGCCGAATGCCATCAGGACGTCGACCACGCTCCGAGCCGCGGGCAGGGCCAGTGCCGGCCGGTCTCGCTCGTTGCCCAGCGCCGCAAACTCCCACGATCGACGTGGAATGCCCAGGTTCAGGAACGTGTTCGCCCCGCGTCGACCCTCGGGATCGAGCGTCAGGTACTCGGTCCGCATTGCCTTGCCGCTGACAACGAACAGAGAATCGACAATCTGCTCGGCAGCGAGACGTCGTCTGAGTGGAGCGGCAGCGGGAGGAGTCTTTGAGGAGGCCGTGTCGTTGGGAAGCACGGGCCGCTGGTAGGCACGGGACCCGAAGATGAGACCGGCGACGTGTTTCAGGTCATATCCACTGCGGACCAGCTCGCGTGCGAGAAAATCGAGCAGTTGGGGATAGGACGGCTTGGCCTCGTGCCAATCCTCGACCGGCTCGACGAAGCCCCAACCCAGGTACCGCTTCCAGAGCCTGTTGACGAGTACCTGTGCGAATCGGGTGTTGGTGGGTGAGGTGACCAGGGCTGCGAGTCGTTCGCGGGGGTCGTCTTGATCGCGGAGGACTCCGTGAGGCAGGTCGCCTCGGGCCAGCTCGGCAAACGGCCAGGCGGGGTCGATCGTGGATCCGGGTTGCAGAGTGACCTGGACCGGTGAATCGGCAGAGGGTGACCCGCCGGGTACGGTGCTGGTCTTGGGGAGCGTCAGGGGTTTGCGATTGAGCATCGCGGCGAGGTTGAAGAGCTGTTCCTGTCGGAAGGGATGGTAGGGTGCGTCGTGACAGCGGGCGCACTTGAGCTGGATGCCCAGGAACGCGGTCCCGATCACGTGGGCCTTGGCCGCCATCGGGACGTCGTTCTGGGTTGCCATCGCGAATCCCGCTGGTCCGCCTCCGTATCGGCTGCCCTGCATCAGGACCAGTTCGGTCACGAACCGGTCCATCGCTTTATTGTCGCGGAACGACTCGTGAATCCAGAACCGGAACGGGCCGGTGTTGTTGAGCTTGGGTTTGAGGATGCCGGGGTTCTCGGCCAGGACATCCTGCCAGTATCCCACCCAGTGATCGGCCCAACGCGGATCGGCCAGGAAGCGGCGGATCGCATCTGGCCGCCGGGTGGCTGCGGGTCGAGCGAAGAACCAGTCGATTTCCTTCAGCGACGGGACGACGCCCGTGGTATCCAGCACGAGGCGTCGCAGGAAGGTGTGGTCGTCGACGACCGCTGTTTTCAGGCCGATTGCGCCGGCCGCCTGCAGCCATCGATCGACCTGTGGTGTGCTGTCGTCGCCGGCGGGCAACGGACGGGCCGCGGTCGCCCGGCGGGCCAGGTCGTGCCGGTTTGCCCAGTGCTGCCGTTCGAGCGGGTCACTGGCTCGACGTCGCTCGTCGTTTCTCCGTAACAGCTCCAAGGAATAGGACAGGAAATAGCGGTCCCAATCGACCGCCGAGAGTCCTCGTGGATGGGACGTGTCACCCCCGAGCAACTGAAACGGCTTGCCCTTTGCCGCGTAACCGACCATCAGCTCACCGAGTTCTGTTCGAACACCGGCCCCTCCGACAAATGTCTCGAGCAGAATGACGTGGCCGCCGGGGGGTGGCTTGCCGAGTGTCATGTCGACCAGGGCCTGGTTGTGACCGGGCGAGAGATCGACGAGGTCTTTTCGTTGACTGGGTACGGCGGGCGGGACCGTTTCGTGTCCGCTGGCATTTCGGCTCAGGAACCCGGTGGAGGCGATCAGCTTGCCGTTGATCAGCAGGCGGGATGCGTTGCGTGCCCGGACCAGGAACTGGTACTGGCCCGCGGGCAAGTCGACTCGGCTGCGTGCCCGCAGCACAAACGGCGAGGGTCGGTCGACGATCAGGCCTTGGCTCGAGTATCTGCGGGGGAGCCCGATCCAGCCGGCCTCAGGCTGTTGCCACCGTTCGACCGGACGCGAACGCGGGAAGTCCCACGACGTCTTGGCCGGGACTCCCTCGAGCACTTCGACCAGGACCGCGTCGGTCGGCAACTTCGCATCAGGGATCTCGGACAGCCCGGGCCTCTCGGCCGCCGACGTGCTGGAGACCCCAGGGACCGTCCAGCCGCAGACCAGCCCCAGGCAGGCGAGCAGGACGCGCGAATTGGTCATCAGAGGGACTCCGGTCACCAGAGGTGAAACTCCAGAATAGTGCCGCCCCATGAGACCGGTCAATCGCGATGGAAGCGGTCTGCGTTTGTCTTTCCTCTGCTGCTATTCGGAACCGACGGCGATCAACCTCGAATCGGTTCTCAGCAGCAGTTTCCCGCCTGAAACGGCCGGGGTCGACCTCGACGTCTCACCCAGGGGGTTCTTGCCCAACAGCTTGTACTCGGGACTCGCCGCCACGACGACGACAACGCCCTGGGAGTCGATGGCAAACAGCCGACCATCGACGCAGATCGGCGATCCGAAGAACTTGCCGCCGATCCGCTCGCGCCAGACGCTGCGGCCAGTCTTCATCGACACGCACGAGACGATGCCGATGTCGGCCCAGAGGTACATGTGGTCCTGGTAGACCAGCGGCGTGGGGATGTGCGGCACCGACTGCGACACGCGAAACGCCTCGGACACCTCGCCAACCTTTTTGCCCGGTCGGACGGCGACGATGTTCTTCCTGGCGGTGGTGAATCCGCTGGAACCGATCACGAGGTCTCCGGCGATGATCGGCGACGCGATGGCCCGCTGTTTGAAGGTCCCGAAGACATCGATTTCCCAGTTCCTGGTCCCCGAGTCGGCTGCCACGCCCCAGATGCCCTGGTAGGAGTGGACAAAAATGATCTCGGTGCCGTGACCGGGCCGGTTGAAGACGCAGGGAGTCGAGTAGCAGGCTCGCTTGCCGCTGCGGGGCACCTTCCACTTGACCGATCCGGTGGCGGCGTCGACGGCCATCAGGAAGCTGGGTCCTTCGTGGTCGTTGCAGAGATAGACGGTGCCTTCGTGGACGATTGGCGAGGAGGCCGGGCCGTGTCCGCCCTTGAAGGCGCCCAGCGGAACCCGCCACGAAGGAGTGCCGTCGTGGCGGTAGGCCAGCAGCGCCGATTCGGTCGCGGACTGCCAGATCGTGTAGACCTGCGTGGCATCGACGGCGGGTGTGGCCGAGGCGAACGTGTTCTGGCGGTTCTTCCTGTAGCTGGTGAACGGTTCGGCTCGTTTCCAGAGCTGTTTGCCGTCGGACAGCGAGAGACACAGCAGGTGTCGGCGGCCGGCGTCGGTGTCGGCGGAAGTCAGAAAGACCTTCTCGCCCCAGGCGACCGGAGACGAGAGTCCGCTGCCGGGGAGCTTGGCCTGGTAGAGATACGAGTCGGGTTTCCAGGTCGAGGGGATGCCGCGGGTGGTACTGATGCCGGACCCGTTGGGGCCTCGGAATCGAGTCCACTCCTGGGCGTGGAGATCCGAGGCGATCACCAGGCAGGCGGCGGTCAGCAGCAACGTGATCCGCGTGTCACGCATCGGGCTGGTCCAGCAGGGGGGCATTGGCGAGCAGCTCGGTGGTGATGTCTGAGATGTTTTTGCAGCCGCAGGAGATCATGGCGTTTTCGAGTTCTTCCTTGAAGAACCCCAGCATCTGGCTGACGCCCGCTTCGCCCGAGGCCGCGAGGCTCCAGGCCTGCGGTCGCCCGACCAGCACCGCTCGGGCTCCCAGCGCCAGCGCCTTGAGCACATCGGTGCCTCGACGCACTCCACTGTCCAGCAACAACTCGGCCTTGTCATCGACGACCTCGGCCACCTGTTGCATGCGGTCGATCGTGGCGGGCATGCCATCGAGCCGTCGTCCGCCGTGGTTGCTGACGACGATCGCGTCGGCACCCTCGGCGACCGCCCGCCGTGCGTCGCTGGCGGTCAGCACTCCCTTGACCACCAGCGGCAGCTTGGTGATACCCCGCAGCCAGTCGAGGATGTCCCACGACATCGACAGTCGCCAGGCCCCGAGATTGAACGCCTCGAGATCGGCGGTGCTGATCGAATCGGGCAGGGTGTGTCCAATGTCCCGGAGGTGCTTGAGCAGGATCTTGCGGGGGACACTGAAGAGGTTGCGGCGATCGGCGTCCTTGCGTTCTCCGAGATCGACCGTGATGACCAGCGCCTTGTACCCGGCCGCTTCGACCCGCCGGACCAGCGACCTGGCAACACCCTTGTCCCGGGGCATGTAGATCTGAAACCACTTCGGCCCGGGACTGGCCTCGGCCACCTCCTCGGCACTGTTGTGACAACTGCTGCTGACGGCACAGATCGTGCCTGCCTTGTGAGCGGCCCGGGCCGAACCCGGCGCACCGTCGGGATGAAACATCCTCAAGCCCGCTACCGGAGCCAGCATCACCGGCATGTCGATCTTCTGGCCCAGCACGGTGGTCGCGAGCTTTGTGCTGCCGACTCCGTGGAGCACCGGTGGCAGGAGCCCGATGCGGCGGAACGCGTTGATGTTCTCGGCCAGCGTGACCTGGTCCTCCGAACCGGTCGTGATGTATTCCCACGTCGCCCCGGGCAGTTTCCGCTTGGACAACTCGATGAAGTCTTCGACGACCACCGCATCGGGCCGGTCCGATGTCCTCCAGCCGGTCGATTCCTTGCCGGGCACCGGCTTGCCATCCCTGTTGCCATCCTTGTTTGCCGCCTTGTTTGCCGCCTTGTTGGCAGCCTTGTTGGCAGCCTCGGCCTCGGCCTCGCCGATCAACTGACCGCCGGCACCCAGGGCCAGCAGCTTGGTGAAGGAGCGTCGTTGCATGAGCGGCTGGTGTCCTGTCGCACGGGTTCGGGCGGGTTCAGGCGGCTCCCTGGCCGGGGACCCAGAGCATATCGTCGTGTCCATCGTCGTTGGCGGCTCGGGCCAGGACGAACAGCAGGTCGGAGAGCCGGTTGAGGTAGACGAGCACTTGCTGGTTGACGGCCTGCGTTTCGGCCAGTCGCAGCACCTCGATCTCGCTGCGGCGGCAAACGGTTCTCGCCTGGTGCAGTGCAGCGGCGGCCGGAGAACCGCCGGGCAGCACGAAGCTCTTCAGAGGTTCGAGCCGTTCGGTGAAGGTGTCGATGGTGGATTCGAGTGCCGAGACCTGTTCGGGAACGACCCGCAACGAGGACGACTCGGACTCACTCGACTCGGGCACGCACAGGTCGGCACCGACATCGAAGAGAGTGTTCTGGATCTCGGCGAGGCTCTTGCCGACGTCTTCATCGGCCAGGGTTCGAGCGATCCCGATCGTGGCGTTGAGTTCGTCGACGGCTCCGTAGGCGACGATCCTCGGGCTGGTCTTGAGAACCCGGCTGCCGTCACCCAGCGACGTCTCGCCCGCATCGCCACCGCGGGTGTAGATCCGATCCAGGTAGACCATTTCGCTGCTCAGCCCCTCTGCCGTCTGATGGCTTTCGGAGCCGCCTTGGGCACCGCACGCATCGGAACCCTTGCCTTGGGCCGAACAGCCTTCTTGGCGGCGGGCCTGGCCGCCTTCTTGACGGCTTTCTTGACCGCCTTCTTGGCAGCGGGCTTCGCTGCCGCGGGATCGTCGCGCTCGGTTGCAGTCTTGGCGGCCGGTTTCGCGGTGGCCTTGGCTGGTGCCGGTCCGAAGATCTTCTTGAACTCGGGGAATGCCCGCACGGCTTTCAGGTCGGGGTCCTTGTTGAGCCAGGCCTTGTCGCGCCATCCGTATTTGACGGCCAGTTCGAGTTGAGCCAGAGCCTTCTTGCGGCAGGAGGCGATCCGGTTGTTTCGATCGGCGATGGCCTTGTTGCTGTTGATCATCTCCACGGCCCGGCTGTAGACGCAGGCGAGGTTGTAGGCGTACATGCGTCGGACCGAGGAGCTATTGGAGACGACCTTCTTCTGGGAGTCTTCGGCGTACTTCAGCCCGGCGTCGAGTTTTCCTTCGCGGAGCAGGACGATGGCCATGCCGGTCATGGCCTGCGAGTTGAACGGGTCGAGTTCGACGGCCTTGAGGAAGTCCTTGCGGACCTCTTCGAGCTTGTGCCCTTTCAGTTGCAGCCGTGCGTTGCCGCGGCCGGCGTACGCGGCCGAGAGCCTGGGGTCGATCTTGACGGCGAGGTTGTATTGGGCGAGCGCCTGTTTCCAGTCGAGTTGCTGTGAGTAGTGCCGTCCCATCGAGATGTACTGGTAGCCGGGGGACCGCTGCAGCAGGTTCCTGAGCGCACTGACGGCGTAGTTTCTCTTGTTGTTGTTCTTGTCAGAGCGTGCTGCTTCGAGTGCCTTGCGGGCATCGGAGGTCCCGACGCCGGCCAGCGCGTTGGCAGTGTAGTTCCACGTGTTTGATGAGCTCGTGGAATTGAACGCCTTGATGAGCATGGCGACGGCTTCGGGCGAGGCATCCTGTGTGAGTGTTTCGCAGGCGGCGTTGACCAGCGAGCTGTTGTTGGAGGCGAGTGCGTCGGGTGCGAGCTTGCGGAAGGTCTTGATGTCAATTCGTCCGACCGCTCGCAGCACCGCGGCTCGTTCGCTGTTTGAGAGCTTGGGATAGTGTTCCAGCAGCGTGGGGGCGATGTCCTGATCGCCGATCTGGATCAGGGTGTTGATCACAGCGGCCCGGTTGGCCGGCGAGTTGGCCAGGTGCTTGAGCAGCAGCGGGATGGCTCGCGGCTCGCGAGTCCGAACCAGCAGCGAGTTCATGGTGGCATCGGGCGGCGCCGATTCGAGTCTCTTGAGCACGTGCTCGACGGCCAGTTGCTGGCTGGGTCGATCGGACCTCGAGGCGAGGAGAGTCAGCGCGACATTGCGTCGCTGCGGATGAGTGCCCTCGAGTGCCTGCTTGAGCACCTTGATCAGGCCGGGGTGTCCGATTTCAGCCAGTGCCCTCATGGCGACCAGCGACAGTTCGGGGTCGGCGTTGGTGGCGAACCCATGAATGGCATCGGCAAAGGCGGGTCGAGGATACTTCGCCATGGTGCCGACGATGTTCTTGCGGGCCTTGGCATCGGCATCGCTGAGCATCGCCAGCAGCGTCACGTGGGCTGCGGGATACCGCGACGCCGCCAGGCTCTCCGACGCGGTACTCGAGAGCGGAGGCTGGTTGCGGAGGGCCAGGCTCTTGAGCCGGCTGATCGCAGCGGGTTCGCCGAAGTGCCGCAGGCTGACGATCGCGGCGTGGGCGATGGCCAGTGAGTCGTCTGCGGTCAACGACAGCAGCAACGGAAGGTCCTCGGTCCGCAACCGGCCTCCACCACAGGCCAGCGCCGCCGGCCGGGTCAGCAGGTCGCCCCGCTGGATCTCCTCGAGCAACTCGGCTCGAGGCAGCACGCGGTAGGCGGTGGCCAGGGCGGCCGTCACCGCCTGCTCGACCGTCTTGTGCACGCGGGCCTGGTTGCCGAAGGGGTCCTGGGATACCGACTGCAGGTTCAGCATGACCTGGTTGATCGGAACCGGCCTGTCGCCGGGACTGTTGACCTTGTTGGATCGCTGGTTGGGGATCTCCGCGAGGTGCAATTCGCGGATCACGGCGGGAATTGTCGGGAAGGGGGTGCTGCGCGAGGCGGTACCACGTCCGGCCAGTGATGCGGCCTGGTTGAGCCAACCCAGGATCCTGGATTCGATCGGCGGTGCCTTGTCGGTGAATCGGATCACCGAGCGGACGACTCCGGCGGTCGCCAGGGTGTCGAGCTGGTCGACGAGAGCGGCGATGTTGATCGTGTCGAGCGGTCCGGCGATGGTCAGCAGGCCGAGGCTGCCGCGGGGTCCGATGCGGCGGGTGGTCATCGCCAGCCTGGCGCGGGCTCGAGCATTCAGATCGATCGTGACCGAGCCGCTGCCGACGCCCAGTTGCAGTTTGAGCTTCGGGACGCGAGGTCCCTGGGGCAGTTCGGGAAAGACCACCCAGGTCGAGCCGCTGCCTCCGCTGGGCAGGTTGAGTTCCCCCAGCCGCTTCAACGCACTCAACTGGAAACTCTGGTTGCCGATCTGGAACGATGCCGATCTCATCGTCGAAGGCAGCTTGGTGGGCATCGAGTGCAGCTTGCCATCGACGCTCAGCTTGGCGTCGTCGCGTGAGAGTTTCAGGGGTTTTCCGGTGAGATTGACCAGGACCAGCTTGGCGGCGAGGAACCTGTTGCCCGTGGTGCGGTAGTAGGGGGCACCCAGGAACGAGGATTCGACCATCGCCACCACACGCTGCTTGGCCGGGTCGACCGGGACCACCGTCTTGCCCGTTTCGCGCAGCTTCTTAAGTTCCACCTCGAGTGTCTCGACTCGCTCGAGCAACTTCTGGATCAGCGAGCGGTTCTCCTGGGTCGATTTCGCTGCGGCCGGTGCCTGGGCCGGCAATGCGGAGGCCGCCACGACCGTCGCGAACGTAGCGAAAAAACTTGCGAGCAGCTGATGTGATGAAGGGCGGGTCATGGCGAGACTCTCGTCAAAACCGAGGGAACGGGTTGGGGGGGAAAGCAGTTCAGTCTAACAGCCTGTCGACCTCGAGGGGACCGGTGAACAGCTCGATCCGGGTTTCCCATTTCTGTCCGGCTGCCAGGACCTGCCAGCCGGATGTGGTTCCTGCCGGGTCGAGATTGATGGCGTCGGTGACACAGGTGTAGGGCTCGAGGCAGACCGCGTCGCGGCCCGGAGGTGTGTAGACAACGATCTCACGGAATACGCCCCCGTCGCAGCGTTGGGTCAGACGTCGTCGGGCACCCGGATCGCCAACGCTCATCTCGAGCACCGCCAACGGCTGAAGGTTGATGTCGGCGATCGAGGTCAGGACGTGATCGAGTTGCATGTCACCGAAACGGCCGCCGTGCCGCAGGTCACACGACGCGTCCAGGGGCAGCAGGCGACCGGTGGGCAGGCAGGCGTCCAGTTCCCACTGCCGGTGAGCCGGGACATGCACCCGGCAATCCAGGGCGGTGCCACCGGAACCCAGCGGCAGACGGAAGTAGGGATGCGTCCCGAACCCAAATGGCAGGTCTTCCATGTCGGGATTGTCGATCGTGACATCGGCCAGGAGCCGGTTATCTTCGAGGCGGTAGGCGACCCTGATGCGGGCGTCACTGGGCCACAGGGGTCGCCGGTCGGCCGCGTCGCGAGAGAGTTGGAACTCACCGGTGACGCTGGAGGTGTCCTGCGAGATCACTCGCCAGGGTCGATCGAGACAGAAGCCGTGAATGGCGTTGCCGTTCCCATCGTCGGGTGCGATTGGGGGTGGGAGCTGGTAGGACCTGCCGTTCCATGAAAACCGACCATCTCGGATCCGGTTGGGGAACGGAAACAGGATCGGGATCCCGTGTCCGCTCGGGCGACCTTCGCCCTGGGCGAATCCGGGCACCGAGTCGAGCAACTCGTGGCCGTCGACTGCGAACGAGCAGCAATTGAAGCCGCGATCGACGGCAACGCGAGCGACAGCGCCTCGGCCGGAGTCGGTGATTTCAACGATCCCGGTCATGGTCTCGCCCCGATCGTCTCCGCGACGTTCAATTCCACTCGGGGTTGCCCGGTGTCGGCGGAATCGTCCGATTGGTTTTGTGGATGCGTTCGACCAGTTCGTCCCACAGCGTGTAGGGATCTCCGGGCAGGATCTCGGGTGCCACCGCCGGCAGAATGTGCCAGTCGCCGTGTTCGAGTTCGCCTTCGAGTTGCCCCGGTCCCCATCCGGCACAGCCGGCGAAGACCCGGAATTCCAGGTCATCGCTGCCGCCGACAACCTGCTCGATCACCCGTTCAAACACGTCGGGACTGCTGCCGACGAAGATGCCGGGCACCACGTCGGATGCCTCGGCCTCGAATTCCCCGGCACTGTGCAACACGAATAGCGCCGCCGGTTCCACCGGACCACC
This sequence comes from Planctomycetota bacterium, assembly GCA_963578885.1. Taxonomy (GTDB): domain Bacteria; phylum Planctomycetota; class Planctomycetia; order Planctomycetales; family Planctomycetaceae; genus UBA8437. The sequence continues at coordinate 24,601 of CAUZEQ010000032.1, forward strand.
CACGTAGACCAACTGGTCAGACTCGGGCAGATCAAAGTGCTCGGACAGCGCACGGGCGACCGAGACGTTCGACGGTCGATTGACGACCAGCCCCATCGAACCCGACTCACCGTGCTCGACCATCAGCACCACCGATCGGTAGAAGTTCGGATCGCGCATCTGCTTGCCCGCGATCAGGAACTGACCCTTGATCAGGGGGGACGCGGGGTCCGGATCGTTCGCTGGGCCAGGTGTGCTCGACATTCCGGTGGCCGGTTGGTGGCATCGGGAGTTCTGAGACCGGATTATAGTTGGCGGCAGGCGGTGTGTCTCACCGGAGCGAGGAAGTGGCATGAGCCAGAAGCGATTGTCGAAGGCGGCCGGCGACGTGGCGTGGCTCGGTGAAGTCACCCGGGCTCCGGCCAAGGTGCCGCGGGACAAGCTGAGACGATTGGCCGATGTGCTGCAGGGGCCCGGTGACACGCAGGTGACGACACGTCGCGAGTGGACTCGGCATCGGCAGACGCTGCGAGCCGCCTGGATGAAGTTCCTGGGCCCGATGCCCGAACGACCGATTTCGGCCGGCTTCGAGGTGTTGCGGGAGGACAAGCTGAAGCGGGTGACGCGGCAGTTGATCCGTTACGAGGCGGAGCAGGGGCAGAGGGTCGAGGCGTACCTGCTGTTTCCCGTGACCTCGAACGACATCCACGGGCCGCGACCTGCGGTTGTCGCGTTGCACCAGACCACCCGCGATACGATCGAACAGATTGCCGGAGTCAAGGGGCCGCCGGTGCAGCAACTGGGCCTGCAGTTGGCCGAGCGGGGTTTCGTGGTGATCTGCCCGAGGAACTACCTGTGGCAGAACGTGGCCAGGTACACCGAGGCGGTGGACCGGTTCCGGGGCCGGCATCCCGGCACCCTGGGCATGCACAAGATGCTCTACGACTCGCAGCGGGCCGTCGACATCCTGGCGGGTTTGCCCGAGGTTGATGCCGGGCGGATCGGGGCGATGGGACACTCACTCGGAGGCAAGGAAACCCTGTACCTGGCCGCCTTCGATGAACGCATTGCCGCGTCGGTGGCCAGTGAAGGTGGGGTGGGGTTCCGGTTTACCAACTGGAACGCACCGTGGTACCTGGGCAAGGGGATCGACGACGAGACGTTTCCTCTGAATCACCACCAGTTGCTGGCCCTGGCGGCACCTCGCCCCTTCCTGGTCCTCGCCGGCGAGAACACGACTCCGCAGGCGTCCGATGGCGACCGAACCTGGCCCTTGCTCGAGGCGGCCTTGCCGGCCTGGCGGTTGTACGGCGATCGTCCCAGGCTGGGAATGTACAACCACCGCCAGGGTCACGCGATCCCCCCCAAGGCCTTCTCGCGGATGCACCAGTGGCTGGCGACCTACCTGCGGCCGCGGGGGACGGTATGAACGACCTGGGGACGATCGAGATCGAGAGGGCTCCGGTGTCGGCCGGGTTGGCCGACGAGCTGGCGGTGTTCTGGGAGGCGATCTTCGAGACCTCGTTCGAAGAGACCCGCGAGGTGCTGGGCAACGGTATCGAGGTCGGTCGCAATCGGGACACGGTGTGGTGCCTGAGACAGGACCTCTCGGCGGCGACCCTTGAACTCTCGGGTCTCGTGTCGACCTGCCAGTTGACGGTGTCGGTCGAGCAGGAGGAGTTGGGCGGCCTGGGGGGCGTGGCCACGGCCGAGGACTGTCGCCGACAGGGGCTGGGCGAACGGTTGTGCCGCGAAGCGCGAGACCTGTTTCGCGAAGGGGGCGGAGAGGCATTGTTCCTGGGAACGGTCAACCCGGCTGCCGCCAGGGTCTACACCCGGCTGGGCTGGCAGCGGCTGGCCGGCAGCACGGTCTATGCCAACATCACCGACGACCTGTCTCCCGAGGAGTTCCTGGTCGACTGGTACCGCGGTGCCACCGGCCCGGTGACCGTCAGCCCGGGCACCGCTCATGCCCGGGTCCCCATGATCC
>CAUZEQ010000033.1:0-26547 GCA_963578885.1 Planctomycetota bacterium
ACTCGGCACGACGCAGGTCGCGACGGTACGCCTTGGTGTTCTTCAGGAACGACTCGAAACTGGCAATCCCCACGATGTCGACTCCGCACTTCAACCGATCACTGAAATGCACCAGCGAACCCAGCACCATGTACCCGCCATAGGACCCGCCGTAGACGGCCACCCGCGACGCATCCAGCTCGGGCTGCGTCGCAATCCAATCCAGCAGCGCCCCGATGTCCTTGACGCTGTCTTCCCGCTTCAGACCATTGTCCAGCCGCACGTAGCTCTTGCCGTACCCCGCCGAGCCACGGACGTTGGGACGGATAACCGCCAGGCCCAGCTCGTTGAGATAGAACTGGTCGAGGGACGAAAAACGGGGGCGGTACTGGCTCTCGGGACCACCGTGAATGTGGATCAGCACCGGCGCGGGAGCCTGTTTCGAAGCACCCCTCGGGCGGAATACGTAGGCGGGAATCTGCCGTCCGTCGAAGGTCTTGTAGCGGATCCTCTCGGGCACCACGAACGCATCCTCGTCCAGGCCCCCCACCTCGCTCTTGGTCCAACGGGTCAGCTTGCCGTCGGGCAACCGCATCGACCAGGCGTCTGAGGGTGCGTCGGGTCGCGAGAGTGTGAAGCCGAGCTGGTTGCCGTCGGGGGAGAACTCCAGGCCGCCAACGAGCCCCAGGGGCACCGCGTAGCGGCGATAGGTCCGGCCCACCAGCAGATACAACCCGCTCGCTCCATCCTCGTTCGTCGTGAACGCGACCAGCCCCAGCCCCGGCTCGACCGCCACTTCGGTCACGTTCCACGGCAGCTTGCTGGTCAGGAAGTCGTAGGTCATCGTCTCCAGGTCCACTCGAGCCAACTGCCGGAACTCGCCGTTGGTGTCGCTGGCGATGTAGGCCGATTGGCCATCGGGTGAGAAGGCCATCGCGCCGTGGGCGGCGGGGCGGGCACCGGGGATCGGGATCCTCGTCTTCTTGCCGGTGGCCACGTCGAGCACCGCGGGATAGGTCTCGTTGATCGACACGTAGTGATTGATCAGCAGGGTCGAACCGTCCCGGGTCCAGTCGATCGCACGCCAGTACTCCCCGCTCGTCTTCAGCAGCAGGGTCATCTCGCCGGGCCGGTGCGGGTCGGCGATGTACAGATCGGTGTCGCGGCCATTCCTGCGAGTGCTGTGCACGATCGCGAACAGGCCGTCGCTGCGGATGGGGCCCAGCACGTTGCGAGATGTCCCGTCAGTCAGCCGCTGGACCTGGCCCCGCTCGTGAGCCCCCAGCACGTAGACCTGGTAGTTCTCGTTCCCGCCGCGGCTCATCGACAGCATCAACGCCCCGTCGTGTTCACCCGGCAGAAAGCGGCCCGAAGTCGGCTCGTCGAAAAATGTCAACTGCTGCCGCGCGCCCCCGGGAACACGGACCCGGTGCAGTTGGTCGGTGTTGCCGAAGCGGGTCCGCACCAGCATGCCGTCCCCGTCGGGAGACCAACCGGAAAAGAACGCGCTGCGGACGTTCTGATAGCGTCGCAGTCGCTCGAAAAGTCCAGCGTCCAGCGTCGGGACGCCCGTGACACTGATCGCCGCGGGCCGGTGGGGATCTTCAGAGACCGCCTGCTGCTGCTGAGCCGAAAGCGGGCTCGTCGATACCGATGCCAGGAGCACCGCCAGGACACTCAGACACCTGCTCCCACTCCTCACACTCCCACCGCTGGATCCGACTGTGCTCATCGCTCGCTCCCCGAAAGGTCTCGCTTGGCCACCACCGATTCGCCACCATCACGGGCCGCTTTGCCCGGCCCCGGTGAAGCCATACAATGAGTACGGCGTCGCGGGATGCCGGGATCAGCCCCAAGGGTCGACAGCATAATCGGCCGACCTCGGGTTGGCCACACGCTCACATTGCAGGAGTCCTCTCGAGATGAACTCGGCCAACCCCTTCGACGCCGCCACCACGCTCAATACCAAAGCCGGCGACGTCAGCTACTATCGGATCAACAAGCTCGCCGACGATGGGCTCGGCGAAATCGACACCCTGCCGTATTCGATCCGCATCCTGCTCGAGGCCTGCCTGCGGAATGTCGACGGGTTCGTCGTCACCGCCGACGACGTGACGGCGTTGGCCGGCTGGAGTGCCGAGTCGACGAACCCGGCCGAGATCCCCTTCAAGCCCGGTCGCGTGGTGCTGCAGGACTTCACCGGCGTCCCCGCCGTCGTCGACCTCGCAGCACTCCGCTCGGCGATGGTCCGCATCGGAGGCGACCCGGGCAAGATCAACCCCCTGGTCCCCTGCGACCTCGTGGTCGATCACTCGGTCCAGGTCGACCGCTTCGCCTCCATCGATGCACTCTCGCACAACGTCGAGCGTGAGTTCCAACGCAACCGGGAACGCTATGGGTTCCTCCGCTGGGGAGCCCAGGCATTCGACAATTTCCAGGTCATCCCCCCGGCCACCGGCATCGTGCACCAGGTCAACCTCGAATACCTCGCCACGGTCGTGATGGTCGAAGACGGCGTGGCCTACCCCGACAGCCTCGTGGGGACCGACAGCCACACCACGATGATCAACGGGCTGGGAGTCGTCGGCTGGGGAGTCGGAGGCATCGAGGCCGAAGCGGTGATGCTCGGACAACCGATCTACATGCTCACGCCCGAGGTGGTCGGCTTCGAGCTGTTCGGGCAGCTGCCCGAAGGATCCACCGCGACCGACCTGGTGCTCACCGTGACCCAGATGCTGCGGGCCCACGGAGTGGTCGGAAAATTCGTCGAATTCCACGGCGAGGGACTCGATTCGATGTCGCTGGCCGACCGCGCCACCCTGGCCAACATGGCACCCGAGTACGGAGCGACGATGGGCTTCTTCCCGGTCGATGATGAGACACTGAGATACCTCGAGCGGACCGGACGCAGCCCCGAAACGATCGACCTGGTCGAACGCTACACCAAGGAGCAGGGGCTGTTTCGGACCCCCGAATCACCCACGCCCAGATTCAGCAGCAACCTCTCCCTCGACGTGGCTACCGTCGTCCCCTCGCTGGCGGGCCCCAAGCGACCGCAGGACCGGATCACGCTGCAGGACATGAAGGCCCAGTGGAAAAAGGACCTCGCCGGCACGTTTGAAAAACCCGAACCCTCACCCGCCATCCCGATCACTCTCAACGGCGATACCCCCTCGATCACCGACGGAGTCGTGGTGATCGCGGCCATCACCAGCTGCACCAACACCAGCAACCCCAGCGTGATGATCGCCGCCGGGCTGCTGGCTCAGAACGCCGTCGACAAGGGCCTTTGCCGCAAGCCGTGGGTCAAGACCAGCCTGGCGCCCGGCAGCCGGGTCGTCACCGACTACCTCGACCAGGCCGGGCTCACCAAGCCGCTCGAACAACTCGGGTTCCACACCGTCGGCTACGGCTGCACCACCTGCATCGGCAACAGCGGCCCGATCCCGGAACCGATCTCCGAGGCGATTACCAGCGGCAATCTGGTCGCCGCCGCAGTGCTCTCGGGCAACCGCAACTTCGAAGGCCGGATCAGCCCCTGGGTCAAGGCGAACTACCTGGCCAGCCCGCCGCTGGTGGTCGCCTACGCCTTGGTCGGCACCACCGACATCGACCTCACCACCGAACCCCTGGGCACCGACAGCGACGGGCAGCCCGTCATGCTCTCCGATATCTGGCCCTCGCAACAGGACATCGCCGACTCCATCGCCAACTCGATGTCACCACAGATGTACATCGACCGCTACGCCGCCGCCGCCGATGGGCCTCCCGAATGGCAGGCGATCTCGACAGCCAGCGGTGACGTCTTCGAGTGGGATGCAGAGAGTTCCTACGTGCAGGAACCGCCGTTCTTTGTCGATATGCCGACCGAGCCGCCGCCGATTGAGGCGATCACCGGAGCCCGCGTGCTGGTCAGCGTCAACGACAGCGTCACCACCGACCATATCTCACCGGCCGGAGCCATCAATGCCGACTCGCCGGCCGGACTGTACCTGCAACAAAACGGAGTCCCGCCCGAGGACTTCAACAGCTACGGCAGCCGGCGAGGCAACGACCGGGTGATGACCCGAGGCACGTTTGCCAATATTCGGCTCAGAAACCTCATGGCGCCCGGGACCGAGGGGGGCATGAGTACCTATCTGCCCAGTGGTGAGCAGATGTCGATCTACGAGGCGGCCGGCAAGTACCAGGCCGACGGCACGCCGCTGCTTGTGCTGGCCGGGTCCGAATACGGCACCGGGTCATCCCGCGACTGGGCCGCCAAGGGAACCTACCTGCTGGGGATCCGAGCCGTACTGGCGACCAGCTACGAACGCATCCACCGCTCGAATCTCGTCGGCATGGGCGTGCTGCCGCTGCAGTTCCGCGAAGGCGAGAGCCGCGATTCGCTCGACCTCGATGGGTCCGAAACCTACGACATCTCCCTCGGTGATGACCTCAAACCGCAACAGGCCATCGAAGTCACCGCCACCCGTGAGGATGGTTCGGTGGTGCACTTCGTCGTCACCTGCCGCATCGATACGCCGGTCGAAATCGACTACTACCGCAACGGCGGCATCCTGCACACCGTGCTGAGACAACTCGCCCGAGACTGATCGCCTGCTCTCCACGGTCGCGGAATCCGTGAGACTCAAAGACGCAACCCTCGGGCACCCAATCATCTTGTCTCGAATGCGCACAGCACAGTACACTCACGCAGGCTGACTGATCTCACTGATCACGCACACCGCTTGTTCCAGAAGGAGCACGTCATGACCCGGTTGTTCACCTGCCTGCTGTGTCTCGTCGGACTCAACGCCTCGGCCCTCGCCCAGGACGCTCCGAAAGAAACCACGCCGGCCAAGAAGCCGGCCCAGAACATCAAGGCCCGCTCCAATATCCAGACCCGCGTGCGGCTGAGAGTCGCCGACGGCAAGGAATCTGGAAAGAAGCAATCCGGGAAAACGCCCCGAGTCAACATCGTCGTCGATCGCGAGAGCGTGCTCAGCGGCCTTGTCGCACGAGTATCCGCTCTCCCCGGCCTCTGGATCGGAGTCCAACTCGAACCCGTCCCTCCAGCGGTGCGCGCTCAACTCCGACTCACAAAGGAACAGGGACTGATGGTTGCCAGCGTGTTTCCGAAATCACCGGCGGCCGAGCAGAAGGCACTGAGACCCTATGACGTCCTGGTCGGCGTCAACGGAAAGCCCCTGGGCAGCCTCGAAGGACTCACCAGGGCCGTCGTCGCCGCCGGCAAGCAGCAGAAGCCCATCAAGCTGACCATCATCCGAGGCGGAAAGAAGAGCACCATCGAAATCACCCCGGCCAGGCCGAAACAGGCCAGGCGAGTCATCGTCATCCAGGGCACGAGTATCGACGGAGCCAAGCAAAAACTGAACGGGCTTCAGATCGAAGGCAGCGTGATTCTCGAGGAGATTGAACGCAAGATCCGCATCCTCGCCGACAAGGACCAACAGAGATTCGAACTGCAGATCGAGAGTTTTATCAAGAACGACAAGAACGGGAAGAAGGGCCGGTTCACACGCTCGATCAGGATTTCGCCCGATGGCGTCATCGTGACTCCCCGGCAGCCCTCGGCCGAGCCCGAGAAACGCCAGAAGGACAAGCCCCGCTTCGAGTACCGTCTCAGACGGTCCAACCAGGCCGACGAGAGAGAATCCTCCGCCGTGCTCAGGAAACTCGACGCGGTCCTCAAGCGGCTTGAAAAGCTCGAGGCGACGGTCAAGTTGGACCAGTAGCTCGAGCGGAACTCCGGCACGTTGCCCGTTGAAAAACTCGGAGTCCGGGGTCAGACGCCGCCCGGTTCCCCGGCCTGATTTTTTCAATCCGCCGCAGGCGGGCTAGACTTCCGGCAGCACCCACGGCTTGCGCCACTCGGGACGGCCCCGCATCGCGTTGGCCTCCTTGTCACCGACAAAGGTCTCGGTCTTGGTGTCCAGCACCAGCTTGCGGCCCAGCCGCGCCGAGATGTTCCCTGCGTGGCACAGCACGCTGGCCGGATGGCCGACCGTTTCGAGATCACAATACGGCTTCTTGCGACTCTTGATGCAGTCGATGAAGTTCTGCACGTGAGGCTTCTCGTGACTGTCGCCCTCGCCGGCAGCCACCTGGCCACTGCGGTCATACGCCCGCCAGCGACGGTTCCCCAGCACGATGTACCCCTTCTCGCCAAACACCGCCGACCCCTCCGACTCACCCAGGTACTGGTACGGACACCAGACCCGCATCTCGTAGGTCAGGATCCTGGGGTGACGGCCCGAATACTCGTAGTTGACCTGCAGCGTGTCGGCGAATTCCTGGCAATCGTTGAAGTACCACTTGCCGCCACTAGCCGAGATGCCCGTGGGCAAACCCAGGGGATCCTCCTTCTGAGCCTCGATCGCCGCCTGCAGACCGGCGACGGCCATGTCGAGACGGTGCACGCCGTCGTTGCCCAGGTCGCCGGTGCCATAGTCGTAGAACCAGCGCCAGCGGCCGTGGAAACGGTTGACGTTGAAGGGCCGCTTCGGTGCGGAACCGCACCACATGTCGTAATTCACGCCCGCCGGGACCGCGCTGTCCTTGGGGAACCCGATCGCACCCTGGCGTGAACTCTCCCAGGCCTTCGCCACCAGGCTGCGGCCCAGGGCCCCGGTCTTGATGTACTCGAGCGCCGTCTGCATCCGCTTGGTCGAACGATGCTGCGAGCCCATCTGGCAGACTCGCTTGTACTTCCTGAGCGCCGCGACCATCCGCATGCCCTCGACGATGTTGTGACTGTCGGGCTTCTCGACGTAGACATCCTTGCCGGCGATCATGGCCATGATCGAGGGAATCGCGTGCCAGTGGTCGGGAGTCCCCACGACAATGGCATCGAGCGAGTTGTCGTCGATCAGGTGACGGAAGTCGCCGGTCGTCTTCGGCTTGGTCCCCTGGCGACGGTAGACCTCTTCGACCGCCCGAGGCAACCGGCGGGGATCGAGGTCGGCGATGATGACGATTTCGGCGTTGGCGTTCTCGGCAAATGACCGGTTCAACGATAACGCGCGGCCTCCGGCTCCAATCACACCCACCCGCACCCGCTCGTTGGCTCCCGCCTTCTTCGACTCACCCCGCAGGCGAGTCGAACCGATCGTCGCGACTCCCGCCGCCGCTCCCGCCAGAAAACCCCTGCGATTGACTCCCGACATTGTCGCTCCCCCTGCTCTGGATCTGTTCTGGATCTGGTCTGGACCTGCCAAACGCCTGCGCGGTCCGACTCGCGATTTCCCGCCACGAGACTCCTTTGCCCGTGGCAGGCTATGATCGGACGTCGGAGTCATTGTGCCCATTGCGATTCGCGATGTCGAACCAAAACCCGCTCGCAGCCTCAGCCCCACCAGAAGTTCGCTTCCTTGTCGCCGACTACCTCGGAGGCCGACGCATCGATGCCGTCGTCGCACGGCAACTCAGAAACCACACGAAGTTTCGCATTCACCGACTCGTCCGCGCCGGAGCCGTCCGCGTCGACGGACAACCCGCCGGGATCTCGCAACGAGTCTATCCCGGTCAACAGATCGAAGTGCGGCTAATCGAGCCGCCCGACAGGCTGCTGAGAGCGACGCAGATGCCGCTGGAGGTGATCTACGAGGACCAGTGGCTGGTGGCGGTCAACAAGCCGGCCGGACTGATCATGCACCCGGCCGCACGCCACCGCGCCGATACTCTCGTCAATGGACTCCAGTGGTACCTCGACCAGACCGGCTCCGTCGCCGGACTGTTGCGACCCGGCATCGTGCACAGGCTCGATCGAGACACCTCCGGTGTGCTCGTCTCAACCCGAGACCACCTCTCGCACCGCAGACTCTCGATCAGCTTCCAGGACCGCACGGTCCAAAAAACCTACCTGGCCATCGTCGAAGGCCACCCCTGTGAGGACTCTGGAACGATCGACTCGCCGCTGGGACGGGTCAACAACCCCGACTCACAGCTCATCTCCGCCGCACCCGATGCGATCGAACCGAAGGCAGCTCGGACCGAGTACACCGTGCTGCAGAGACTGGCAGGCTGCTCGATGGTCGAAGTGCGGCCGCTGACCGGACGCCTGCACCAGATCCGAGTCCACCTCGCGTCGATCGGACACCCGCTGCTGGGAGAACCGTTCTATGGACCCGGGGGTGAGATCCGCCGCGACCGGGAAGGCCGGCTGCTGGTCGAACCGCCCGCCGATCCGCCCTGGCCACTCAGCCCACGCCAGGCATTGCACGCCCACTCGCTGGCCTTTGAACACCCGATCACCGGCGAAGCACTCTCGATCGAAGCTCCGCTGCCCGAAGACTTGAAGCGAGTGCTCCAGCAGGCCGGGGCCCGCTGATACTGCGATCGATGGGTCGGATCAGACCGCGTCGATCCGCCAGGCGGTCGGCTGGCCATGAGGCCGCGGGGCGGAATCGGTGACCGCAGGGGTCTCAACAGGCAACGCGGCCGTCGCGGTCGCCGCTTCGCGAAGCAACCGGTCCTCGCTGCACGCCGACAGCAAGCGGTCGACGGTCAGGCGGCGTCGCATCGCCGCCGCCACACGCCCGATCGTGGCCGCCACGTCGGGGCCGATCGCGTGAGCACCCAGAACCCGGCCGCTGCGGCGGGTCCAAAGCAGCTTCAGAGAATTACTCGAACCGGAGACAAATCCGGCGCGGCCCGATGCGTAGTCCACGCCTCCGGCCATCAGGTCCTCACTCGTGCTGCCCGCCTGCAGGATCTCCGGTCGAGTGCCACTGGAGGTCACCGCGGCTGCAGGACCTCGCTCGAAATTGCCCGAAAACAACACGTCGACGGCCAACCGCCTGCCCTGGTCCATGGAATGACGCAACCAGCTCGGATGACCGATCACCGAACCGACCGCGCGGACTCCCTCAACCCACGTCCCGAATCGATCGTCACACCACAACCGCCCCCGCTCATCGGTCTCCAGCCCGATTGACTCCAGGCCCAACGCGTCCGTGTTCCCGGTACGGCCGACCGCAATCACCACGCGGTCGAAACGCTCAACATCGCTCTGGGCAGAAACCAGCACCGCCCCGTCAACACTCGGCCCCGCCTCCAGGACCTCCTCGCCCAGACGCATGCGAATACCCGATCGGCTGATGTCCTCGACCACCAGGTCCACCATCTCCGAATCACACTCCTCCAACAGCCGACGGCGACGGTCAAACAGAGTGACCTCCACGCCGGTCGTCGCCAGCATCGTCGCCGCTCGCAACCCGTCCCGCCCGCCACCTACCACCGCCACACGACTCGATCCCGCCGCACGCTCGAACGAATCCGAATCCAGTACCAGCGAATGGTCCACCGCAAATGATGCAGGAATCCACGGACGACTCCCGGTTCCAATCACGACCGTCTCGGCCGATACCGCGTACGACTCGCGAGACGAGACGATCTCCAATTCGCCCGCACCCACCAGACGGGGCATCCCCGTCAAGACCCGCACCTGGTCGTTGCCCACCGGGTCAGCATTCCCTGCCCCCGGCATCACCAGCACCACCCGAGCACCACGCGATGCCGCCTCGTGGGCCACATCATGACCAACCCGGTCTCCACCAACGACCGCCAGGTCCCAGCGAGGATCTATCGTCGACATGTTCCGCCTCCGCGGCCCCAGGGGCCGATTCCTGACTCAGAGAACCCCAACTCGCGGCACTCGCACTGATGGCCGCATCCTTATATGCGCCATGCAGAGGGTCAGGCAAAATGAAAAGAGTCCCCCGACCAGGCGAACCGCGCAAGATGGATGCGTTGTAGAGGGTTGTGCCGATTGTGAGGGCGACTCATGGAGAGATACGTAACCCACGTATGCATAACGGGTTACGATACCAGGCCGTCTGAGGGGTCACCTACTCCGGCTCGTAGGGACCGGCGTCGGGGAGCAGAGATTCGAGCGGGCAGCCGTCACACTTTGGCCGTGGGCCGCAGTGAGATTGACCGACCTGTCTGATCAACCGATCGGTCTCCGACAGGGATTCGCCGGCCACTTCCGCGGCCTGCTGGTACAGGTGCTGCCACTCTTCGTATTCCGATTCGAGTCCGTTCCATCCGTGCCGGCACCCGACCCGGATGGCGGCCCGCGACAGGGGCATGGTCGGGACTTCCAGGACCAGCAGTAGGATCCGGTCGACCAGTTCGTGGCCGACCCCACTCACGGCCGTCAATTCCTCGCGACGCCGTTGATGGTCGTTGCACCAGTCTTTCGCGGGATCGTCCTGTGGCCACCAGCGGGCCAGTCCCTGCAGCGCAGTAGCCCGCCGCGGATCCCGGCCGGTCTGCTTGAGGGCCTCCTTCAAAACTTCGACGGGCAGTTCGGCCAACTCGTCGGGTCGATCGAATTGACCCACGGTTGGGCCCTCAGCGGTGCGGCTCCCCATTCCGGCCACCACATCGACGAGAGTGCGAAATCGCCGTGGCACGGCTGCCACCGCGTCCGATTCCGCCTTCCCACAGGTCAGTCTCAGCCTGCGGATCGCCTCACCCAGTCGCTCGGTACTCATCCGCTCGCCCGCTCACTCCTCTGATGTCTCCGATCCGCACATGATGCCGCTGGGAGTTCTCTCGAGCAACCGCTCGGCTGCCCGGCGGGTTGCCGCACCTGCTGCCGGGTCGGTACATAGGGAGTCCATGAAGCCGTGGGAATTCTGGATCGACGTCGGCGGGACCTTCACCGACTGCATCGGCTGTTCGCCGGAAAACGAGCTGGTTCCGCTGAAGGTACTCAGTTCGGCCGTCACCAAGGGCCAGGTCGCAGACCGGATGGGGACCGACCGGATTGTCGATCCCGCTCGAGTCGGCGACCCTCGGGACTTCTGGGTTGGCTATCCGCTTCGCTGCCTGGACCGCGACGGCCAACCGCTGCTCGAGGCGACCGTCACCAGCTTCGACACGGACACCGGCCGCTTCAGTCTCGACCAGGCCCTCCCCGATTCGATCGCTCCGGGGGTCGGCTACGAGCTGATTTCACCCGAAGAGGCTCCCATCCTGGCCATCCGTCAAGTGTTGAGGCTGCGGCTGGGGGATCCGCTTCCCGAGGTGAGTGTCCGGCTGGGCACGACCCGTGGCACCAACGCCTTGTTGACTCGCGAGGGTGCCCGCACGGTGCTCGTGACCACCCGGGGGTTCGCCGATATTCCGTTGATCGGCAACCAGGACCGCCCGCGGCTGTTTGATCTCGTCATCAACAAGCCCGAGCCGCTCTTTGAGCGAGTGATCGAGGTAGATGAGCGGATCGACGCCGACGGCAACCCGCTGAGGTCTCCCGAACTCGAACCGGTCCGCGTGGCTCTGGCAGAAGCCCTCACGGCGGGGATCGAATCGGTGGCAATCTGCCTGCTGCATTCCTTTGCCAACAGTTCTCACGAAGAGCAGGTCGAAGGGGTGGCCCGCGAGGCGGGGTTCCGCGAAATCAGCCGCTCGAGCCGACTCTCGCCGTTGATCAAAATCGTCAGCCGCACCGACACGACACTCGTCGACGCCTACCTCAATCCCATCCTCCGCCAGTATGTCGATCGACTCCGAGAATCCCTCGGCACAAGTTCGCTGAAAATCATGACCTCGGCCGGCGGCCTGGTTGATGCCGACCGCTTCGTCGGCAAGGACAGCATTCTCTCGGGCCCCGCCGGTGGCGTGATCGGGTTTTCTCGGGTCGCAGAACGAGCGGGGTTCCAGCGATCGATCGGGTTCGACATGGGGGGCACCAGTACCGACGTTTCGCGGTACGACGGGAGCTACGAGCGGGAATTCGAGACGACCAAGGCGGGGGTCCGTATCGTCTCGCCGATGCTGGCGATCGAGACTGTCGCCGCCGGCGGGGGCAGCATCTGCGAGTTCGACGGCGTCAAGCTGGCCGTGGGGCCGACCAGTGCCGGAGCCGACCCGGGACCGGCCTGTTACGGGCGGGGTGGCCCACTGACCGTCACCGACCTCAACGTGCATCTTGGCCGTATCCTCCCCGATCGCTTCCCCTTCCCACTCGATACCGACGCCGTCGCCGTTCGACTCGATTCCCTCTGCGACCGCATCGCCTCCTCGCCCATGGGTCGCCGATACACACCCAGGGAACTCGCCGAAGGATTCCTGCAGATCGCCGTGGCCAACATGGTCCGGGCGATCCGGAACATCTCGGTCGCTCGAGGCTACGACCCGGCCGATTACGTGCTGGTGACCTTCGGCGGAGCCGGTGGCCAGCACGCCTGCGCGATTGCTCGGGAACTGGGCATCCGCGAAGTGCTGGTGCACCCCTACGCCGGAATCCTCAGTGCCTACGGGATGGGGTTGGCTGACGTGAGGCGATTTGGCCAGCGGAGCGTGCTGAGGCCCCTCGACACCACGACACTCGATGACCTCGAGCAGATCTTCAGCGAATTGGAAGCGGGTGCGACGGCGGAGGTCAGGGCCGAGGGGATTGCCGAGCAGCGGATTGGGGCACCACGCAGGACTCTGGAAATCCGCTACCAGGGCATCGAGGCGGCGATCCCGGTCCCCTGCCCCGACGACGGCGACTACGCCGCCGCCTACCACGAACTCCACCTCCAGCTATACGGGTACACCCACCAGGGACGCGAGTTGGAAGTCACCGCTGCGCGGGTCGAGGTGGTGGGCACGACCGCCGATCCCCCGCTGGAGTCCTCCGCCGCGGTAGAGCGGTCGCCCGAGCCCCACAGCGTCACGCCCGCCATCTTCGACAGCGGCGAATGCCAGGCCGCCGTCTTCCTCCGGGAAGACCTGCACCCCGGCGACCGCTTCGCCGGACCGGCCATCCTCTGCGAATCGACTTCGACACTCGTCATCGAACCGGGGTATTCGGCCGAGATCACCGAGCGGGACGAGGTGCTGATCCGGCAGGACGCCAGCGAGCAGGCGGTCGCCGAGGTTTCGACCGAAGCCGATCCGGTGATGCTCGAGATCTTCAACAATCTCTTCGCATCGATCGCCGAACAGATGGGACTCACGCTCCAGAAAACCAGCTTCTCGACCAACGTCAAGGAACGGCTCGACTTCAGCTGTGCCATCTTTTCGGCCAGCGGTGACCTGGTCGTCAACGCACCTCATATCCCGGTGCACCTGGGTGCGATGAGTGAGACGGTCAAGAGGATCCTGGCCGACAACCCCGACATGGCCCCCTCTGACGTGTTCGTCACCAACGATCCCTACCGCGGCGGCTCGCACCTGCCGGATGTCACCGTCGTCACCCCGGTGCACCACGTCGACGACGGCCGCCTGCTGTTCTTCACCGCCAGCCGGGCTCATCACGCCGAGATCGGTGGCATTGTCCCGGGCAGTATGCCGCCGTTTTCGAAGAATCTGGGCGAAGAAGGCGTGTTGATCAGGAATTTCAGGCTGGTCGACGGTGGAGTCTCCCGCGAAGACGAACTCAGAGAATTGCTCTCATCGGGCACTCACCCCAGCCGAAACGTCCCCGAAAACCTCGCCGATGTGTCGGCCCAGGTCGCGGCCAACAACAGCGGAGTCGTGCAGTTGGGGCGGTTAGTCGAGAGGTATTCGCTGGAGGTCGTCGCGGCCTACATGGGGCACATCCAGCGGGCGGCGTGCGAGAAGATGAGGTTGGCGCTCAGAGCGATTCCCGACGGCAATTACCACCGCACCGATCAACTCGATAACGGGGCGACGATCTGTGTCTCGATCGCCATTTCCGGCGAAACCGCCGAAGTCGACTTCAGCGGCACCTCCGAAGTGATGGACTCGAACCTCAACGCCAACCGGGCCATCGTCACCGCCGCCTGCCTGTATGTCTTCCGCTGCCTGATCAACGAGGACATACCGCTCAACAGCGGCGTGCTCGAACCGGTCACGATCCACCTGCCCGAGTGCCTGCTGAATCCGCCCGAACAGGCCGATCCGTCGCACTCCGCGGCGGTGGTGGGAGGCAATGTGGAGACCAGCCAGAGGGTGGTCGACACGCTGCTGGGTGCCCTGGGCGTGGCGGCCGCCAGCCAGGGGACCATGAACAACCTCACCTTCGGAGACGAGACGTTCGGGTACTACGAGACGATCTGCGGAGGAGCCGGTGCCACGCCCCACGCCAGCGGCACCGACGCGGTGCACACCCACATGACCAACACCCGGCTGACCGACGTGGAGGTGATCGAGCGGAGGTATCCGGTGCGGGTTCACGAGTTTTCGATCCGCGTGGGTTCCGGTGGGGGAGGTCGCTTCCCCGGCGGCGACGGCATCGTCCGCCGCATCGAGTTCCTCCGAGAACTCTCCGTCTCGATCCTCTCGGAACGACGCGGACCCGCCGCACCCTTCGGCCTCGACGGAGGGCAACCCGGCCAGATCGGACGCAACCTGCTCCAACCCGCCGACGGGTCCGACGAAGTGGACCTCGGCGGAAAAGTCCAACTCGACATCGCCCCCGGCGATGTGCTGACGATTCTCACACCCGGAGGTGGCGGGTTCGGGGAGGCCGCAGACGACAGCTCCGCGAGGTCGTAACTTGACTGGCGAGCCTGCTGGCGGACCCCTACGATACGCCTCGTTGCCCCCCCCTCACACCCACTCACCCCGCAGTAAGCGAGACCCTGATGAGCGAAAACCGCCGAGCCGACGTCGACCAGGCGATCGAGAGTGTCAATTTCGAAACGACCAGCTACCAGGTCGAATTCCAGACGTCACTCGGCGGGATCACTCTGGATCTCTGGCCCGAAATCGCTCCGGGCCACTGCAAGAACATCATCGGGTTGACCCGCATCGGCTACTACGACGGGATCGTCTTCCACCGCGTGATCGCCGGTTTCATGGCCCAGGTCGGATGCCCAGAGGGGACCGGCACCGGAGGTCCGGGGTACACGATCGACGCCGAGTTCAACGATCAACTGCACGAGGCAGGAGTGTTGTCGATGGCTCGCACCAGCGATCCCAACTCCGCCGGCAGCCAGCTCTTCCTCTGCCTGGATCGGGCCCCACACCTCGATCGACAGTACACCGCCTTCGGTAAGACGGCCGATGACGCGAGCCTGGAAGCGCTGCTGACGATCGGCCGCCTGGCGACCGACGGCCAGGACCGGCCGTTGGAGGAAGTGCGGATCGAGACGGGACGTGTTATCGAGTCAGCTCGCTGACGACGTCCCCGACCCGAACGGTGCCTCCGGACACCACCCGGGCACAGATGCCTCCGTGGCCGTGCATGGCGTTGTAGCCGCCGACCCCCAGGTTCTGCTCCATCCGCTCGCACGGCACGCACGGCCCGGCTCCCTCGAGCACCACGTCGCCCAGCCGAAACGTCCGCTCCTGCAACGCCAGCAGGTTGATGCCGCTGACGACGATGTTGCGACGCAGCAGCGCAGGGTCCACCGAGTCCCGGCCCGTCAGCGACGCCACCGCACCGAGGTGCTCGTGCTGGATCAACGTCACCTCGCGATGGGTCTCACCACCGCTGGCATGGTGCTCACCGTCGATCCCCACCCCCGGCTCCAGGCAACACTCCTCTCGAGAAACCATCTCGCCCTTCCGCTCGACCGCTCCGCCAATCCACTCAACACGCCCGTTCCGAGGAAACTGCTCTTCCATCGTCAATCCGCTCCCATCCCGACTCTCTACTCTCTCCACCGAGCCATATCCTAACCGAAAGCATCCACCTCAGGGACAGGCTCCGCAGCCCGTGGCGGAGGTGCCTGTCCCCTGTCTGAGCAGCGGCTTGTCGAAACCGGGACAGGCACCTCCGCCACGGGCTCCGGAGCCAGTCCCCAGAACCAGTCTGCTAGACTGGCGAAATGCAGCACGAGCCGTCTCCAGAACTCCTGACACCCGAGCAGGTCCGGCGAGCCTGCCGCGAGGGTGCCTGGACCGAGCACACCGCGGGTCTGGCGCCGGGCTTCGCCCAGGCCAACCTCGTCATCCTGCCTGCCGAACATGCCGACGACTTCAAGCTCTTCTGCCAACGCAACCCCAAGCCCTGTCCTCTGCTGGACGTCACCGAACCGGGCATCCCGATCCCCGCTCTGATGGCCCCCACCGCCGACATCCGCACCGACCTGCCCCGCTACCGGGTGTGGGAACACGGCGAGTTGGTCGACGAGCCCTTCGACGTGACGGCTCTGTGGCGCGACGACCTGGTCGGGTTCCTGATCGGCTGCTCGTTCAGCTTCGAGGCGGCGTTGTTACGTGAGGGTCTGGAGGTGCGGCACCTGGCTCGGAAGACCAACGTGCCGATGTACCGCACGTCGATCGCCTGCGAACCGGCCGGTCCCTTTTCCGGTCCGCTGGTCGTCTCGATGCGACCGTACAAGCCCTCCGACGTAGTGCGAGCCGTGGAAATCACCTCGCAATACCCCCGCGTCCACGGCTCACCGATCCACATCGGCCTGCCTCATCTCCTGGGCATCGACGACCTGTCCGATCCCGACTACGGCGACCGGGTCCCTGTCGAGGAGAGCGAACTCCCGGTCTTCTGGGCCTGTGGCGTCACCCCGCAAGCTGTGCTCGAGTCCGCTCGGGTCCCCTTCGCCATCACCCACGCCCCCGGCTGCATGTTCCTTACCGACACCTCCAACGACGAGCTAGCGGCCGGCTGATCCCGGTAGCGCTTTGCGGGGCTGGCTTTTTTGTTCCGCACGTTTGAGTCCCGGCAACCGCATCGGTAGGATGCGGAGCACTTTCAGGAGACTCGGAAGCGAGTCCGTGTTTGGAAACTGTTGAGGAGAGTGAAGTCCATGTGGGACCGAAACGATCAGAATCGCAGCGGGCCGGACTTCAGTCGTCGCGACTTTCTGAAGGGATCGGCTGCAGCGGCTACCGCCACGGCGGTGGCCACGCAGGGTCCCGAGGAAGCTGCGGCCGCGAACCTGAAGACCAACGTCTTCGCCGCGGCCGCTACCAGCGTGACGCTGAACGTCAATGGCAAGAATCACACCGTCAAGGTCGAGCCGCGGGTGACGCTGCTGCACGTCCTGCGGAACACTCTGAACCTGACCGGTTGCAAGGAGGTTGACGAGCGGTCTGCCGACGGCGCCGACACGGTGATGATCGACGGCAAGGCCGTCCTGGCCGGCAGCCGGCTGGCGATCGAATGCGAGGGCAAGGAGATTCGTACTGTCGAATCTCTGCGGCAGGGCGAGAAAGTCGACGCGGTCGTCGCCGGATTCGTCAAGCACGACGCGATGCAGTGTGGGTTCTGCACTCCTGGCTTCGTGGTCGCCACCCGAGTCTTCCTCGATCACAACCCCAAGGCGTCTCTGGGTGACATCCAGAAGGGCTTGGGCGGCAACATCTGCCGCTGCGGCACGTACCAGGGCATCACGGCCTGTGCCCTGGAAATCTCAACGGGGGGGAAGTGAACCATGGCAGAACGCAAAGTTGCCTGGAAAGCACGTAAGGACAACTCCCTGATCGGGAGTGACATCACGCGGATCGATGGCGTCGAAAAAGCCTCGGGCCACGCCAAGTACGCCGCCGACATCAACACCCCCGGCACGCTGTTCGCCCGGCTGTTGACGTTCAAGGGCGGGGCCGCGACCGTGAAGACTCTCGACACGGCCGATGCCGAAAAGACTCCCGGCGTCCGCGCCGTGCACGTCTTCAACGGAGTCGGCAAGGAAGTCCGCTGGGACGGCACGATCGTCGCCGCGGTGGCCGCCGACACGCCCGAGCAGGCCGAGGACGGTGTGCGGGCGATCAAGGTCACCTACGAGGCGAAGCCGCACTGGGTCGACGAGGAAGACCTGGGGGGTGCCACCACCGCCAAGCGGACCAAGCCGCTCGGTGACAACCAGAAGGGCGAGGTGGCCGCAGCACTGAAGGCCGCCAAGCACGTCCACAAGGGCTACTACGGCATCGCAACCATCACGCACATGTGCATGGAGCCTCATGGCTCGCACTGCGAATGGGACGGTGAGGACAAGCTCAACGTTCACCTCTCGACCCAGAACGTCTCGGGTACCGGCGGCCAGTTCGCCGGCCCGTTGGGCCTGGACGCCAGCAACGTCTCGATCACCTGCAACTACATCGGCGGCGGGTTCGGGTCGAAGTTCGCGGCCGACCAGTGGGGCGTGGCCTGTGCTCAGCTCTCCAAGAAGGCCGGTAAGCCGGTGAGGCTGATGCTCGATCGGGCCACCGAGATGAAGATTGGTGGGACACGTCCCAGCGGCTTCATCGATGTGACGATCGCGGCCGACGCCGAAGGCAACATCACCGTCTGGGACAGCCACCACTGGGGCACCAGCGGCATCGCCGGCAGTACGATCTCACTGGGACAACTCCCCTACTGCTTCGACGGGATCCCCAACCGCAACCGCAAGGCGACGGGGATCTCGACCAACACCGGCCCCAACCGGGCCTGGCGAGCTCCTCCGCACCCGCAACTGTGTGCGGTCACCGCCACGGTCATCGATGACCTGGCGGCGAAGATGGGAGCCAACAGCTACGACATCTTCATGAAGAACCTCGACAAGACGCCCAAGCCGGATGTCTACGCCGAGGAGATGAAGATCGGTGCGAAGCTGATCGACTGGAAAGCCAAGTGGCACGCTCATGGCAAGGGCGGAGGCAAAGGCGCCGTCAAACGCGGTCTGGGCATGGCCCTGCACCGCTGGGGCGGACGAGCGGGAGCCACCACCTGTACCGTCAAGGTGCACCCCGATGGAGCGGTCGAAACCTTCCTGGGCAGCCAGGACCTGGGGACCGGGACCCGGACCGTGATCGCGATCACCCTGGCCGAGACCTTCGGACTGGGCGTGGCCGACGTGAAGGTCAACATCGGGAATAACTCCTATCCCAAGGCCAACCCCTCCGGGGGATCGATCACCGTCGGCGGCGTCTCCGGACCGCTCCGCCGTGCGGGACTCGAAGCGCTGTGGAAGATCTACGACCTGGTCGCCGCCAAGCACAAGGTGCCGGCCGATTCACTCACCGCCAAGGGTGGCAAGATTCTCTCGGCCGGAAAAGCCGTCTGCAGCTGGAAACAGGCCTGTGGACTGCTGGGCCCGATGCCCCTGGAAGTCCAGGGACAGGGACCCAAGAACGACGGCCTGACCTCATCGGGAGTCGCCGGCATCCAGATGGCCGACGTCTCGGTCGATATCGAGACCGGGATCGTCAGGATCAACAAGCTGGTCGCGGTGCAGGACTGCGGCCTGATCATCGACGAGTTGACCGCTCGCAGCCAGGTCTACGGCGGCCTGATCATGGGCATCGCCTACGCACTCTCCGAAGAACGCGTGATGGACAATCGCACCGGGCGGTTCATCAACGCCGACCTCGAGAACTACAAGCTGCCGCGGATCGGTGACATCGGCGAACTGGTCGTCCACATGTACCAGCCTGACAGCGAGTACGAGAGAGGAGTGGTGGGACTGGGTGAACCCCCGGTCATCTCCACCGGGGCCGCGATTTCCAACGCCGTCGCCAACGCGACCGGCGTCCGCGTCCCCGTCCAGCCGCTGACTCCTCAGCGAGTCCTCGAGGCTCTGAAAGGAGGTCAAGCATGAGACCTTTTGAATACGCACGACCGCAGACCGAGAGTGAAACCCTGGATCTGCTGAATGACCACGACGCCAATACGGCCGTGTTGGCCGGAGGCACCGACCTGATCTCGCTGCTGCAGGACGACCTGCAGGAGCCCCAACGCGTCGTCGACATCAAGCAGGTCGAATCGATGCACGGTGTCACCCAGGACGGTGGCGGGGTCCGAATCGGTGCCTTGACCACGCTCGAGGAGATCGCCGCGAGTCCGCTGCTGGAGAACTACCGGTCGCTGGTTGATGTCGTCGATGGCGTCCGGGCGATCCAGATCCAACAGATGGGCACGCTCGGTGGAGATCTCTGCCACCAGCCCAACTGCTGGTTCTATCGCAACGGCTACGGGCTGCTGGCACTCGAAGACGGAGAATCTCTGGTCGCCGAGGGCGACAACCGCTACCACGCCATCCTGGGCAACCAGGGGCCTGCCAAGTTTGTCAGCGCCGCGAGATTCGCTCCGGCTCTGATCGCCTGGGGCGCCGACGTGAGGGTGATTGGGCCCGAGCCTGATGCCAGCGAGTGGTTGCCGCTTGAGCACTTCTTTGTGACTCCCAATGTCGAGAGCCAGGGCGTCTCGATCCTCAAGCCCGGCCAGTTGATCTCCCACGTCCGCCTGCCGGCGGCCGAAGAGCGGATCAGCTCGACCTACGAGGTGCTGCAGATGGAAGGGCTCGACTGGCCCCTGGCCGCCGCGGCGGTCACCATCGACCTCGATCGAGGCGTCGTGCGGGAAGCGAGCATCGTGATGGGGCACGTGGCCCCGATGCCCTGGGTCGCTCATGAAGCCGCCCAGAGCCTGATCGGCCAGAGTGTCGATGAAGTCTCCGCCACGCGGGCCGGCGAAATCGCCGTCCAGGCTGCGACTCCACTCAGGGATAACGGCTACAAGGTGCAACTGGCCAAGACGGCTGTCAAACGAGCGGTGCTCGCGGCGGCCGATATGCTGGAAGGAGCTCTGTAAACCATGACCGACATGACCGAAGAACTCAGCGTTCTCGACAACACGGCGACCCGGTGCCAACAGCTCCTCTCCAAGGGGCTCTACACAAACGCCGGCATGCCGCCCGGTGAAAAGGCAACCGGAGACGGTCACTTCTGGTGCGGCAAGACCCAGACGATCTACGGACCCGATGACCGGCTCTGTGACGCGGAACACTGCACCGATGCCGCCCGCAGCTGTTACGAGGCCACCTAGGTCCGATTCGACAGGACGACTCTGACCGCCGAAATCGCAACACCCCGCCTGGCCCCCTCAATGGGCTCGGCGGGGTGTTTTTCGACGCAGGATGCGAATTCCCCGGCATCACGTTGACGAGGTCGGCAACCCGTGAGAGAATCGGGGATCAACTGACCACCCATCTGCCTGAAAACGGCGATCTGGAGGATCTCGGACATGCGTCAACTCAGCCTGGCTCTCGCACTCGTCTTCGTATTCGCCACCAGCGGACAGGCCGCCAACATCTCCGGCGAATACCTCGAAGCACGTACGTGCGCCGTCTACACCGGACCCTGCTTCGCCAACGCCGAAATGGGCCTCGCCGGCAAGGAAGCTCTGATGGCCTGGAAGATCGACACCGGCGAGTGGAAGGGTGTCCGCGTCGACGGCCTGGGCGCCGCGGTGATCGTCACGGCCGAGAACACGATTGGCTACGACGGGATCTTCCCGCTGCGAGCCGGCAAGATGAACGCCGTGATCCTGATCGACTCGAAGGCGACTCCCGAGCAGTACGCGGCCCTGGTCGACTTCGTCAAGGACACCGCCAAGACCTACACCAAGAACGTGGTCAAGATCCGGCGGGTTCCGATCGAGCTCAAGAACAACCACCTGACCAAGCAGGCCAGGTTCACCGCCGGTAAGATCGCCGAGATCACGACCCGGGCTCTGAAACAGAGTGACTGCATCTGCACCAACGAGGTGGTCTACTACCAGCCGCTGACGAAGGTCGAGAACTTCAGCCCTGCCTTCAGCCTCAAGCTCTCCTACCAGGGCAAGGGACTCAACCGGAGGTTCACCGACTTCGGGACCCGCAGTGCCTTCCTGGCGACCTTCCGTCGCTAGACGCCAGGCACGGCCCGCACCACAGGCGACATTCGGCCCGGCGGCCGGATCTCGCCTGTTGGTCATTTGTCATTCCTCACCGGCCACCAATCGGCCACCAATAAAGGGCGAGCGATGACTGGAGTGCGGTCAGCGTTTACAATGAGAGTCACCCAACCGGATCTGCACACCACCAAGGAGCCTCACGCGATGAAACGCGCCGCGCTTCCCGCCTTGCTCATTCCGACCGCCGTCCTGATCTCATCGGGGATCCTGCTGGCCACCGCCGCCGCGCCCGCACACAAGCTGGGACGCACCAAGGCGGTGCCCAAGGGCGTCGCTGCCAGGATCGGGAGCCTGATCGACCCGGCCGGCTACCAGATCTCCAGCCCCAAGGGACCCGTCTGCACCGTCTGGCTGGTCAAGAACGTTGCGATCCGCGACAAGTTCAAGCCGTCGCTGTCGGTCAAATACCCCTTCACCAACGGTCAACTCGTCGGGCTGCTCCAGGTCCACGGCAAGAACGGATACACCGACTTCCGAGGCCAAGAACTGAAACCGGGTGTCTACACCCTGAGATACGGGCAGCAGCCCGAGGACGGCAACCACGTGGGGACCAGCGAACTGGCCGACTTCCTGCTGGCACTGCCCGCCAAGATCGACCAGGACCCCAAGCCGATCTTCGGGTTCGACGACTTGTCGGCCAAGAGTGCCAAGTCGGCCGGAGCCACCCACCCGGCCATCTTCTCGATGCTGCCCGCCGCCAAGGCCATCAAGACCGCCTCGGTGACCCACGACGATGATCACGATTTCTGGATCCTCAACGTCGCCGCCGCCGCCAGGATCAAGAACAAGGCGGCCAAGGTCAACCTGCGGTTCATCGCGATCGGACGGTCCCCGGAATAGGCTCGTGAGTGCTTCAGCACGAATCCTCCTGACGCTGCTCGCCTGTGGGCTGACTGGGCTCGACTCGGCAGCCGCTGCCCACGTGGCACCGCCGCAGACGACCGCCGCCCAGGCCGGCGGCAAGGCCCAACCGCCGAAGACTCCCTCCGCACCCACGGCCATCAGAAAACGGCTCTTCGCCGGCAAAGTGGTCATGCTCCGCGATGCCCTGAAGCGACGCGGGGTCAAGAGCAACGCCGAATTCGACAAGCTGGTGGTGCTCGAGACGACCGCTGGTGAGCTGATCCCGATCGTGCCCGATTGGAGAGGCCGGGCGTTCTACCAGGACAAACGGCTCAGAAACCGCCCGGTGCACCTGGTCGGCTACCGCCGACGCGGTGTGCCCTACCTCCAGGTCCTGATGGTCTTCACGCTCGATCGACCCGATGCCCTCAGCAAGACCACAGGCAAGACTGGCAAGACCGGAAAGAAAAGCACTCGGCCGAAGCAGAAACCGGTCAGGCACTACTTCGACTACTGGTGCGACATCTGCTCGATCCCGATGTACGAGATCAAGCGATGCGAATGTTGCCAGGGTCCGATCCGGATGAGATTCCAGCCGCGGGGTCTGCCGTCCTACATCACCGTCGAGACCACGGACAAGGATTCGGCGAAGTGACCGAACCCGGCGGACTGCTCAACGAACGAGCCTGGCGCCTGGCCGAGACGATCCGCCTCGAGCTCGACGAACTCCGCGGATCCGAGCGGACGCTCGACAACGGCGCCGTCGTGCTCGATTTCGGAGTCGATGTCCCCGGCGGGCTCGAGGCGGGTCTCGCCCTGGCTCGGCTCTGCCTGGCCGATCGAGGCCGCGTGGCGATGACCGCGGGCAGACTGCCCACCGCCGACTGGCCCTCGATCGAGGTCTCGACCGACGCCCCCGTGGCCGCCTGCCTGGGGAGCCAGTACGCCGGCTGGCAACTGAGCGTCGACGACTACTTCGGGATGGGCTCGGGACCGATGCGGGCCGCCGCCGGTCGCGAACCGCTCTTTGAAGATATCGGCGGAACCGAATCGCCCGGGGTGTGCGTGGGGGTAATCGAGAGTGGCAAGTTGCCCGGCGAGGCGGTGGTGGTGGCCATCTCCGAAAAAACCGGGGTGCCCCCGGATCAGACCCTGTTGGCGGTCGCCCCGACGGCCAGCCAGGCCGGCACCGTCCAGGTTGTGGCCCGCAGCGTCGAGACGGCGCTGCACAAGCTGCACGAGCTCGAATTCGACGTCTCACGAGTCGTCTCGGGCTTCGGCAATGCTCCGCTGCCACCAGTCGCTGCCAACGACCTGGAGGGCATCGGCCGTACCAACGACGCGATTCTCTACGGAGCGACCGTCACGTTGTGGGTCACCGGAGACGACGGGTCCCTGGAGGAAATCGGCCCTCGAGTCCCCTCGTCGGCCTCGAACGCCCACGGACGCCCGTTCCTGGAGATCTTCGCCGACGCCGGAAACGACTTCTACGCCATCGACCCTCACCTGTTCAGCCCGGCGGTGATCCGCTTCATCAATACCGACAGTGGCCACGTGCACAGTTTTGGCGCCGTCGAGTCGGAGATCCTCTGCGAGAGTTTCGGGGTCTGACCCCCCCGACAAAACATCACTTTCACGTCCTGGACACACAGCGTGCGGATCGCCGTCCTCAGTAATCCCGGCAGCTGGTACCTCAAAGACCTCACCCGTGCCGCCACACTCCGCGGGCACGACTGCGTGGGAATTCGTTTCCCGCGGATCTCTGCGTCGCTGGCCACCGGATCCCCCGGATCCCCCGGATCCGTCGACGAAACCGTCGACGACTCCGAGAACGGACTCGACGGTGCCGACGCGGTCATCGTCCGCACGATGCCTCCGGGATCACTCGAACAGGTCGTCTTCCGCATGGACGCCCTGGCCCGCCTCGAACAACTCGGCGTCACCGTGCTCAATTCCCCCCGCGCCATCGAATGCGCCGTCGACAAGTATCTCTCGACAGCACGACTGCAGTCGGCCGGTCTGCCCGTGCCGCCGACGGTGGTTTGCGAGAGTTCCGAGACGGCGTTGGAGGCCTTCGAATTGCTCGGCGGAGACGTGGTGGTCAAGCCGATCTTCGGGTCCGAGGGCCGAGGGATCGTGCGGGTCAGTGATCCCGAGTTGGCCCTGAGGACCTTCCGCACGCTCGAACGAGTCGACTCGGTGCTGTACCTGCAGTCCTTCATCGATCACGGCGGCTACGACGACCGGGTGCTATTGCTCGACGGTGAGTTGATCGGGGGCATGAGGCGATGGTCTCGAGAGGACTTTCGGACCAACATCTCACAACAGGGCCAGGCCCAGGCGTGGACTCCGGCCGAAGAGGACATCGAGTTGGCCCGGGCCGCCGCCGTAGCCACCGGCACCTGCCTGGCCGGGATCGACCTGATCAGCGGGCCCGATGGGTCACGGATGGTGCTCGAGGTCAACGCGGTGCCCGGCTGGCGGGCCTTGGCCCGAGTCAACTCGATCGATGTCGCCGACCGGCTGATGGCCTTTATCGAGTCCCACGCCGGCGGTCACGCTCGGGCGACCGGTTGAGTACCTCGAGATGAGGCCGGACCGCGCCGGCGAGCTGCTCGCGGCTCGAAAACGGCACGTAGACCATTCGCATCACGAACCCGTAGGCCTGGCCCACCCGGTAGTCGGGGACAAACCACTGGAAGTCCCAGGCCGGGTTGGTCTGGCCACCGCCGGTCGGTGACTGGGCCATCCAGATCCGGTCTCGCGCCCGGAAGACCTGCGCCAGGGACATCCCGTGGCTGACCCCGTAGTACCACGGTGCGCGGTAGACAAACGGCGAGGGATGATTGACCAGCGTCAGCGGAAACCCCTCGACCACCTTCGGCAACCGGGCCCCCGCCGGCGGATGGGTGCTGGCGACTCCGTGAGCAGGCGACAGCCAACGAATCCAGTCACTGCCCTGCTTGGCCTCGACACGTCGGCCGCGGAAATGGATCGCCTTGTCCTTGGGACTGTCGATGTAACTGGCCCAGAACAGCCCGATGTAGCCCTGGCGAAACGTCCTGGCCCGTGGAATGCACTCGAAGGTGTATTCCAGCGAACCATCCTCGAGCAGCTGGTAGC
The DNA here is from genome assembly GCA_963578885.1 of Planctomycetota bacterium. Lineage (GTDB taxonomy): Bacteria > Planctomycetota > Planctomycetia > Planctomycetales > Planctomycetaceae > UBA8437. The sequence goes on from CAUZEQ010000033.1 coordinate 25,529, forward strand.
GACCACAACTCTCCAGCTTCCAGTTCTTCGTCGGTGGCTGGTACAGTTCGACGGTCCTGCGATCGACGATTCGCAGCTCAAGGGGCGAGACCCTGGGCTCGAACTTTTCAGCCGAGACCGCCAGCGTGCCGTCGTGGATGTGCTCGTAATTCAAACCCGCGTAGGGGGCTCGGAAGATGTTGGCGGGGCGCTTCTTGTGAGTCAGTTGAGCGACGCCGTTGTAGCCGGCACGGTGATTGGCAAGCAACGGGCCGCCGGTGACCGCGTTGTTGTCGACGATCACCGCGGTCACGTCACCAGCCTGCAACACGACGTGGTGTACAGAGCTCTTGCGGTAGACGACACGTGGGTTGGTCAGGCTGGTGACTCCGGGAGCCGCGTGGGGATGAGCGGCCAGCAGCAGTCCATTGCAGGGGATCAGCGTGATCAGTGAGATCAGCGACACGGCCAGGCCGCGTGTCCGAGGTCGACTCATGGCATGCTTGGTCATAGATTTCCTCCGCCCTCATTCTCGTCTTCGGCATCCTACTCACTGCCCCACACCCGGCCAAGCGGGTCGATTCCCTCACCGCACCCAATGCGTTAGTCTCGGTCTGCCACCCCGGATCCGCCAGCTCAGAGCACTCGATGGAACTCACTCATCTCACCACAGCGCTGTCGCGTGAGATGCCCGAGGTGCTGCGCTGGGGGGGTGCGTTGGCCCGGCAGATCCGCGGCTTCAACATCTCGCTGCCCGGCAAGACCTCCGGCAGCCACCTGACCGACGCTCTGACCCTCGCCGACATCGGTGTCCAGGAGATCCTGGTCGGAGCCCTGCGGGATCGGGATCCGCTATTCCGGCAGGCGAGGATCGAGGCGGAGGAGGAGAACGGTGACCTGGACCTCTTCGCCGAGGACGCCCCCTGGACGATCGCGCTGGACCCGATCGATGGCACCAGGCAATACCGTGACCAGACCGGCGACGGCTACGCCGTGATGCTCTCGCTGCGAACACGCGACACGCTGCACTACTCGCTGGT
>CAUZEQ010000034.1:0-26491 GCA_963578885.1 Planctomycetota bacterium
CCGATCCAGCCAAGCAAGTCGGTTCTCTTGTTTTCCATCGATGTGTTCTCTGCTTCGATTGCGCGGCAGTAGCATAGTCAACGTGGTGAACAGGTGTCAGGATGCGGGAGCTTACTACTGCTGCGACGTGGTCTCCAGAAAAGTCCTGACAAAATCCTCCCGGTCTTCGGAGTCCTCGGTGCGGAACACCAGCAGCCAACCCTTCATCCACCAAAGATGGTTTTGATGATGAGCAGTGGACGCGTAGTAGCAGCGATAGCCCGACCGGAACAAGCCCCAGGATCCGCTGTCCTCGTCGTCAAAGCAGTCCTCGATACGGCCGAAGAGAGCTTCTCGCTCGAGGTCGGTCACCTGGTAGACAAATACGTCGATCCGACTGTCGGCTGTGCGGTAGCGAGCGTGCCAACCGGGGATGTCGAAGCGTAGCGCCGGAATCGCCGCTTCGGTATCGTGTTTGATCAGTCCGTAGCCAGACACCTTGGCCGGGAAGAAGGTCTCCGGTGACGCGTCGTCCTTGGGAGCCTGCCATTTTCTGGCGAGTGCCTTCCGCTGTTGTTCGAGTTCGATCTGGTTCCCAGCCCATTCGAACACATTCGGGACCAGGTTGATGATGGCAATGACACCAATCACCAGGATCACGGTGAAACCGGTGCAGCCAATGGCCAGGACGGTAACGGTTTTCTTTTGCATGGACGATGATCCGTCGTGGGGTTGTGCCGAACACTACTCGGCGGGGGATTCCAACTCTGCAATCCGCTGATTAAGCCGTTTGATCTCCCTGGTTGCCGATTCGAAAATGGCCGTTCCTGCTACTGACCCCCAACTGGCAGCAGCAGCGACGACCACGGTGTTTCCCGAGAGCATCACCGACATGGCGAGAAAGGCGACTCCTCCTACGAGGACCAATACCATCCCGATTTTCATCAAGAGCGAAAGTTGCTTGTCCCCACCTGACCTCTAGGCCACGACCGGTCCGATCACGTGGCCGTTGCCTTCGGGGCCGATCAGTCGCTGATTGAGACCCTGGTAGCGGTACGAGAGCCGGTGGGGGTCGAAGCCCAAGAGGTGCAGCACCGTGGCCTGCAGGTCGTGGACTCCGACCTTGTCGCGGGCCACGAAGTAGCCCAGCTCGTCGGTTTCGCCATGAGTCACCCCGCCCTTGATTCCGCCACCGGCCATCCACATCGAGAAGCAGTGGGGGTGGTGGTCTCGGCCAAGGAACTTCGATCCGTTGCGTTCTTCGTTCAGTGACGTGCGGCCGAACTCACCACTCCAGATCACCAGCGTCTCATCGAGCAGCCCTCGCTGCTTCAGATCACTCAGCAGCGCGGCAATCGGCCGGTCGACCTCCTTGCACTTCTTCGGCATCGCCGTGATCAGGTCGTTGCTCTTGGCCGTGCCATGCATGTCCCAGCCCCAGTCGAACAGCTGGACGTAGCGGACCCCCTGCTCGACCAGCCGCCGGGCCAGCAGGCAGTTGTTGGCAAACGAGGCCTTGCCCGGGGTGGTGCCGTAGGATTCCTGGACGTGCTTGGGTTCCCGGGTGACGTCCATCACCTGAGGCACCGACATCTGCATTCGGAAGGCGAGTTCGTACTGGCTGATGCGGGTCCGCGTTTCCGGGTCGCCGATCCGTTCGAGTTCCAGCTCGTTGAGTTTTCTGAGCGCGTCGAGGCTGCGGCGTCGGACGTTGCGATCGAGTCCCTTGGGGTTTGAGACGAACAGGATCGGGTCTCCGGCACTTCGGCACTGCACGCCCTGGAAGACCGACGGCAGAAACCCGCTGCCCCACAGGCTCTTGCCACCGCTGGGATCGGTGCCTCCGGAGATCAGCACGACGAAACCCGGCAGGTTGGCATTTTCGGATCCCAGTCCCCAGGTGGCCCACGAACCCAACGAGGCGCCTCCGAAACGAGCGGCTCCGGTGTAAAGCAGCAGCTGGGCCGGGGCGTGGTTGAACTGGTCGGTGTGCATCGAGCGGATGATTGCCATCTCGTCAGCGTGGAGCGAGAGCTGAGGCAGCAGTTCGCTGATCATCTGGCCGCTGTCGCCTCGAGGCTGAAAGCGGTAGGGAGTTCCCAACAGCTTGGGCCGCCGGGCCTTGAGATCGATGAACGGCAGCCGTTCCTTCTGCAGCACCGCCAACAGGTCATCAGGGCACGGCTGCATGTTGTGTTTGAGCAACGCCGGCTTGAAATCGAACAGTTCGTGCTGCGGCGGCGAACCGGCCATGTGCAGGTAGATCACGTGCTTGGCCTTGCCCGGCAGCGGCGAACTGTGCGGTTGGCGGGGGTCGGCGGTGGCTGCGGCGTTGGCACCGGTGCTGAGGCCGCCGAGGGCCAGGGCTCCGAGTCCGACCTGTGAGTCGCGGAGGAAGTGGCGGCGGGTGATCGTCTGCAGGTAGTGCTGGCGTGGGTCCATGGGAATGTCGCTTGGTGAGTGGCGGAGGTGTGGCAGAGATGTAGGGGAGAGGATCGGCAGATGGTCGCGGGGGACTAGGGTCTCGTGAGTGTCTGGTCGAGGTTGAGCAATACGTTGGCGACGACGGTCCACGCGGCCATGGTCGCGGTATCGCCATCCGACGAAGGGACTCCGGCGGGCATGGTTGCGAGTTGTTTGGCCGCCTCGGTGTTCTTTCGGTAGTGAGACAGTTCGGATTCAAACAATCCGACCAGCACCTGCAGTTGGGCGGGGCTGGGCTGTTGTCCGGTGGCCAGTCGCAGTCCGAAGGAGACTCGCGAGGCGGGCGTTGTGCCCCCTTCGGCGACGAGCCGTCGGCCGAGTGCCTGTGAGATTTCGACGTAGACCGGGTCGTTGAGTGTCACGAGGGCCTGCAGCGGCGTGTTGGTGCGGATCCGACGCGGCATGCAGATTTCCCGACTGGGCGCGTCGAAGGTGGCCATCGACGGATACGGCACGGTGCGGCGCCAGAAGGTGTAGAGTCCTCGACGGTGTTTTTGCGATCCGGGGCTGGTGGGCCACTTGCGTTGGCCGTTGAAGGCCGCCTGCCAGAGGCCCGGTGGCTGGAACGGGTACACGCTGGCTCCGCCCATCCGGCGATCGAGCAGGCCGGCGATCGAAAGTGCCTGGTCGCGGATCGTCTCGGCCTCGAGCCGGAACCTCGCGCCTCGCCCGAGCCAGAGGTTGGTGGGATCAGCCGCCAGCATCCGGGGCGTCACCCGGGCCGATTGCCGGTAGGTGTGGGAGCTGACAATGGTCCGCAGCAGGGACTTGACGTTCCAGTCGGAAGCCAGGAACTCGGTGGCGAGCCAATCGAGCAGCAGCGGGTGGGTGGGCGGGTTGCCCTGTGTCCCGAAGTCCTCCTCGGTCGCCACCAGCCCTCGCCCAAACAGCTGGCTCCAGAACCGGTTGACCGCCACGCGTGCCGTCAGAGGGTTCTGGTCGCTGGTGATCCAGTTGGCGACTCCCAGTCGGGTCCTGGGCACGTCGTTACCGGCGGGGTGGAATCCGGAGGGGAATTCGGGCGTGACCTTTTTTCCCTTTTGCAGGAAGCTGCCGCGGATCATCACGAACGTGTCGCGGCGTTTTTCGGCGGGCAGGTCCTGCATCACGGGTAGAGTGGGGAACTTGGGCCGGTTCTTTTTGAGCACTGCGATCGAGTCGGCCAGGCGAGCCGCCTGCCGGGCCAGGGGGCCGGGGAGGCTTGTGTTGTGCTGGTGGTTGGCGGTCGGCTTGGCCTTGAGCGTGGTTTCCCAGACAGTTTTTCTCTGGGCATCGAGTAGCCGGATGACCAGGCCTGCCTGACGCGAGAACAAGCCGCCGTCGGTGCGGTTGTGGATGTGGATGCGGGAGACCGGCAGCTGGGAACCGAGGTCGACTTCCCACCAGGGGCTGGCCTCCCCGTCGGTATGCGTGGTCGACTTGGCCTTGAAGTAGTCGCCATCGGTGTTGCCATCGACTGCCAGGCCGGCCGGTCCGTCGAAGGCGGTACTCGACTGTTTGGCCGGCTTCTTCAACGCGAGATTGACCGGCTTCTCGGGCTTCTCGGGATTATTGCTGTCGGCGGAAAAGACCTGCACCTCGGCCAACGACAGGTGTTTCTTGGTGCCTTTCTGCTTGGGCAGTTCAATGCGGACGAAGCGACCGATTACCGGCCGTGAGGCGGCGTCGTTGGTTTCGGCGACGATACCGGGTTCGAGTGCCTTGCGTTTTGCCTGGAGCGTGGCGATTTGGGCGTCGAGAGTTGCGACGTCGCGGACCATCTGCGGCGTGGGTGCTTCGATCACCGGGGCCTCGTCGCCACGGTCCGAGTCGGCCGACTGGTTGAACATGTCGTAGAGGCGGTAGTACTCGAGCTGGGTGATCGGGTCGTACTTGTGGTCGTGACACTTTGCGCACCCGAATGTGAGCCCCATCCAGACTTGCAGCGTGGTGTCGACCCGGTCCTGGACCGCAGCCACGCGGAACTCCTCGTCGTCGGTCCCCCCCTCGGTGTTGGTCATCGTGTTGCGGTGAAACGCGGTGGCGATTTTCTGTTCGAGTGTGGCGTCGGCCAGCAGGTCGCCGGCCAGTTGGTCGGTGGTGAACTGGTCAAACGGCTGGTTGGTGTTGAAGGCGTCGATGACCCAAGTCCGGAACCTCCAGGCGTTGGGCCGCAGTGGGTCCGAGCCGTAGCCTCGCGAATCGGCATAGCGGGCCAGGTCGAGCCAGACTCGGGCCCAGCGTTCTCCGTAGGCCGGATCGGCCAGGAAGCGGTCGACGAGCCGGTTCCAGGCACCCGGAGCCCTGTCGGTCAGGAAACGAGTGATCTCGGGACCGGTGGCCGGCAGTCCCCGCAGGTCCAGGCTCAGCCGGCGGATCAGCGTTTCGCGGTCCGCCCTGGGTGACGGCTGCAGGCCCCGGGTCTTCAACGTGGCCTGGATGAAGCGGTCGATTGAGTTGTTTGAGGTCCACTGGGCGTGTGCGTCGGGTACGCCGGGACGCTTCGGCGGGATGAAGGACCAGTGGCGTGAGTAGGGAGCTCCCTGGTTGATCCAGCGCGAGAGGGTGGCGATCTGCTCGGCCGAGAGTGCGGGCCCCTCGTCGGCGGGTGGCATCCTGAGATCGAGGTCGGCGCTGGTGATGCGGGCGATCAGCGAGCTGCTGGCCGTCTTGCCCGGGACAATCGCCGTGCGGCCGCTCTCGAGTTTGCTGGTGCTGGAGGTGCGGAGATCGAGGCGGAGCCCGGCCTGGCGGTTTCCCGTGTCGCGGCCGTGGCACTTGAGGCAGTGGAGCGAGAGTACCGAGCGGATTTCGCGGTTGAAGTCGACCGGCGGGTCGGCTGCGGTCGCCGAGCCTGAGGTGGCGAGCAGAGCGAGTGCCAGCAGGCTGGTGAGCTTCTGCATCGGCGGGGTGTGGCTGGAGAGCTGGGTCATATCGAATGGGCCGAAGGGGTCAGGCGATGATGTCGTGGATCACGTGTCCGTGGACGTCGGTCAGGCGGCGATCGATGCCGTTGTGGCGGACGGTAAGCAGTTCGTGGTCGATACCCAGCAGGTGCAGGATTGTGGCGTGGACATCGTAGACGTGAGTGGGCTTGTCTCGTTCGGCGGGCTTGTAGCCCCACTGGTCGCTGGGCCCGTAGCTGGTGCCGCCCTTGATGCCGCCTCCGGCCAACCAGTTGGTAAAGACATAGGGGTTGTGGTCACGACCTCGGGTGCCCTGTGTCGAGGGCATGCGTCCGAACTCGGTGGTCCAGAGGATGACGGTATCTTCGAGCAGTCCTCTTTGTTTCAAATCGGCAATCAGTCCAGCGGTCCCGACGGCCATCCCTTCGGCCAGCGGTCCGTGGTCTCGAGCGATGTCTTCGTGCGAGTCCCAGTTGCGTCGGGGGAACCCGTTGTCGCAGCCGGACCAGATCTGCACGAACCGGACACCTCGTTCCAGCAGCCTGCGGGCGACCAGGCACTTGCGGCCGAAGTAGGTGATTTCTTCGGGTACGTTGATCTGGGCCGGGAAGCCGGATCGTGGGGCATCGAGTCCGTAGAGCTTGAGCACATGTTTGGGTTCGCCGCTGATGTCGAGCGCTTCGGGTGCAGAGAGTTGGAGTTGTGCGGCGAGTTCGTAGCTGCGGATCCGCGCCTCGAGCCGCGAATCGCCGTCGCCGGGTTGCTGGTGTTTGCGGTTGAGGGTTTTGAGCAGTTCGAGCCCTTCGCGGTCTCCTTCGGGCGTGACGAAGCTGTCGGGGTCGGCCTTCAGGTCGGCGATCGGGTTGCGGAGTCCGGGGCGAATGATGGTGCCCTGGTAACGAGCCGGCAGGAAGGCGGTGTCCCAGTTCTTGGGTCCATTGGAGGCGAAGCCGCGGTGATCGGGCAGCACGACGAAGCTGGGCAGGTTCTCGCTCTCGGCACCCAGTGCGTAACTGACCCAGGCCCCTGCCCCGGGGAACCCGGGTCGCTGGAAGCCGGTGGCCTGCAGCAGCGTGGCCTGGCTGTGGACTCCGGTCTTGCCCACCATCGAGTGGATGAAGGCGATGTCATCGGCGCAGCGGCCCAGTGCTCGGACCGGGTGGCTGAGCATCTTGCCGCATTCGCCGTAGGGTCGAAACGAGAACGGAGATCTCATCCAGGGCCCCAGCCCGTTCTGAAACGCCTCGACCGGCTCTCCGAAGTCCGACTTCTGCCCGTGGTGCTTTTCGAGAGCCGGCTTGTGGTCGAAGAGATCGATGTGGCTGGCCGCGCCGGCCATGAACAGCTGGATCACTCGCTTGGCACGCGGCCGGTGGTGCAGTGCTCCGGAGAGCACACCGCGTTGCGAGCCGCTGGCCGACGATTGGCTGTCGAGCAGGTGGGCCAGCGCGATGCCGCCCAGACCGCCTCCGGATCGCCAGAGAAACTCTCGGCGCGATGGGGCGTCGGGATGAGTGGCAGGGCTGGAGGTCGTGGCGGGGGTGGTCATTCGACGAAGATGAATTCGTTGAGGTTCAGGATGACCCGGCAAGTGTTGGGCAGGCCATGTCGGCGGGCGTAGGCACTCAGCAGTCGCACTTCCTGGTCATCGGCTTCGCGGGACAGCGCGAGCCGCACGGCCAGCCTGACCTGGTCAGAGAGGCGGGGATGCCGAGCCGAGATGCGTGTGGCGAAGTGGCTGGACATCGTGGTCATGAAGCGATTGTTGAGCATGGCCAGGGCCTGCAGAGGCGAAATGGTCTCGTCGCGTCGAGCCACCATTCTCGAGGGGTCGGCGCAGTCGAGCACGGTCATGAAGGGCTGCTGCTGGCTGCGGACCAGGAAGCGGTAGACGCTGCGGCGGTGTGTCCGCGGGTCGTTGTGGTCGTGCTTGTGGTACTGGTAGTGAGGCGAGTGCTGGGGTTTTTCGATGACGAAGTCCTGGAAGCCGGGTCCGTACATGCGGTTGTCGAGTCGTCCGGCGACGCAGAGCACCGAGTCGCGGATCACCTCCGCTTCGATCCTCCGCCGGTTCATCCGCCACAGGAACAGGTTGTCTCCATCCTTGAGTGCCGCGGCGGCACGGTGGGTCGATGCCTGGCGATAGGTGGCACTGAGCAGGATCTGTCGGTGGAGGTCCTTGAGCGAGCCGTTGCCGTCGCGGAGTCGCGCGGCGAGCCAGTCGAGCAGTTCGGGGTGGCTGGGCTCTTCGCCCATGCGACCGAAATCGTTGGGGGTGGCAACCAGCGGTTGACCGAAATGGAATTGCCAGACCCGATTGGCGATCGATCGCCAGGTCAGCGGGTTGCGTCGATCGACCAGCCAGCGGGCCAGTGCAATCCGTCTATCCCCCTCGTGATGTGCCTCGGGCAATCGGAACCGCGTCGGCAGGTTGGCTCCGATATCGATCGTGCCGGGCCCCAGCAACTTGCCCTTCTGGCGGATGTCGCCGCGGGTCAACAGGTAAATCGGCCGGGGTCGTCCCTTGTCGTGGCCGGTGCCCCGAAAGCTGCCGCTGCCGGTGTGGACGGTGCCAGCGTAGACCATCGCCGGTTTGGGGATGGCGGCGGTGGCCTGGACGATCGACTGCAGTCGTCCTGCGAGCTGCCGGCGACGCTCCAGCAAGGCGGGCGTCAGCAGCTGTGTTCGCAGCCGGGTCCAGGCGCGGTTGAGTTCCACGACGCGGGCCAGGAGCAGGGGTGTGAGTTGTGCTTTGTCATAGTAGCCGTCGACGAGGTTGCGGCGGGTCCAGCGGATTGGAGCTTCGATGGAATCGAGCGAGCTGACCGGTCGCTGCAGCGCGAGGTTGTTGTTGTCGGCGTCCAGTGCGGCGAGTTCGGCCAGGGCGAAGATGAAATCGTTCTGCCGGGTGGCCAAGCGGGTGGCGGTGACGCGGATGTAGCGGGCCCGGCGGTCGCCGGCGGGGACCGACAGCGGGCGGGTGCCGGGGTTGGGGAAATCGGATCGCGTGTGATCGAGCAGGCAGGTGACTTTGGTGGCGAACGTCGCGTCGTCGGAGATGTCGATCCGGAATCGGGGCGGGAACCCGAATCCTGCTCCGATGCCGTTGAAATCGTCGTGGCAGCCGACGATTACCACATGAGCCAGTTGCCGGCTTGAGCCGAGATCGACCTGGACCCACTTGGCCTGGTCGGAACGTGTGACGATCGCGCTGTGGTATCCGAACTCGGCGCGTCGGGGAGTGGCACGGCCGAGTTGGGCCGGGTCGTTGAGTTGATCGCGGATCTGTTTGAGCCGGTCTCCGCCGCGTTGATCGAGTTCTTTTTGCAGCGTGGCCTGGAGTGTTTCGACCTGGCGCCGCCGGCGGGCCAGGTCGGCGCGGCGCGCGGCGGCGGTGGGGTCGGGGTTGAACGGCCGGTCGGCTCGATCGATGGCCGCGAAGACCGCCTGCAGGCTGTAGTAGTCCTCCATCGATACGTCGTCGAACTTGTGGTCGTGACAGCGAGCACACTGCACAGTGATGCTGATGAAGGAATTGATCACGGTGCGGACCATGTCGTCGCGGTCGAGGTTTCGGGCGACCTGGCCATCGAACTTGGTTTCGGGGATCTCGGCGTGGCCGATGAAGTCCCAGGGTCCTGCGGCGAGCAGTCCGGTGGCGACGATGCCGTCGACGGTGTCGGGAAACAGCACGTCGCCGGCGACCTGTTCGAGCACGAAGCGATCAAACGGCTTGTCGTCGTTGAGAGCCCGCACGACGTAGTCGCGGTAGGGCCACGCGTGGGGACGCGGCTTGTCCTTGTCGTAACCGTGCGTGTCGCCGTAGTGCACCACATCCAGCCAGTGCCTGGCCCAGCGTTCGCCGTAGCGGGGGCTCTGCAGCAGTCGTTCGACAAGTCTCGGGTAGGCGTCACAGGACCGGTCCCCCACAAAAGCGGCGACCTGCTCGGGGGTCGGTGGCAGGCCGGTGAGGTCGATAGTGACGCGGCGCACGAGCGTGCGATGATCGGCGGGAGCCGAAGGAGTCAATCGGAGTCGACGGTGCCGGCGGGCGATGAAGGCGTCGACGGGAGTCCGGGCCCAGTGGGAGGCCGAGGGGACCACGGGCGAGCTGAGAGGTCGCAGTGACCACCAGGTGTCTGCCTCGGCGGCCGGTTGCGGGTCGGCCGAGTGAGTCTCCGAGAACGACAGTCCCAGCGCCAGCACGAGTGCCATGGCACTCGATACCCGGTTGCCAGGCACACCGAAGCGAGGACGTGTCATGGAGCGATTCTATCAGCAGGGGGTGCGATTGTCGGAATTCTCACCGATTCGGCTACCCGAGAAATGGTTGATTGAAGTGGGCGCGTGGTAATTGGAAGTAATTGGGAGTAATCGGGTGACTGGGAGACTCCTCACGAATCCCGCTACTGCGATCTGCTGCTTGTACCGGTCGGTGTCGGCATGGAAGATGGAGCAGTTCCTTTTTTCAACAGAGTCTCACGAAGACTCACAAAGTGACTCGCCGATGGCGAACGAAGAACTGGTCGAGGTTGTCCGGCGTGGCCGCAAGGCGGTGGCCGCGTGGCGTCGCAAGAATCCCGAGGTGGTGCTCGACCTCGTCGACGCCGATCTCGCGGAAGTCGACCTCGCTGGTGTGAATCTTAGGCGGAGCCAGATGGTGGGTGCGAAGCTGGGCCGCTCGAGACTGACCGGCGCCAATTTCTCGGGGGTGGATCTGACTCGAGCCGATCTCGCGGGGGCCGAAGTCAGCCGGGCGAATTTTTCCGGTGCACGGTTGTTCCGGGCGATGCTCAAGGGAATACGTGGTGAGAGCACGGATTTCTCCAGGGCGGTGCTCCAGGGCGGAGATCTCTCGGACGCGGTGCTCAGCGACGCCAGTTTTCTCGACGCCGACTTGCAGGAAACCGACCTGGCCGGTGCGGAATTGTTGGGGGGCAACTTTTCGCATGCCGATCTGGATCACGCCAATTTCGAGCGGGTTCGCTGCGGCTGGTTGACCTGGAACGACGTGGATCTCTCGCGGACCACCGGCTTGGACTCGATGACTCACCTGGGCCCCGGCTCGATCGGCCTGGACACTCTCGAGCGTTCCGGTCCGCGGATCCCCACGTCCTTCCTGCGTGGCAACGGCGTGGGCCAGGACTGGATTGAGACGTACGGCGGACTCGAGGAGCCCGCGGCCGCCTCGGACACATTCTTCATCGTCTATGGTGTCGAGGAGGAGTCGTTTGCCGGTCGATTGCACAACACGTTGCAGAAGCACGGTGTCCGCTGCTGGCTCGACCCGCGACGCTCTGCCGAAGACAACGGTCTGACCGGCCAGGTCGCCGCGCGGGGGTTCCGGGTCTGGGACCGGGTGCTGCTGTGTGCCACCCGGGCGACGCTGTCGGCCGACTGGATGGATCTCTTGATCGACTCGGTCAAGCGTCGCGAGGAGGCAATCAAGACGCACACCGGGCGAAAGGTGACGCTGATGTGGACATTGAACCTCGACGGCTACCTCTTCAGCGGAAGCTGGAAGCACGCCGAGGCGACCGAGGTGGCCGAGCGTGTGCTGGCCGACTTCACTGGTTGGCGTCGCAACAAGACGAAGTTCCACGAGGAGCTGCAGGCCTTGATCGAGAAGTTGAAGGAGGAGCCCGGTGGCCGTGAGGCGAAGCGGTCCGGCGGTTCGAGTAAACCCGGAAAAACCGGAAAGACCGGCAAGGCGAAAAAAGAGAAATGAGCACATCAGAAGCTCTCGATACTCTCCGATCCCGCATTCTGTCGCGTTACACCATGCTGTTCCTCAAGACGTGGGAGGAGGAGCGATGGGAGAGCGAGTTGTCGGAACTGGCATTTGAGATCGAGCGGGGCCTGGTCAGCTGGTCGTCGACGACCGGCTGGCAGCCGGCGATTTCCAACGGCAGTCTGCTCGAGGACCCCGCCGCCTTTCTCGACGACATCGTCGCCTATCCCTCCGAGCACGTATTCCTGCTCAAGGACTTTCATCCGTTCCTGGGTGATCCGGCGGTGGTGCGTCGGCTGAGGGACCTGGTGCCGACGTTGACCGAGCATCGCAAGACGCTGTTGTTCCTGGGTCCGGTGTGCGAGATCCCGGTGGAGCTGCAGACCGAGGCGGTGGCGATGCAGCTGCCGTTGCCGGGCCTGGAGGAGATGCGTGAGCAGTTTGCGGAGGTGCAGGCGGATCGCCGGGTCATGGGTGAGCCGACGCTGGAGTTCGACTCGGCTTCCGAGGAGCGGTTGTTGAAGGCGGTGCTGGGTCTGACCTCACGCGAGGGTCGCAAGGCGCTGGCGCGGGCCATGCTGGGCCGGGACGAAGTCGACGACGACATGTTTCGGCAGCTGGTCTCGGAAAAGAAGCACCTGGTGCAGGGTTCGGACCTGCTCGAGTTCCATGACCTCGACGAGGGCCTGGTCGATGTCGGCGGCCTCGAGGGGCTCAAGGAATGGATCACTCAGCGGGCCAATGCCTTCAGCACGCGTGCCCAGGAGCAGGGCGTGCCGACTCCCAAGGGCGTGTTTCTGCTGGGCGTGCAGGGTTGCGGCAAGTCGTTGATTTCACGCGCCATCGCCGAATTGCTCAGTTTTCCGCTGGTCCGTCTCGACGTGTCGAACCTGCTGGCGGCCGACCAGGGCCAGTCGGAACAGAACATGCGGCACGTGCTGAACCTGGTCGAGACGATTGCTCCGGCGGTGTTGTGGATCGATGAGATCGACAAGGGCTTCGCGGGCAGCGGCGAGATGGCCCAGGAGACGACGATGACCCGGCTGCTGGGTCGGTTCCTGACCTGGATGCAGGAGCATCGCTCGCAGGTGTTCGTCGTCGCCACGGCCAACTCGATCCACCGCCTGCCTCCGGAAATGCTCCGCCGCGGCCGGTTCGACGAGCTGTTCTTCGTCAACCTGCCGAACTTCCACGAACGGAAGCCGATTTTTGACATCCACCTGACCAAGCGAGGCTGGAAACCCGACAAGTACGACGTCGATGAGCTGGCTCGGCAGACAGAGGGTTACAGTGGAGCCGAAATCGAGCAGATTGTCATAACGGCGATGGTCGAGTGCTACAACCAGGGCCGGGTATTGACTCAGAAGGACCTGGAGAACTCGCGTGAGGAGACGGTGCCGCTGTCGGTGACGATGGAGGAGCAGATCTTCGAGCTCCGCGAGTGGGCTCGAGACCGCTGCCGGCCGGCCACTCCCGACAGCCGCGTGGTGCAGATGCTCGAAGAGGAACACGGGCACGCCGAGGAAAAGACGTTCGAGTCGGTCAACGATACCGAGGACACCAAAGCGGAGTGGTTGGCCCTGGTCGAGCACGGCCAGGTTCCCGCGGCGCTGGTCGAGTACGTCCGGCGTCGCGACGAGGTGTCGTTTGCGGAATTGGTGAAGGACTTCGCACCGTTCATCGAGACGACCGGGGACCAGGGACTGGCGTTGCGGAGCGACCCCAACATCGTGCTGTGGTACGGAATTCCCCAGGAACTGGCTGCGACGCTGGCCAAGCTGGTCTCGGCCCGCAAGCTCTACCTCTACCCGGCCCCGGTCGAACAGCTGCGACCCGAGAACGCACCCGGTGACCTGCCGATGATCGACCGCTTGCCTGAGGAGCGAGTCGACCGGCCGATGTGGCTGCCGGTCCTGGTCGGTGACGTGGCTCCGGAGGGTGGAGCCGGGCGGTTCGGGCGGATCTCACGGATGGCTCTGAGCCGTTAGCGTCGCGACGCCTTGGCCTGTTGGACCTGTTGGCGGAGTGCCTGCAGGCGGCCCACATCGATGACATCGGTCTGGTGTTCGAGCAGCCAGTCGATGTCAGCCAGTGCCTGGTCGTACAGCCCGCTCCGCAGCGACAGCTGGATTCTCATGCCCCGCTGCGTCCAGTTGCTGGGGTCGATGGCGAGAATCACGTCGGCATAGCGACGGATGGCCGGTTCGTCGGATCGCTGGCGGGCGCTGCCGCTGAGGTTGGCGAGCATGCGGACCAGGATTGTCTTCCGCTTGGCCGCTTCGAGGAACTGGGCCACCACCTTCTTGGCCTCTTCGCCGGTGGGCGGGCTCTGGTACGACTCGAGGATCCTGCGTCGAGCCTCGTCGGCGGGCATCGTGCGGCCTCCGTCGAAGATATCGACCAGTTGGCCGGGACCCTTGTCGGCGGGGACCCGGGCGACGAAGTGGCCGGGCAGTCCGACACCTTCGACGGCCAGCCCGATGCGGCGTCCCAGTTCCATGAACACGACCGCCAGGGAGATCGGCAGCCCCTCGCGGTCGTCGATCACCTCGTTGAGATAGCTGTTTGAGCGGCTGTAGTAGTCGATGCGGCTGCCGTGGAAGCCCTGCTCGGTGAAGAAGAACTTGTGCAGCGCGGCGGCTTTCTGCTTGGTGCTGGCCTTTGCGGGCAGGCTGCTACGGAGCTTGGCTGCCATGCGGTCGAACTGTTTGCGGTAGGCGTCCACGTCGACCTCGTCGTTGTCGAGCCACGCGATCAGCATCGCGGCGTGCAGCAGGTCGATTTTGTCGTCGGGTTGTTTGAGAGCTGCCTCGAGCGCCCCGACCGCGCGTCGATGGTGCACTCGCTTGGCCAATTCTCTCAGCCGCGTGGCCTGCTGTTCGAGCAGCCGGGCGCGGTCACGCAGCACCTGTGGTCCCGCTTGGCCCTGCGGAGCCAGCTTGTCGATCAACTCGCCGGAAAAACTGCCCTCGCCGGGCAGATTCTTGACCAGCGCGGTGATCGTGTCGATCGCCTTCTGAGTCGGACCCGCCGGCGGTAGCTTTGTGGCGACCTGGAACGAGCGAAATTCGGCACGGGTGTGCCGGAACTTGGCCAATCCGACCATGCGAGTGCGGTAGCGGGTGTCGTTGGTCTCGATCACCAGCTTGTCGTTGAGGAAGCAGGAGATCTTTTTTGGGGTGACCTGCACCTTGAGCGTGTTCCAGTCACCGGGTCGGTAGTCGGGGATCGGCAGCGTCTTGAGGATGGCCCACGAGGTGACGGTGGGGCCATCGAAGCGGGTCAGTCGCATCTGTCCGCTGGTGGGGTAGAAGCCGTAGTGTCGGTCGCTGCCATCGGCACAGAAGATCAGCCCGGCGGCCCCGTCGTCGTCGTGCAGCTTGACCCGGGCCTGGACCTCGTAAGTCCCCTTGGGCGTCTGGAGCTTCGAAAAACACAGCGCGCGTCCGCCGAATCCGCTGCCGAGATCCTCGACATGAATCCGCCCGGCTCGTTGCCGCCAGCGTGCTCCGTGGTGGATCCGCCAGTCGGCCTCATCGAGGGCTCCGATGGTCAGCCAGCGGCTGATCGGGATCGGGTTGGGTTTCTCGAGCAGGGGTTTCAGGGCGTTGATGGCGACGGCGAAGCCAAGGTTTTCGGTGAGGCGGTGTTTGAGGGTCAGGATGCCGATCACGCGTCCCTGGTGGTCGAGGGCCGGTCCGCCGCTGTTGCCCTGCTCGATCGGTACGGCCAGCTGGATCATCGGCTTGCCGTCGATGTCTCGAGTGCCCGAAACGATGCCGCGGACGACGCTCAGCTTCAGGCCCAGCGGGTGGCCCAGAGCGACGATCGGCTGGCCCTGCCGGATCTTGTCCGAATCGCCCAGCGGCAGCGGGGTCAGGCCCTGGGCTGCTATCTTCAGAATCGCCAGGTCCATGGCACGCTCGGTTGCGTGGATCGCGGTGACCTTGTGTTTTTTTCCGTCTGAGGTGGTGACGGTGATCGGTCGCGCCTCGCCGATGACGTGCAGGTTGGTGGCGATCAGCCCGCTGGCATCGACGACAAACCCGGTTCCCAGCCCCTTGTCACGTCCGTCTCGGCCGGCGAACTGGACGACGACGATCGACTTCATCGCCTTGCTGGCGATGGCTTCGGCCGAGATCGGCTTGTCGTCAGTCGAGGGCGACGCCTTCTTGGAGGCGTCCGTGGAGTCCGGCTGCTTGGCTTTCTTCTTGGCTGCGTCGGCGTCCTGGGCTGATGCGGGCCCCTGGAGGCAGAGCAGGCAGGCCCATGTCAGCAGCAGCGGCAACCGGCAGGCGATCCGCATGAGTGGGCTCCGGGAGGAAACGAGGCTTGGTGGCGGGCCATCGTATCGCAATGCCGCCGGGCTGTCATCGGGCTCTCAGCGGGGACGTTCCACCAGCGTCATCCCCTGCCCTCGCCACAGGACCTCCAGGTCTCGACGATGCCAGGTCTCAAAGACGATCCGGTCATCGGGATCGATGATTTGCAGCAGACCGTCCTTGCTGAATCCGAGCAGGATCACCGAGTGCTCCTCGCCTGGGTTCCAGACCCACTTGGTTCGGTAGTAGGAGTCGGGCCGGGTGTGCATCGGGAGCCCGACCGAGAGGATGGCGGGGGTGCGGAGCGTGGCGAGCAGGTCCCGGGCCGAACCCGAGAGCACTCGCACGTCGTAGCGGCTGCCGTGGGTCTTGAGCTTCAGGGCCCGAAAGAGCCCGGCCCAGTTGGTTCCGCGGCTCGTGGTCAGGCACAGGCGGGCCATCTCGCCCTCGGTGACCTGGATCCCGTGCAATGACAGCAGCGTGGCCGCACAGGCGGGGGTGCAGGTGGCTGACGTGGTTTGCAGGCAGGCCTCGCGCCGGGGTGTCCAGTTGTCTTCACACACCGGCGGCTTGGCCAACAACGGAGTCGCGGCGGCGTATCCCCCGGCGATCCACAGGGCCGCAACACCCACCACGCGACGCCAGTGCCGGATGCGACGCCAGACGACTCCGGCCAGGAACGTCGATGCCAGTGGTAGCCAGTTGCCGACGATGACCAGGTTGGAAAACGGCAGCAGCCGGGCCAGGCGAATGTCGTCCCAGGCGAAGCGGATGTAAAAAAGGGTCAGCAGCACCGTGGCAATCGCCAGGCCGTTGCCGACCCATCTGTGACCGCCGGCCAGGCGGTTGCCCAACACGAAGGCACAGCCCGACAGCACCGCCATCACGGCCAAACCCAGGTACAGATCCTGCACGAACACGCCTCGATCACGAACAGCTCGTCCATCTTGGCAGTTCCGTGACCCGATTGCAGCAGAGGATTCTCGCGGCAGAATTCGCGTGCATTCCCAGAACCGACCCGAGGCCCTGAATTCGCTCGAATCCCCCGACGCGGGGTGTGTGGCCAGATCTGACTGCCGACCATGGAATCACAGCCGTTGTGAACACATTTTCGGTTCGAATTCCGCATAATCGGCGCTCGCCGTGTTGTCGAAGTTTCCAGGAACGACCCTCCGATGCTCGAGACGCTCAACGAAGAGATCATTCAGCAGGTCCGTGATTCGGTCGACGAGGAGCGGCTGCTCGAGACGGCCACGGTGCTGGTCGGCATACCCAGCCCGACGCGGTCGGCCGCCGACGTCGCCGATCGGCTGGCGGAATTGCTCTCGGACGAGGGTTTTGAGGTCGAGCGACCGGTGGCCGGGTACGAGGCGTCTCCGGCGGTCGTCGCACGTTTCCACTCGGGCCAGCCGGGCCGCGTGCTGCAGTTCAACGGACACCTCGACACCGTCCACCTGCCGTTTGTCCCGCCTCGAATCGAAGCGGGCGTGATGTACGGCAGCGGCGTGTCGGACATGAAGGGCGGCATCTCCGCCGCGGTCGAGGCGATGCGGGTATTGCGAGACGGCGGGATGCTGAGTGCGGGAGGCGTGATGCTGACGGCTCATGACCTGCACGAGGTACCCTGGGGCGACGGGACCCAGGTCAACGCCCTGATTGCCGAAGGCTTCATCGGCGACGGAGTGCTATTACCCGAATACCACTGCCACAACTGCCCGGTTGTCGGGCGGGGCCAGGCGATGTTCCAGGTGCGTGTCTCGAGACAGGGTGAAGCGTGTCACGAGGTGCTGGGGGGGATTGAACAGCCGAGCGTGATTGCTGCAGGGGCTCGGTTGATCGAGCGATTTGCGGCGATCGATCGCGAGTTGGAACAGGTGACTCATCCGCTGGCCGGACGCGCGAGCCTGTTTGTCGGGCAGGTGCATTCCGGTGAGATGTTCAACCAGTCACCGGTGCAGCTGATGCTCGAGGGGACCCGGCGGTGGCTGCCGGGGACCCTGGTCGAGTCGGTCCAGGAGCAGTTCGAAGCGACGCTGGCCGAAGTGGCGTCCGCGACCGGGACGATGATCGAGGCCGACTTCCGCGTGTCGCGAGATTCCTACGAGATCGACCAGACGGATCCCCTCTACGAATCGTTCCAGGCGGCGGTGAGTGGGGTGTCCGGAGCCGAGTTGCCGGTGGGCTCCAAGCCGTTTGTCGACGACGGCAATGCGTTTGTGTCATTGGGCGGCGTGCCGGCAATCACGCACGGGCCGGCCGCACTGGGGGCTCATACGGTCAACGAAGAGTGCCTTGTGTCGGAACTGGTCCGCGTGGCCGCCGTGTACGCCCTGACCGCCATCGCCTTCTGTTCGCCCTCAACGCTTGGGGTCAGAGCTTGAATAGTGAATAGTAGGCCACCCAGTCTCCGCGTCTTTCCCAATCGCCAGCCACTATTCACTATTCAAGCTCTGACCCCAATTGCTGGAGGGTGAGAAATGATGATGAACGAGGGGCGTATGAGTCGTCGTGACGCGTTGGCGGTGGCCGGAGTCGGATGGGGGGCGTCATGTGTGTCTGAGGCCGAGGCGGGTTTGAAGCTCAAGGGCCGTATCCGGCAGTCGATCGTGCACTGGTGCTTCAAGTCGGCGTGGTCGACCGAAGCGATGTGCGGGGTTGCCAGGCGGCTGGGGTGTCCGAGTATCGAGTTGTGCCCGCCGTCTGATTGGCCGACCTTGAAGAAGCACGGCCTCACGTGTGCGATCGCGGGGATCGACATCGGACCCGGTCCGCCGTTTGTCCGCGGGTTCAACAACCCGAAGTTTCACGAGCTGGTGATCGAGGCGACTCGAAAGTCGATCGACGCCTCTGCCGAGTTCGGCACGCCCTGCGTGATCAGCTTCACCGGTTACTCGGCCATCGACCCCGACGACAAGAAGAGCGATCACATTTCGCTCGAGGATGGGATTCGAAACTGCGTGGCCGGCTACAAGAAGATTGTTGGTTACGCGGAGAAGCGGAAGGTGACGCTGGCGCTGGAGATGCTCAACACGCGGGACGCCTCACATCCGATGAAGGGCCACCCCGGTTACCAGGGCGACCACACGGATTACGTGATGGAGATCATCAAGCGGGTCGGTTCACCGAGCCTGAAGTTGCTGTTTGACATCTACCACGTGCAGATCATGGATGGCGATGTGATCCGCAGGATCGCGGAGTTGGGGGACTCGATCGCTCATGTCCACACGGCGGGCAATCCGGGCCGCGGCGAATTGGACCATCGGCAGGAGATCAACTACCCGCCGATCATGCGGGCATTGCTCGCGGCCGGCTACACAGGTTATGTCGGCCAGGAATTCATCCCGACCGGTGATCCCATGAAGGGCCTGCAGCAGGCCGTGGCACTCTGCGACGTGTGAGGCCGGCTCCAACAGTCGTCGCTGCATTGGGGTCAGAGCTTGAATAGTGAATAGTGATCACCGACCGGGTAACGTACGCAGTCTGGGCAGTCCACTATTCACTATTCAAGCTCTGACCCCAACTGCTATCAGGCGATCAGTTGGTGGACGACGTTTCCGTGCACGTCGGTGAGCCGGAAGTCTCGTCCGGCGAACCGGTAGGTCAGTCGTTCGTGGTCGAAGCCCAAGAGGTGCAGCATCGTGGCGTGCAGGTCGTGGACGTGGACCGGGTTTTCGACGGCACGGAATCCGAATTCGTCGGTGGCTCCATAGGCCTGCCCGCCCCGCACGCCTCCTCCGGCCAGCCAGCAGGTGAAGCCGTAGTGGTTGTGGTCTCGTCCGTTGAGTGCGGGGAACTCGGCGACCGGAGTCCGCCCGAACTCGCCTCCCCACAGCACCAGCGTCGAATCGAACAGGCCGCGTTGCTTCAGGTCAGTCAGGAAGGCCGCGATCGGCTGGTCCCACGAGCGGGCCAGGTTGCGGTGGTTCTTCTTGAGACCGTTGTGGTTGTCCCACGGCTGGCCGGCTCCGGTCCAGACCTGCACGCAGCGGACTCCACGCTCGATCAGTCGCCGCGTGATGATCATCTGTCGGCCGTGCAGCGTGTCGCCGTAGAGTTGCTGGATGTGCTTGGGTTCTTGGGAGATGTCGAAGGCGTCGGTGGCGGCCGTCTGCATTCGGAACGCCAGCTCGAAACTCTGCAGCCTCGCGTCCAATCGCCCGTCACCGGGTCGTCGGTCACGGTGTCGGCGGTTGAGCTCTCCGAGCAGGTCGATCTGCTGCCGTTGACGAGTCGGCGAGAGGCGGCTGTTGGTGATGTTGGCGATCAGTTTCTTGACATCGGCCTGCTTGGTATCGATGTGAGTGCCCTGGTAGGCACCTGGCAGAAAGGCACTGCGCCAGTTGCGGGTTTCGAAGATCGGGTATCCGCCGGGGCAGAGCACCAGGAACCCGGGCAGGTCCTGGTTTTCGGAGCCGAGCCCGTAGGTCAGCCAGGATCCGAGGCTGGGCCGCGGCAATCGGGCGTCGCCGCAGTTCATCAGCATCAGTGACGGTTCGTGGTTGGGCACATCGGCCTGCATCGAGCGGATGATGCACATGTCGTCGATGTGCCCGGCGGTCTTTTCGAACAGCTCGCTGACGGGCAGCCCCGAGTCGCCGTGCGGCCGGAAGCGGAACGGCGAGCCCATCGCGGCGCCGGTCTTGCGTTCGGTGCGCAGGTTGCGGGTCGGCAGAGGTTGACCGTGCCGCTTGGTCAACTCGGGCTTGGGATCAAATGTGTCGACATGCGACGGTCCCCCGTTCATGAACAGGTGGACAACTCGAGTGGCCCTGGGCGTGAAGTGCGGTGATCGCGGTGCGAGCGGATGGGTCGAGCGATCTCGAGGCGAAGACGGGACGGCCCGCGGCGCCGCACCCAGTTCCCCGGCCTGGTCCAGTACCGCCGCCAGACCCAGCATGCCGAGGCCGGTGCCGGACCGCTCGAGCAGCTCGCGGCGTGAGAGCAGGCCTTGCGAGCCGGGCGTGATGGGCGTGATGGGAGGGATATGCATGGGTTTGCAGGCTGTTTCAATCGATGAACTGGGCTTCGTTGGACATCAACAGCGTGTGGGCCACGGCGGTCCACGATGCGGGCGTGTCGCCGCCGAACGTCTCGAGGAACGCCAATACGGCCGAGGACTCTTCGGGAGACGGGTTCCTTGAGTAGACGATCTCAAAGAGCCGCCGAAGTCTGTGGGCTGGAGTTCCCAGGGTGCGGGCTGCCAGGCGGTTGGCCAACTCGTGGATCGTGCCGTGATTCATCATGTGCAGGGCCTGCGGTGTCACGGTCGTCTCGTCACGACGACCGCAGCTGGCCTGGGGGCTGGGCACGTCGAAGGTTCGTAGCAACGCCGGCGGATTCATGCGGTCGATGTGACCGTAGATCGAGCGGCGAGTGGACAGCCCGCTGCCGGTGAACATGTCCGCAAGCGGAGTACCGCCGAGCCGGGCGTCGAGGCTGTCGGCGTAGAAAAGCTGAGAGTCTCGCATGGCCTCGAAACTCAGTCGCCGCCGCGGCATTCTCCAAAGCAAACGGTTCAGCGGGTCGATGGCGAAGGCGTCCCGGCGATGGTCGCTTTGCTGGCAGTAGGTGGCCGAGGTCATGATCAGGCGGTGCAGGGCCTTGATCGACCAGCCGGCATCCCGGCAGAACCAGTCGGCGAGGTAGTCGAGCAGTTCGGGGTGAGTGGGTGAGTCGCCTCGGGTCCCGAAATCGCTGGGAGTGCGGACCAGTCCTTCACCGAAGTGGTGCAGCCAGACGCGGTTGACCATCACACGGGCGGTGAGCGGGTTGCTGGGTGAGGCGATGGCGCGGGCGAGTTCGAGGCGTCCGCTGCGGAGTTGAAATGAGTTCCGCCTGGCGGCTACCAACGCCACGGGCAGCCGTCGGGGTACTCTTTCGCCGAGCCGGTTCGGGTTGCCACGCTGGAAGATGCGCGGCTGGTACGGCGTATCGTTTTCGGCGAGTGTCATGGCTCGGGGCGGAGCATGCTTGCCGGTGATCAGCCACTGCTCGAGATTCTTGCGCAGCTTCTTGTAGACATCCTGTGCCGGCCGATCCGGCAGCAGCGACAACGCGCCCCAGCCGAAGAGTTTTGGCACGCGGGCCGGGGCGTCGGCAGCGTGAAAGATCAGGCGGAGTTGTTCACGGGGGGCGTCGTCAAAGCGTCGGGGCACGGGGGACTTGGCCTGGCGAGCCGCCTTGAGACTGGCCTGCCACTGGGTTTCGACCTCGCCGAGGAGTCGCCCGTAGATCGCGGCGGCCTCGCCGAGTGACCCCGGTGGCTTGGCCTTTAGCGCCGCCAGCACCAGGGGGTTGAGCCCAGGGGGCTTGTCGGCAGCTGCTGAAGCGGGGGCTGTGTTGGAGGCGAGACGCTTGAGGAGCCTGGGGATTGTGCGGGGGAAGGAATCGGGGTCCTGGGCGTCGAGCTCGGCCATCGCCTGCCAAGGCGCCCAGACCGGGTCGCGGGTGTTGTCGACGGCGGCGGCGGTTTCGAGTTTCTCGAGATAGACACGCCAGCGGAGCACGAGTGTGGGGTTGAGCCCGCCGGCTTCGACCAGGAGCATAAAGTCGTCGGTGGGCGGTTGTGCGAGGGTTCTCTGGGCCTGCAGCAGGTAGTCGGAGGCTCGTGTCCGGGCCGAGAGCTGCATGTCGGCGTGAGTCTTGATGATGAACTGGCGGATCGCTGTGGATCGCTTGTCGAGTTCGGCCTGGAACTTCCGGTGCTCGGCGGTGTCGGGGGGCGGAGCCAGTTCCGGCGGGACCATGGGTTCCGAGGAGCTGCGGAAGACTCCATAGAGCGAGTAGTAGTCGGCCTGGGGGATCGGGTCGTACTTGTGGTCGTGACACCGAGCACAGGTCACCGTCAGTCCCATCAGGCCCCGGGTCACGACGTCGATCTGGTCATCGAGCTGGTCGTGCAGGTTGTTCATGAACCGCGGGCTGAGCGTCAGGAAGCCCATCGCGGCCCGTGAGCCGGGCTGGCTGTCGAGGTCGAGTTGGTCGGCGGCGAGTTGTTCAAGGACGAAGCGGTCGTAGGGCAGGTCGTCGTTGAAGGACTCGACGACGTAGTCACGGTAGGTCCACGCCCAGGGGAAGCTGCGATCTTCGAAGAAGACGTAGCCCTTGGTGTCTGCGTAGCGGGCCACATCCAGCCAGTGCCGTCCCCAGCGTTCGCCGTAGTGCGGGTTGGCCAGCAGGCGGTCGATCACTCTCTGCCAGCGGTCCCGACGGGTCTCGATGCCCGCTACGGGCGGTAGCCCCAGCAGGTCGAAGTGTGCGCGGCGGAGCAGCGTCGCGTCGCTGGCTCGGGGTGAGGGTGCGAGGTTGGCCTGGGAGAGCCCCCGCCAGGTGAAGGCGTCGATCGGATTACGTGCCCAGCCATGGGTGTCGACGTCGGGGACCGCCGGGCGGGAGACCGGTTTCAGCGCCCAGTGCGTCGAGGCGGGCTCATCGGCGGTCGCCGGCAAAGCCGCGAAGAGCAGCAGTGCGATTGCGTGGAGAATGGGCCTGGGCATGAACGATTCGAGTCGCCGTGAGCGCGGGTTGCCTGTACCACTCTTGTAGCCGAATTTGGGAGGAATTGGATCTGCGGAGTGAGTCGCCGTGAGTTCTGGCGGATTCGCCGGCGGGGTCTGTGTGGGGACCCTGCCACCGGGTACCGCGATCGAGTATTCTGCTGAGCGTCATTTTCGAAGGTGCAGTGGGACCGTGACGTGGTACAGAAACTCGCCCTGATCGGCCTGGGAACAGTCGGCCGCGGGCTGATCGAGATCCTCGACCAGAAGCGTGAGCTGCTGAGCAGCCAATTCGGCTATGAGCCACGTGTGGTGGCCGTGTCCGACATCTACCACGGCAGCTGCCAGGACCCCGACGGCCTGGACCTGGGTCGGTTGCTGGAGTTGGTGGCCCGTGGTGGAGCCGAACCGGGTTGCCTGTCGGGTTATGCGGACGCGGTTTGCGAGTGGGACAGCCTGGAGACGATTCGCCAGGGGGGTGCCGACGCGGTGGTCGAGGTGACGGTCACCAACATCGAGACGGGCGAGCCGGCGATGTCGCATTGCCGTGCGGCCTTCGAAGCGGGTGCTCACGTGGTGACGACCAACAAGGGCCCGGTGGCCTTGGCCTGGCGTGAGCTCTCGGAGCTGGCCTTGTCCCGCGGCGTACAGTTCCGGTTCGAGGGGACCGTGATGAGTGGCACTCCGGTGCTCTCGACGGCGACCGAGGCCCTGGCCGGCTGCGACTTTGCCCGTGTCCGCGGCATTCTCAACGGAACCACCAACTACATTCTCTCGGAAATGGAGCAGGGACGTCCCTACCAGCAGGCGTTGTCGGCGGCCCAGGAGCTGGGATATGCCGAGGCGGACCCGACGGCCGATGTCGAGGGGTACGACGTGATGGCCAAGGTGGTGATCCTGGCCAACGTGGTGATGGGGGCCGAGCTGGGTGTGGAGGCGGTGTCGTGTGAGGGCATCACCGGTCTGGACGCCGACGAGGTGGCCTCGGCCCCGGCCCAGAGCAAGCGATGGAAGCTGATCGGTCAGGTCGAGCGAATCGACGGGCGGGTGACCGCCTGGGTTGCTCCGGTGGCGTT
This sequence comes from Planctomycetota bacterium, assembly GCA_963578885.1. Taxonomy (GTDB): domain Bacteria; phylum Planctomycetota; class Planctomycetia; order Planctomycetales; family Planctomycetaceae; genus UBA8437. Next base: position 23,974 of record CAUZEQ010000034.1, read on the forward strand.
GTCGCTGGACGACCCCCTGGCGTCGGTGAGCGGAGTGACCAACGCGGTGACCCTGGAAACCGACCTGGTGGGCCCTGTGACGATCGTGGGTGCGGGGGCCGGCAAGGAGGCGACCGGTTTGTCGCTGTTGAGCGACCTGATGGCGATTCACCGCAGTGGTAAGGCGAGTGCACCGGATCAGTCGCCAGTGTAGAGGCCGCCGTTGACTCCCAGGCTCTGCCCGGTCATGTATCCGGCACCCGGCGAGGCCAGGAACAGCACGGTGGCGGCGACGTCTTCGGCCGTACCGACCCGCCCCAGCGGGATTCTCTCGAGATACTTCTCGAGCACCTCGCCGGGAATCCCTCGAGTCATCTCGGTGTCGATGAACCCCGGGCAGACGGCGTTGACGGTGATGTTTCGCGGAGCAAGTTCCAGCGCCAGGCTCTTGGTCAGCCCCAGGACTCCCGCCTTGCTGGCCGCATAGTTTGCGACTCCGAAGTTGCCCGTCTGTGCGACCATCGAGGAGATATTGATGATACGTCCGCCGTCGGTGATCAGTGGCAGTACGGCGCGGCAGTTGAAGAAGGTGCCATCGAGGTTGACGGCGAGCACGGCCCGCCATTCTTCGTCGGTCATCTTGGCCAGCGTGTGGTCTCGGTTGATGCCGGCGTTGTTGACCAGCACGTCGACACGTCCAAAGTGCTTTTGGACGGTGTCGTAGAATTCGGTGACCTCTTCGACCTGTGACACGTCCGCGGTGACCGGGGCGACTCGTTCGGCGGGCAGTCCGGCCGCTTCTCGCCAGTCGGCGATCGCCTGGCGGTGCTGTTCGGCTTCGAGTGCCGGGCAGCCGGCGACGACGGTGGCTCCGGCCTGTGCGAACGCCAGCGCGGTGGCCGCACCGATGCCCTGCGAGGCTCCGGTCACGACGACGATGCGGTCGGAGAAGTCGCCGGTTGGTTCGGACATGTCTAACGCTCCACGACCCAGATGTTGCGGTATCGGACCGGGTTGCCGTGCTGTTGCAGGAAGAGCCGTCCGGGGAGGTGATTTCGGTGAGGCAGCGGATTGGCCGAGGCGGGCGTGGGGGGCACGATGTAGTGGTCGTGGATCACCACGCCGTTGTGCAAAATGGTGAGCACCGCCGGGGTCTTCTGCCGTCCGTTGTCGTCGACGGTGGAGGCGGTGTGGTCGATGTCGAAGGTCTGCCACGATAGTGGAGGCAGACACATGTTCACATCGGGCATCACCAGCTCGTGGATCCCGCCGCAGCGACCCACGTGTGAGAGCCGTTCGTACTTGCGGTTCTCGGTGGTCCAGCCAAACGAATCGATCACCTGGATCTCCCACAGTTCCTGCAGGTAGACACCACTGTTGCCTCTTTGCATTCCTCGTGCGGTCGGCATGAACGGGGTGCGGAACTCCAAGTGCATGTGGTAGTTGCGAAAGGTCCGCTTGCTGCGGGCCCCTTCGGCGAGCAGGTTCTCGTCGACGATGTTCCCGTCGATCCACTGATCGGTCGAGCTTCCGTCGAAGAGCACCACGGCGTCGGCGGGAGGCTTGGCTCCCAGCGTGGGTGCGGTACGCAGCACTCGTCGGCAGCGCAGGGCGGGCTTCCTGGCGTGGTTGAGAAACATCAGGGCGTTTCCGGTGAGTTGCCCGTCGCGGATCGTGGCCTGGAAGTTCTGGTTGGGGAACTTCAGCCGCTCGCCGTGGACGCCTTCGAGGCGTGTCGTTTTTCCGTCGCGTTGTCCTTTGAGATAGAAGCGTGAGCGGCCATCCCAGCCGGCCCCCGGCAGGCCTCCGCCATGCACGATCCCTTCGAACGCGCCGTTGCCCAGGGCCATCATCTGGATACCGACGGGGTAGGTGCCGCCGACGGTCCCGACGTACTCTCCTTGCACCGCGAAGTCGGGGCCGGCGGTATGGATGCTGTTGAAGGCCGGCAGTTTGTCGGCGGCCACGGCGTGGGGTGAGATCGGGATTGAGGCCAGGGCCAGCAGTACGATCGTCAGTGGAGGGTTCTTCATGGTGGGCCTGTTTTTGTCAGTCAGTCAGTCAGTCAGTCAGTCAGTCAGTCAGTCGGGTAGGGAAAGGTCTCATCGAGATCGGCATCGGCCAGTTCGACAAGGAATCCGGAGAGTCTTTCGACGAGTGTCTCCATCAGCTTACGACCGGCCTCGGCGGTCGCCGGGTGCGGGTTGCCGACTCCGGAGTTGGTTGTCAGCAGGTGCCAGGGGCGTGTCATCGAGATCCAGCCTCGGTTGAGTGCGTCGAATCGCGTCTCGCGGACGGCTCCCTGGTCGGCGACCAGTTCGCCGCTGTCGGGGTCGCGTGCGACCAGATCGGGAAAGTAGGCCAGTGCCAGCGCGGTTTCCATTTCACCGGCATGGTCACCGGGATCGTCGAACAGTTCGGCCTGGACATCGGCCGAGATGCTGCGGAACCAGTCGCAGAGGAACAGGTGCACCGGGCCGCCGACGAGTTCTCTGAGCACGCTCTTGAGTTCATTGCCGCCATGGCTGTTGAGGATCAG
>CAUZEQ010000035.1:0-25858 GCA_963578885.1 Planctomycetota bacterium
GACGGCCGCAAGGTGATGGACAGCTACAGCCAGCCGGCGGACTTGAAGGACCGGTTGCAGTCGGAATTAGGCGTATTTCCGTTGATGAGGTTCTGGGGTCCGGGAGCCAACATCGCCAGCAGCCGCTGGATTGCCGACGCCACGATCCGGATCCTCGAGTGGCATCGCCCGTCGCTGACGCTGGCCTACCTGCCGCACCTGGACTACAACCTTCAGCGATTGGGCCCGGATGATCCGGCGATCGCAGGGGATCTCACCCAGGTCGATGCCGAGGCGGGGCGTGTGATCGACGCCGCCGAAGAACTCGGGGCCGACGTGGTGGTGCTCTCCGAATACGGTATCACCCCCGTCGATCGCCCGGTCGCCTTGAACCGGGTGCTTCGCGAGGCGGGTCTGTTGAGCGTGCGTCGAGAGCCGTTGGGCTGGGAAACACTCGATCCGGGCGGCTCGAGGGCCTTCGCCGTGGCCGATCACCAGGTGGCCCACGTCTACGTCAATGACTCCGCCGACGTGCCCCGCGTCCGTGAGTTGCTCGAGCGGACCGAGGGTGTCGAGAGGGTGCTGGAAGGGCAGGCACTGGCCGAAGCGGGGCTCGACCATTCCCGCAGCGGGGAACTGGTCGCGGTGGCCGATGCGGGTGCCTGGTTCAGCTACTACTTCTGGCTCGACGACGACCTGGCGCCCGATTACGCCCGCACGGTCGACATCCACCGCAAGCCGGGCTACGACCCGGTCGAGTTGTTCTTCGATCCGCAGTTGCGGTGGCCGGCGATGCGGGTGGCGGGGCGGCTGCTGAAGAAGATGCTGGGCATGCGGTACTACATGGACGTGATCGGACTGGACGCTTCGATCGTCAAGGGCAGCCACGGCCGGCTGCCGACACCGGGCCGGGAGTCGCAAGAGGGTCCGGTGCTGATCGGGTCGTCGACATCGATCGCGCGAGACTCGGTCGAGATGACCGAGGTCAAGCAATTGCTGCTGGATCTGCAGTTCGGCTCGTCGTCGAGCTGAGGCCGGATCACTTCAGCGGCTTGACCCTCAGCTTGCGGTAGTACGTGACACTCTTGGGGTCATGAGCCTGCAGCGCGAAGCAGCCCGAGCTGATCTTGCGACCGCCGGTGGTCCCGGCCGGTTCGGTGTAGTCGAGCACGGTCTTGCCGTCGATTTTCACGACCACGTTCTTGCCACGCACGATGATGTGCTGTTCCCACCACTTGTTGTCCTTGGCCGGCGTCTCGTACAGCTTGACGACTCCGTAGAGGCTGCCGGTCTTGACCGGGTCGCCCTGGGACACGTTGACCTGGGTTTCATGACCGGTGCTGGGGAACCCGACTGCCTGGTACTTGGTGTGGAAGTAGATCCCCGAGTTGCTGCCCGGCGTGGTCATCACCTCGGCCTTGAACTCGAAGTTCTTGAACTCCTTGATCGTGAACAGGTGTGACCTGGGTCCATTGGCGACGATCGACCCTTTCTCGACTTTCCACTTACCCTGTTTGGCGTCGCCGATTTTCCAGCCATCGAGGTTCTTGCCATTGAACAGCGAGATCCACCCGTCCTTGTCCTTGTCCGCGTCCTTGTCCTGGGCCACTCCGGCGGCGGGGGCCAGCAGCAGGGCGGTGGCGACGAGCAGCAGCGAGGTGATACGGGTCAACATGTTGGTGTCTCTCCGGTGTGCGAGTCTCAGGTGAAATGCCCGGTCGTGCCGGGTCGAGTGTCACTGTATCGGTCGGTTGCGTGTCGGGCAACCGGCGGCGGTGGCGGTCACTTGCCGCTGGACTTTTGCTGTGGCCGGAGGCTCCTGATCCAGGCCACCACGTCTCTGAGTGCCTTGGGGGGCAGTTCTTTTTCGAGACCCTCGGGCATCAGCGACTTGCCATTTGAGGCGAGGATGTCGATGCGGTTTCGAGGCACGACGTCCTGTTTGCCTTCGGCGCGAATCAGTGTGACGCTGGCAGCGGTCTCGGCGGCGACCATCCCGGTCAGCACACGCCCCTCGACGGTGACCAGCGTGTAGGTCATGAAGTTGGGCTGAGCTTCACGGTTGGGGTCGAGGATATTGACGAGCAGATCTCGGGGCGACTTGTTACTGACGCTGGAGAGATCGGGTCCGAGCTTGTGGCCGAGCGTGCCGACCTTGTGGCAGGCGGCGCAGAGTTTCTTGAAGACGGCGGCACCGGCCTTCGCGTCGCCGGGCGTATCCAGGGCACTCCGATAGCGGCTGATCACCTTGGCCCGGTCAGGTGCCGTGGTACCGGCCAGCAGCTTGGCGGATCGATCTCGGAGCCTGGGGTCCCGGTTGTTGACGAGCAGCTGGCGTTTTTCGAGCGTGAGGTCTGTGGGCAGCACCCGCCCGGCGGCGACGGCATCCAGCAGCAGGTGTGCCGAGGCAGGCCGCTGAACGAGCAGGTCGACGATGTCGGCTCGCAGCGTCGGAGCGTGGCCCTTCCATCGCTGCAACAACGCGGTCCAGGTCGCCGCCGCGGGGTGGCGACCCAGCGATGCGACGGCCGCCCGCTGCAGCGCCGGCGGTTGGCTGGGAACCAGCCGACTGGCCAGGACCGGCACCGCCTGCTCTGCGGGCGCAAAGCCGAGCAGTTGGGCCGAGGAGACACGAGTTGCGGCCGGGGCCGTGTTACTGGTGACCTGCGAGGCGGCGTCGCGGAAGACCTTCGCGGCTGCCGCACGGATGCCCTCGGGAGTCGTCTTGTCGGCCAGGACGGCGGAGACCGATTGGCCACGGCGTGCCAGGCCGTTGCCCAATGCGGTGAGCAGTTGGGCTTGCCGAGCGGGTGTCTGTTTGCCTTGAAGTGCCAACTGCAGCACCGCGACGGCTTCGGCGGATCGGGGATTGCCGCCGGCCAGCCGGGCGCAGTCGAGGAGCCAGCTGGCCGCGGCTGTCGTGGCCAGAAACTCCTTGTCCTGCAGCAGCTCGCCCAGCAGTTGTGCTTCGAGTCCCAGGCTGGAACTCATCACCGCGAACCTCAGGTGCGAGTCCGCCGGTGACTGCCTGGCGAGGTGCGAGAGCGGCCCTCGGCGGCGGATGGCGTCGAGGCCTCCGAGGCTGAACGCGAGCTGGTAGCGGACTCGCGGGTCGGAGTCACCGGCGAGCCGTTCGATCAGAGGCTGGAATAGGGCCCGGTCGAATCGATCTTCGGCCAGCACGATCGCCTGCTCGCGGACTCGCGGCGAGGCATCCGCCAGGGCGGTGGCCAGCAGCGTGTCTTGCAGCTCACCCATCCCGTCGAGGATCCACAGCGAATGGGCTCGGGCCAGTGCCAACTCGGAGTGTTCGGCCGTTTCCTCCAGCGAGGGGATCGCCTCGCGATCAGCTCGTTCCCAGAGCAGCCGCTGTGCGGTCATTCTCGTCCAGCCGTTGCCCGATTCGAGCGACTGGATCAGTTTCTGGCTGCTGGCTGTTGCCAGCCTGGGAGGCTCGGGTTGTTCCCAGTCCGGCGGCAGCAGCCGGTAGATCCGGCCCCGGTTGTCGCCACTCTCGAGCCGCAGGTGCTTCTTGATGTCCTCGGGGATCGAGTACGGGTGCTCGATCGTCTCGCGGTACATGTCGATCACATACAGCGTGCCGTCGGGTGCGTTGACGAAGTTGACCGGGCGGAACCAGTTGTCCGTCGACGCGATGAACTCGACCTTCTGATCGGCCCGGCGGGCGACGAACGAGGGTCCATCGGGAGTCATGGTCTTTCGGTGGACCAGGTTGCCACCCACGTCTCCGATGAACGCGTTGCCGCGGAAGGCGTCGGGGTAGGCGTCTCCGGTATAGATCGTGACGCTGGTGGCGGAGGTGAAGAAACCGATGGCGAACTGTTCGGTCCGTGGCAGGCGGGCCTTGGTCTTGGGATCGGAGACACGTCGGCGTGTACGGACGATCCGCCACGGCTCGGCACGGCTTCTGCGATAGACCGGCGCGGCTGCTCCGAGTGCGGCGATCGAGCGGATCGAGGCGGGGGGGCTGAGTCCGGGGTGCCGCGACAGGTAGCGGCGGGGCAGCAGCACATGCTGGATGTGGTTGCTGTTGCTGCACACGAACCGGTTGCCCCAGGGGTCGAAGCTGTTGCCGAATTGCACTCCGCCGGTCAGGGCCCGGACATCGAGCGTCCTGGGATCGAAGCTCAGGTCCTTGCCGCCGAGCGTGAGCACGGGTTTCTTGCCCTGGAGCAGTTGGCCTGGGTTGCGTCCGGCAGCCAGGGTGATGCGGTTGTCGAGTCCCCACTTGAGGTTATTGGCGACGCTCTGGACGTTGTCGCGGCCGAATCCCGAGAAGACGACGCGGTGGACGTCGGCCACTGAGTCACCGGTGGTGTCCTTGAAGTAGTGCAGTGCGGGAGGCGCGAGCACAAACACGCCGCCGTCGTAGCAGCAGACCGAAGTCGGCCAGCGGATCCCCGTGGCAAACTTCACGCTGCGGTCGAATTTCCCGTCGCCGTCGGTGTCCTCGAGCAGCCGCACGACACCCGCATCGGGCTTCCCGCCTCCCTTGGGGTTCAGCCGGGTCGCTTCCTGTGAGAACGGGTAGCCGTGCATCTGTGCCACGTAGAGTCGGCCGTCGGCGTCGAAGCAGGCATCGACCGGATCGGCCACCAGGGGTTCGCTGGCGACCAGTTCGAGTCGAAAGCCGTGTTGCACGGTGAACGTGGCGGATGCCCGGTCGGCTTCAACCGCCTTGATCCTGGGCAGTTCTGCGGCCAGCGACTTGGGCTGGGCCGCATCCCTGGGCGGTTCGGCGGCCGCCGCGGTGTCCCCTGGAGCTACCAGCAGCAGCGAGGCCAGGGCGGCCAGCAGGATCGAGTGGGTCTGGGAGTTCATGAGGATCACCAGTGCAGTTGTTCGGCTCGGAAGACCGGTCCCTCGACGCAGGTCCGGCGGTAGTCCCACTGGCCATCGCCGACGCGGACGCGGGTAACGCAGCTGAAGCAGATGCCGAATCCGCAGGCCATCGGAGTTTCCAGCGAGGCCCAGCAGGGGGTTTTGTGCTGGGCGGCCACCCTGGCGACTGCTGCCATCATCGGCTCGGGACCACAGGTGTAGATCGCGGTCGGTTTCGTGCCGTCCCGGTAGAGGTCCTCGAGCAGTTGGGTTACCAGCCCGTGGTGCCCGTGGCTGCCGTCGTCTGTCGAGATCCGCATCTGGAGTCCCGGATCCGAAAAGTCGTCGACACCGGCCAGGTAATCGACCGAGCGGACTCCGTAGCACATCGTCAGTCGCGGGGGTGGCGACGGGACGACTCGCGTTTGGTCTCCGTACTGCCGATGCCCCAGTGCCTCGCGGGTGACGGCGAGGAAGGGAGTCTGGCCGATGCCACCGGCGACCATCACCAGGTGACCCTCGGGGGGTTCGGGGAACCCGTTGCCCAGCGGTCCCCAGATCTCGACGGGGTCGTCGGGCTTCCAGTCGGTCATCCGTCCGGTCAGCTTGCCGATGACGACGTATCCGAAGTCGATCCCGGTGGGTTCGCCGTTGCTGTCGTGCACGGTGTCATAGAGTGCGAAGGGTCTTCCCAGCAGCGGGTCGTTGCAGCCGGGTTCTCTGACCATGAAGAACTGTCCCGGGACGATCCGCCGTGCCAGTTCGGGGCACTCGAGTCTCAGGCGGTAGGTATCGCGTGCCATGCGGACCTGTTCCACGACGCGGGCCGTCTGCTGGGAGGCGTCGGGAACCAGTCCGGGGAGCTTGAGGTCAGCGGCCGCATCCATGGGCGGGGTCATCCCGGGTGTGGGCCGGTGCCGGGCAGGGCAGCGGCGGCGATCGATCAGCGGCGTCGCTGCGAGCGGTGGCCGCCTCGGCGTTTCCTGCCGACCACCTTACCGGATCGTCGCCTTGATTTCTTGCGATCGCTTTGCGTGCTCGCCTCGCCGCCGATCAGCTCACGCAGCGAATCGAGCTCACCGGGTCGCAGCCTGCGGTGCTGGCCGATCTTGAGCCGACCCAATTGCAATGGGCCAAACGCCGTCCGTTCGAGGCTGATCACCTTGTGCCCGATCCGCGCCATCATCCTGCGAATTTCGCGGTTGCGGCCCTGACGCAGTTCCAGCAACAGGAACGTGCTCTTGCCCTTGGTCTTGAGTTTCCTGGCCGTGTGGACCCGGAAGTAGCCGTCGGAGAACTTGAGCCCGTCTCTGAGTGCCTTGAGTCCGTCGCGATTGGGAACTCCGGCGACCTGCACGCGATAGAACCTGGGGACCTGGTAGCGGGGGTGGATCAGCTGGTGGGCCAGTTCTCCGTCGTTGGTGACCATCAACAGACCCTGGCTGTGTTCGTCGAGTCGTCCGACGGTGAACAGCCTCGTAGTGACTCCGGGAAACAGGTCGATCACCCGCGGTCGGCCGCGGGGATCGTGGTTGGTGCAGAGGTATCCTCGAGGCTTGTTCAGCAGGTAGTACTCGGCCCGCTCGGTCGTGATCCTCTCGCCGTCCACGACGATGTCCTGTGTGGCGGGGTTGACGCGTGTGCCGAGTTGGTCGGCGGCCTTGCCGTCGACTCGGACTCGCCCTGCGAGGATCAGAGCTTCGCAGGCGCGTCGCGAGCCCAGTCCGGCTCGTGCCAGGACCTTCTGCAATCGGATCGTGTCCGATTCGCCCTCGCTGTCGGATCGACTCATCAGCGGGGTTCCTTGCGGCTTGGGTCCCGAGGCCTGAGACGTTTGCCGGCGAGCGATTCGTAGTAGCGTCGCACCAGCTCGGTGTAGCGGGCTGGCGTCCGTTCGCGGCCGGATTGAGAGATCCGCCGTCGCAGTTCTGGAGGCAGGTTGCCCCAGGGTGCCTGTCTGAGTGCTTTGAGTCGCACCTCGCCGGCCACTTCACTGACGCGGGTTCCAGTCCCGCTTCCGGGCTGGCCGGCGGGGCGGGAACCGGGGTTGTTCACCGCGCCGGTGGGGTCCATCGGCGAAACGCCCGGCGTGGCGGGCCGGGTCTTGGCTGTGCCGGTCATGGAGGACGCGGCTGCCGAGCCGTCGCGGGGCCCGGTGGTCCGGGTCTGGCTGAGCCAGCGGTCGAGTTGCGCCAGGGCCTGTTGCTGGGGCTGTTGGGCCTGGGGGCCGGTCTGTCGCTGCTTGAGCGAGTCGGCGGCGAGTTGCATCTTCAGGGAGATCGAATCGAGGACTCGCTGTGCGTCGTTGTCCTCGGCAACGGGCCACTGCACCCGGCGGGTGTCTTCGACGACGGACTCCTGTCTTTGCAGCAGTTGACCGAGTCGCTTCAGCAGCGGTCGCGTCCAGCGTCCGGTGTCGTTGCGGTCCGCTTCGAGCCTCCGGGTGTGCTGGGCCAGTTGGTCCTGTCGGGTGCGGAGTCGCGAGAGGTCTTGCCAGGCCCTGCGTGATTGTTCGGCGGTCAGGGTGGCCGAGGTGTTCGCCTGCTGTTCGGCGAGCATCCTGTGCAGCGACTCGAATCTCTCGATCGCGGTGGCCTGAGCCGAGGGTGCTGCGGTCGAATCGGATTGTCCCAGTGCCTGGGCGGCGCGATTCATCGCGTCGGCAGCACCCTGGGCGGTGGCCTGGGCCTTTGTCAATTCGAGTTGCCGGGCTGCATCGACGACCTGTTGTGCGTCTCGTCTGAGTCGTGACTGGCGTGTCTTGAGCTGTGATCGCCGGGATCGGGATGCGGATCCCGGCAGGGCGCGTCGGGTCTGGGCCCGCAGCGTTGCCTGGGCGGCGGCCAGCTGCTGGACCCGTGCGAGCAGCCCCTCGAGACGAGCCAGGTCGGTTTGGTCTTCGGAGGTCACGTGGTCCTGGAGCGATCGTTCGAGCAGGGCCAGTTGCTCGAGGATCGACTGCTGCGTCTGCTGTGCTTCGCCGAGGTGATTCCGCCCGATGTCGTCGGCGGCTGCTCTCATCGCCGCATGGGTCCCCGCATCACGCAGGGCGGCGGGTGGGGCGGGCGAGTTGGTGTTGGCGGGGTCTTCGGCACTGTGTCGGGAGAGTCGTTGGAGCCGATCCGCGAGGTCCGCCTGCTGACGTGCCATCCGCCGCAGGTTGGCCTGCTGCTGCGTGGTGAGTTGCCGGGTGGGTCGATCGAGGGTCTGTTCGGGTTGCGAGGCGGTGTCGTTGAGCAGTTGCTGCTGCTGTTCGATGATCCGACGTGCTTCACCCAGTCGTTCCCGCCGGTCCTGTGCAGGAGCGAGGTCTTCGGTGATCGATCCCAGGACGGTGATAACGCGATCCTGTTGGTCTCGGATCGACGTGAGGATCTGCAGCGGGTTGGCGGCGGGGGTCGAATCGAGGAACCGTCGAGCGAGTGCGAGGGCTGCTTCGAGTTCGGGGAGCTCACGGTTGCCGAGGCTCTCGAGGTCACCGGCAATCCTCTTGAGATCCGTGGTGGCGGTGGGGTCGTCGATGCGGTTGGCGTCTCGTTCTGCCAGCAGCCGCCGGGCGCGCTGTGCCAGGCCGCTGTCCGGGGCGGCCAATTGCGCATCGAGCAGTTGCTGATTGACTTCGGCGGCCAACAGGATTTCGCGATCTCCGGTCCGCAACCGCCCGGCCGCCTCGCACTGGACGATCAGCACGCTGGTTTGTGCTGATGCGTTGCGTTGTTTGCGGAGGATCTCGCCGAGTTGCCTGAGCAGCGCCGCTTGCCTGGCGTCGAGCTGGTCGCGTTTTTGCGAGGGGGTGACGACGGAAATGGTCCGAGTCGCCGAGCGTCCGACGCGTGGTGGATCGAGATCACAGGCATCGGTGGCCTCGACGTGCACGTCGAATTCCATTCCCGGCTTCAGCGACCCCTCGGTTGAAGGCCAGGTGTGCTCGATCAGTAGCAGGCCTTCGCCGGGATGTTCGCCATGCAGCCGCAGCCGTGTTTCGGCTGCCTGGGCCGCGTTGATGGGTCGCATGACCAGGTGCACATCGGCCAGGCCCACATCGTCGTGTGCGCTGATTGAAAACGGCAGGCGTGCCCGGGGCGTGACCTGGATGTTGCCCGCTGGTTCGACCAATTCGACATCGGGCACTCGATCGACGAGTCCTCGGAGTTCGAACTGTTCGGGTCGTTCGGCTCTCAGCCCGTTGCGATCGACCAGTGCCAGGAACCAGTGTGAGACTCCGGCGGTCTCGACGATGAAGTCGGCCGTGAGTGTGCGGCCGTCGTCTGAGATCGAGACTGCCAGCGGAACTTGATCGCCACGGACGAGGCTTGCGGTGCGGATCGGCTGGTTGATCACGGCGGTGATTTCGGCTCGGGTCCCGATCCACGCCTCGATGTCGCCATGTCCCTCGGGCAGTCGTCTAAGGGGTTGTCCGGTGTAGGCGGGCGGAATCAGCACGACGCCGAGCGATTCGAGCAACGGGGGCGGGATCATCGACAGCGGGATCCACTCCGTCGCGTCATCTCCCCCTCGAGCCCGGAACTCGAGCTTCTCGAACCCCTCGGGGGGAACCAGCAGCGAGGTGCCCACGTCTCGCAGCCGATCGGCCGAGCCGCGTTGGGTCGACTGTTCCAGCGATTGCACCGCCAGTATCCGGCGGGTTCGGACCGGGCCGTCGGCGTGACGCAGTTCGATGACCGATTCCGGTGGCAGGTCTCCGCGGGTGTTGACGACCTGCAGTTCGATCGATTCCCCCGCCGGAAGTCTCACGCCGTGCCGTCCATCCCAGGGAGACGGCGCGAGCGTGGAGTCGAGGAACTGGAGGTCGACTGTGCGGGGCCATTGTTCGGAGGAGAGCAGGTAGAGTCGGCCGAGCCCGGTGCCGGCTTCGAGTGGCCGGAAGGCGACCAGCGCGAGCCCGACTGCCACCAGCCCGGTGGCCACCAGGGCTGCACGTCGAGCGGTTCGTGGTTCGATGACCGTATCGATGTCGATATGTTGCATCGCCTCGATCGCCGAGTCGATCACGCCTCGCTTCAAGTCCCGCGAACCGACTCGCGGGTCGTCCAGATCGCGGGCAAACTGCAGTCCGCTGGCGAGCCGGTCCTGGAGTTCAGGGAATCTCTGTTCGATGCGGGCCGCCAGGGCCAGGTCGCTCAGCGGAGCCAACAGCGGAGCGATGAGCCAGTGCCAGGTGGCTGCGATGTGGACCAGCACCAGGCCACAGAGCATCGCTCCGCGGTGAGTGCTGTTGTCGAGGTGCAGCAGCCAGTCGAAACCGACAGCCAGCGCGGTGCCGGCCACGCCCGTCGCCAGGCACAGTCCCGCTCCGCGGACCAGCAGCACACGTCGTACCTGACGTCGGAGCTGTTCGAGAGGTTCCCGCAACGGTGAACTCATGGTCGGGCCAAGCTGAAGACATGTGAGCTTGAGGTGATCATACCAATCGGGATCGCCTTCGCCAGAGCCACTCGGCGCAGAGTGCCGCTGCGAAAACCAGCAGCAGCTCCGGGCGATTCCAGAGCCGGATCGGCTCATCGACGGCCAGCGGGACCGGGTCACCGGCTGGCAGCAGCCGATCGAGCCGCCCGGCCTGGTCGACCGCGACGGCGAGACCATGGGTCTCACGTGCGGCCTGTTGGAGTTCATCGATGGCCACGGCTCTGAGCCGAAATTCCCGGTCAGCGGCCACCACGCGGTAGTCGGCCGTGGGGGGAGCCTCGCTGAAACCCGGCGAGCGGACCCAGGCGTGGTAGCTGCCTGGTCCCGGGTTGGTCACGGTAGCCGAGTAGAGTCCGACGCTGCCCGCGACCGGTTCCAACGCGACATCCCGGGCGGACCCGGCCCGATTTTCGATGCGGATCAGCGGAGACTCGTCAGCCGGCGGGACATCCGCCGTCGAAAAGAACCTCAACCGCAGCGTCGTCGGTTCACCGGGAGCGTACTCGGTGCGTTCGGCGGTCAATTCGGCGGTACGGGTCTGTCCGAGCAACCGGGCGCGTCCGAGCAGTCTGATGGCCTGCAGCCAGTAGCGGGCGTGCAGCGACTGTCCGTCTCGCAGCCGCCAGCGCCAGATCTCGTCGGTCGCGTGAAACAGCACGCTGCCTGCTCCATAGCGTTGCAGGATCACCGCCGGGTGGTGGCGGTCGTCGGCGGAGCCATCGGAGCATTCCATCAGGACGACGGCTCCGGGCCTGAGCCGAGGAATCTCGAGCAACCAGTGCAACGGCGGCAGCTCCCGGACTCGGGAACCCACCCGGTCCCGTTCGCTGCGCGAACCGAACAGTGACGTGGATTCGATCGCGGCGGCGGTCAGGCGAGGGTGCCACGGGCCCGACGATTCGGCCGGGTCGGGGACTCTCAGCGTCGCCAGATCGGCCGGCACCAGGTCCTCCAGCGGTGTGCCGCGGTAGGCCACGGGGTTGAAGCGGGTCCCCGCAACCAGGATCAGTCCGCCTCGTGCGTTTCGCACAAAGTCCCGCAGGTTCTGCTGTGTGCCGGTGCTGAGGAACCCCGGATCGACGTCGCCCAGGATCACCACGTCGTATTCAAACAGCTCGTCCCGGTCGACCGGGAAGTACTCACGAGCGGAGGGGTCGTCGGTGACCGATTCGGGATCGGCATCCTGCAGGACGCTGGTCAGGGCGATACCGCGGTCGCGGGCGAGCAGTCCCTTGAGGTAGCGGAACTCCCAGCGGGGTGTCCCATCGGCCAGCAGCACCCGGATGCGTTCCTGTCGGACCCGGACCAGCCGTTCGTGCCGGTTGTTGTCGCGGTCGGTTTCGTTGTCCAGCGGCACCGCCTCGATCCTCAAGACCTGGTCCCCTTCGCGGCGGGGCACCCAGCTGAGGTCGACCGATTGGCGTTGCCCGTCGTCGCCCAGCACCAGGGTTTCTTCGGCGACCGGTTCGTCGTCGCCTTCGAGTGTCAGGCGGATGGTGGCGGATTGTCCACTGAGGCCGTAGGCCTGCACGTCGGCTCGGACCACGATCGGATTGTCGACCAGGGCGATGTCGTCGAGCTGAGGTTCGAGCAAGTGGAGGTCTCGAGCGGGCAGCCGGCTGCCGACGGCGACCGCGACCAGCGGCACCATCGCGCGCAGAGCCGCGGGTACGGCTGCGACGAGTCCGTCATCAGGCGAGGTGCTGGGGATGCCGTCGGTGATCAGGATGATGGCCGCGGGAGGCTCACCGCGAAATTCTTCGAGCACCTCTTTGACCGCGGGCCCGGGCCGGGTGTCGCTGCCCACAGCCTCCAGGCTCTCGATCCGCTCGGCCATCTGCTTCGCAGTCTCATCGGGCGGCCCCAGCGGTCGCAGCTGCGAGTCGAAGGCATAGAGCCGGACCTGGAACCGAGAGGAGATCGCCTCGAGCAGCCTCGCGTCGTCGCCGACCATCAGGCTCTTGGCCAGGTTCAGCCGAGTCGCTCGGCGGCCCCCGGCCAGGCGATCGATGCGGCGAGCCTGCTCGGGATCGGCGTAGCGGTCTTCGAGTCCCATGCTGGCGGAGGTGTCCACGAGAATCGCGACCCGCGGCGACCCGGTTCGCTGGATCAGGATCGCGGCATTGGTCAGGCACAGCAGCACGCAGCCGGTGGCCAGCAGCCGGGTTCCGATCAGTCCCAGCCGGGTCCAGGCCCCAAGCCGGCGGGCATCTTTGAGGTAGACCCAGACGATGGCCCCCAGCAGGCAGGCTCCGGCGAGTCCGACGACCGCGGCAGACCACGAACCAGGCCAGGGGGGCTCGTAGGACCATTGCCAACGAGTCTCCTGCCCGGGGATTGCCGGGGGTATGTCCAGGTACCATTCGAGGAACTGCTTCATGGAACTCCCGGCAGATCACGTCCACGGCCCAGGTGGTCACCGGGTCATTATACGGCTGCCGGGGGGTGGCGGGGGGTGGCGTTGGAGTCAGAATCGCTCTTGCTGGCCGAGTCGACCTGGACTACAGTCCTGCTCGTTCGAGCAGCTGCGAACCAGCGGGGGCCATGGACTACCATCTCAAACCGGTCGCCAAGACCTGCGCGCACGGCGGCGAACGACTCGAACCCAACACCGTTTGCGTGTCGGTGCTGGTTGAACGAGAGGGCGAGCTGGTGCGGTTGGACTACTGCGAAGCCGACTGGCCGGGGCCTCCCGCGGGTGCGATCGGCCTGTGGCGGTGTACGGTGCCCGAGCCCAGGATTTCGGCGAACAGGCCGCTCGATCCCGACGGCCTGATGCGCTACTTCGAGCAGCTCAGCGAAGGACTGGGCAAGCTGCCCGGCGGGCAGTTTTCCAGAGACACCAAAGACATCGAAGACGCCGACCCGCTGCAGCAGAAGCTGCGGTATGTGATTGCGTTGCTGCTGTTGCAGAAGCGTCGCCTGAAGCTGGACGGGTCGCGGATGGAGGGTGAGCGGGAGATGCTGGAATTCACGGGGGCGCGTGGGGAGGGTCAGTTCGACGTGCCCGACTGCAAGTTGGCCGATGAGGAAATCGAGGGTCTGCAGGATCAGCTCAATGAGCAGATGCGGTATGAATGGAGCTAGTGGTGGCCGCCTGAGGCTGCTGCTGTTGGTGAGTGTGACGGTGTGGTCGTCGGGGGGGTGTCGTGCGTTGTGCAAGCAGGTCCGCTGGTGCCCGTATTGTCCGCCGGAGTGCCAACTCTCGGCCGACTCGACTCCCCAGCAGGTCATCGCTCACCTGAACGCCAACGCCGATCGGGTGTATTCGTGGAGGTCGACATCGGCGAGCATCCGTGCTCGAGCCGAGAGCGGGTTGCCGGTGACACTCTCGGCCAACATCGCGGTCGCACGTCCGCGTCAGTTCCGTCTGAGGGCCACATTGCTGGGTGCCAACGAGGTCGACCTGGGCTCCAACGCCGAGCGGTTCTGGTTCTGGATCCGTCGCAGCGAGCAGCCCTACGTGATCACCGTCGGCCACGATGACCTCGAACGAGTCCGCAAACAGCTCTCGTTGCCGTTCGAACCGGACTGGTTGATCGAGGCCTTGGGAGTTTCGCCTCTGGCCGAGGGGGAATGGAGCGTGGCGAGTTCGCGGCCGGGCCAGCACCGGTTGACCCTGGTTGCCGAGAGGCGATCGCCTCGGGGCGAACTGGTGCGGCGTCGGCTGGTGGTGGACACCTGCCTGGGAGTCGTGATCGAGCAGTCGCTGTACAACGAGGCCGGCCGGCAGATCGCCGTGGCCAAGCTGTCGGATCACCGAGCGGATGCCGAGACAGGGATTGTCGTTCCGCGGCGGATCGAGCTCAAGTGGCCCGAGGCCGAGTTGTCGTTGCTGATCCGACTCAAGGAGGTCGAGATCAACCCGTCACCGATCCCGGCGTCGACGTGGGAGGTGCCACGCGGCCTGGGCTCGGGTGCGATCGACCTGGTGACCCGCCAACCGCTTCGCTAGCCCGCCTGCGGCGGGTTGAAAAACACAGGTTCGGCGACCCGACGGGGTCAGACGCCGCCTACAGAAAGTCCCGCTCCACCCAGAACGGCACGCAGGCGGGGCCTGACCCCTTCTCAACCAGCACTCGCTGCAACTCGAAGAAGGGGTCAGGCCCCGCCTGTGAAATGCGACAGGTGGAGCAAACCCCGTTGTGGGCGGCGTCTGACCCCGTCGGGTCGCCGAACCTGTGTTCTTCGAACGGGCTACTAGGGCGTGCCGCTGCGACAAAGGTCCTGCGCGGCGATGAGCGTATTCTGCAGCAGCATGGCGATGGTCATCGGTCCGACTCCGCCTGGGACCGGAGTGATCGCACCGGCGATCTGTGCAACCGGTTCGAAGTCGACATCTCCGACCAGCTGGTCATCGACCCGGTTGATGCCCACGTCGATCACGACCGCACCGGGCTTGACCATCTCGGCGGTCACAAAGCGGGGCCGACCGATGGCGGCGACCAGGATGTCGGCGGTGGCCGCGATCTCGGGCAGGTTGCGGGTCCGGCTGTGGCAGGTTGTCACGGTCGAGTCGGCTCCCGGGGCCTTCTGCACCATCAGCAGTCCCAGTGGCTTGCCGACGATGTCGCTGCGTCCGAGCACGACGACGTGAGCCCCGGAAGTCTCGACGCCGGTCCGGATCAGCAATTGCTGGATCCCGTGTGGAGTACAGGGCAGGAAGCGGGGTCGTCCCTGGGCGATGCGTCCGACGTTGTCCGGGTGAAAGCAGTCGACATCCTTGTCGGGCGAGACGGCGTCGAGCACCAGCTGTTCGTCGATTTGGTCCGGCAGCGGGAGCTGGCAGAGGATGCCGTGGATCTCGGGGTCGTGATTGAGTTCTGCAACGAGCCTCAGCAGCTCCTCGGAGGTTGTCTTGGTGTCGAGCCGGTGCAGGGTGCTGGCGATGCCGGTCTTTTCGCAGGCTCGCTGCTTGTTGCGGACGTAGACCGCGCTGGCCGGGTCGTCGCCGATCAGGATTGCGGCCAGGTGGGGAGTGACCCCGGATTCGGCGTGGAAGGCCGAGACCCGGACTGCGAGTTCTTCGCGGATGGTGGCCGCGATGGCCTTGCCGTCGATGATCGTCGCCGCCACAACCGTCTCCTCGGTATCAGTCCCCGGGCATTCCTTCCTCGGCGCAACCCCGGCGAGGCTGCGGGCAGTTAACCAAACGGCGTCTGCGGCAACAAGTCCCCCGCGACGGCCAGTCGCGTAAAGGCCTGTTGCCCGCCCCACAGCACCAATCCCGCGTAGACGGCCGCGGCCAGGTCGTCGGCCACAATGCCGGTCCCCTCGGGCAGCCGTTCGAACTGGCGGACCGGAGGGGGTTTGACAATGTCGAAGAGTCGAAACAGCAGGAACCCCCCGAGCAGGCTGGGCGGGTCCATCGGCAACAGCCCGCAGCCGAAGACCAGCGGCACGGCGACGATCTCGTCGAGCACGACCTGGCCGGGGTCCTTGTCGCCCAGCAGGCGGCAGGCCCGGGTGCAGACCGGGACCGCGGCGGCCGCCGCGAGCAGGGTCACCAGCAGGGGGACCCAGATCGGGCCGGGAATCGCTGCCACGGCCAGGGCCCAGCCCAGACCCAGCACGCTGCCGACGGTGCCCGGTGCCAGGGGGGAATACCCGGTGCCCAGACCACGTGCCAGCAGCAGGATCAGCTTCGAGGTGGCCGTCGTGGCCGGGTCGGTGTCGCCGTTGCTCAACTGTTCAGTCCTTTCGGCGCCGAGTATACTCGCGTGCTGAGGCCCACGCTGCTCCCGATTCCTCCAGAAACGATGACCGATGCCTGACGAGGTGAAGCTCGACAAGACCGAATTCGTCAAGCAGGAGAGCCGCCAGCTGCGCGGCACGATTGCCGAGGAGCTTCTCGAGGAGGACGTGGATCATTTCAGCAAGGACAACGCCGGCCTGCTGAAGCACCACGGGTTGTACCAGCAGGACAATCGCGATGCACGCAAGCTGAAGAACGAGGATGGGACCCGCAAGGGCAAGGCGTTCATGTTCATGGTCCGAACGCGGATCCCCGGCGGGCGGGTGCCCTGCGACGCGTTGCTGGCCGAGCTGGACCTGTGCGAGCGGTTTGGCAACGGCACGTTGAGAATCACCAGCCGCCAGGGGCTGCAGCTGCACGGGATCATCAAGGACGACCTGCAGCAGACGATCCGGGAGATCCACCGGACGCAGTTGACCACGTTTGGCGCCTGCGGCGACATCGAACGCAACGTGATGTGTTGCCCGGCCCCCTTGCGGCACGACTCGGTCCACGACCAGCTGCAGCAGGCCGCCGACGCGATCGCCGAGGAGCTCAGGCCGCGGACCACCGCCTACACCGAGATCTGGCTCCAGGACGGCGAGGGGAACCGTGAGGACGTGTCTGAGTTCGTCCCGATCGATGAGCCGATCTACGGAGCCGCCTACCTGCCCCGCAAGTTCAAGACCGGCGTGGCGTTGCCCGAGGACAACTGCGTCGATCTCTTGACCTACGATCTCGGGCTGCTGGGGATCGTCGAGAATTCCGAGCTCGTCGGCTACAACGTGTTCCTCGGAGGTGGCCAGGGCGTGACGCCCAGCGCCGAGAAGACCTTTCCGACGATCGCCCAGAAGATGGCCTTGATCGGGACCGACGAGGTGGTGGATGTCGCACGGGCGGTGGTCGAGGTCTTCCGCGACCACGGCAACCGCAGTGACCGCAAAACCGCTCGGCTGAAGTACCTGTTGGCCGGCTGGGGCATGGAGCGGATGAAGGGGACGGTCGAGGAGTACCTCGGGCGCCCGTTGCCCGAGCCTCATCCGGCCGAAGTGACCGGTGTCGAGGATCACTTGGGCTGGACGGCCCAGGGAGACGGGCGGGATTTCCTGGGGATCTATGTCGAGAACGGACGGATCCAGGACACCGAGAGTGAACGGACCAAGTCGGCGCTGCGTCGGATCGTGGAGACCTACCGGATGCCGACCCGGATGACCGCTCAGCAGAACATCCTCTTGTGCGACATCGAGCCGTCTCAGCGGGGCGAGATCGACAGTATCCTCGCCGATCACGGCGTGATCCCCGCCGAAGAGCGGTCATTGATCAGGCGGCTGTCGATGGCCTGCCCGGCGTTGCCCACCTGTGGGCTTTCGATCACCGAAAGCGAGCGGGTGATGCCCGATCTGCTCGATCAGCTCGAGTCCGAATTGGCTCGCCAGAAACTCTCGGACGAACGGATCACGATTCACATGACCGGCTGTCCCAACGGGTGTGCCCGACCGTATTCGCCCGACATCGGCCTGGTCGGTAAGACCCTGGGCAAGTACACGGTGTTCCTGGGAGGAAACTCGCTGGGTACTCGCCTGGCCTTCATCTTCCAGGACCTGGTTCCGTTCGAGGAGATCGTCCCCACGCTGTCCGGGGTGCTGTCGTATTTCCGTCAGGAGCGATCCAACGGGGAGTCATTTGGCGACTTCTGTGACCGCAAGGGGCGTGAGGACCTGGTGGCACGACTTGATCTGGCGAAAGACGGGGAGTGAACCGAGTGCAACTGTCCGGTGAGGTGGTGGCAGCGCTGATTGACCATGCGGTACTGGGTCAGGCACAGGGATCGGCCGATCTGGATGCGGGCTGCGCGGTGGCCCTGGAGCTGGGGACTGCCAGCGTCTGTTGCAAGCCGGCGTGGCTTTCTCGCTGTGCCGAGTTGCTGGAGGGATCGGTGGTGTTGCCGAGCACCGTGATCGGGTTTCCTCACGGATCTCATTCCACGGCCGTCAAGTTGGCCGAGGCGCGGCAGGCACTGTCCGACGGCGGCGCGGAACTCGACATGGTCGTCAACGTCGGGCGAGTTCGAGACGGTGCCTGGGAGGAGGTGACCGAGGAGATCCGTAGCATACTCGAGGTGACTCGAACCGCCGGTGCGGCTTTGAAGGTGATCTTCGAGACCTGTTTCCTGGACCGGGATCAGATCCGCAGGCTGTGCGGGATCTGCAGCGAGTTGGAAGTCGATT
Source organism: Planctomycetota bacterium (assembly GCA_963578885.1). GTDB lineage: Bacteria > Planctomycetota > Planctomycetia > Planctomycetales > Planctomycetaceae > UBA8437. Next base: position 18,211 of record CAUZEQ010000035.1, read on the forward strand.
TTGTCAAGACGTCGACGGGTTTCGGGACAGCCGGTGCCACGGTTGAGCACGTGGGATTGATGCGGAGCGAGTGTCCCGAGCGAGTGGGGGTCAAGGCCTCCGGCGGCATCCGCGACCTGGACACGTTGTTGGCGATGGTCGAGGCGGGAGCCACGCGGATCGGTGCCAGTGGTTCCGCCGCCCTGGTCAGTGCCGCTCACGAACGGTTCAGCACCTCGACAGTTGACTGAGGAGATTGCCCACTGATGGCTCATTGCCTGGTCACCGGAGGTGCCGGTTTCATCGGCAGTCATCTGGTCGAGCGGCTGCTTGGCCGGGGCGATCGTGTTCGCGTGGTCGACGACTTCTCGACCGGGACTTCGGCCAACCTGGCCACGGTGGCCGACCATCCCGAGCTCGAGATCCGGGACGGTTCGATCACCGATCCGGCGTTTCTGGAGGCATCGATTGCCGACGTGGACGTGGTGTTTCACCTGGCCGCGGCGGTGGGCGTGAAGCTGGTGGCCGAGAACCCGGTGCGAACGATCCACACCAACATCTATCCGACCGAGTCGTTGTTGCGATTGGCCAGCGAGGAGGGTTTGCCGTTCTTTCTGGCATCGACGAGCGAGGTGTACGGAAAGAACCCGAAGGAGACCTGGTGCGAGGAGGATGACCTGCATTTGGGCCCGACCTCGCGGCCGCGCTGGGCCTATGGCTGTTCGAAGGCGATCGACGAGTTCCTGGGCCTGGCCTATCACCGGCAGCGGTCCTTGCCGGTGGTGGTGGGTCGCTTCTTCAACGTGGTCGGTCCGCGTCAGGTGGGGGCCTACGGGATGGTGATCCCGCGGTTTGTCGAGCAGGCACTGGGAGGCGGGCCGGTCATCGTCTACGACGACGGCAGCCAGGTCCGCTGTTTCGCTCATGTGCAGGAGGTCATCTCGAGTGTCCTGGGCCTGATGGATCAACCGGCCGCGGCCGGGGGCGTGTTCAACATCGGCAGCGATCAGCCGGTCTCGGTGCGTCAGCTTGCCGAGCGGGTGGTCGCCAAGGTGGGTGGTGAGATTGCGATCGAGCACATTGCCTACAGCGAGGCGTACGGTGATGACTTCGAGGACATCCAGCGGCGGGTCCCGGTCGTGGACAAGCTACAGCAGGCGATCGGTACCAAGCCCGTCATGACGCTCGACCAGATCCTGGATGACATCATCGCCTGGAAGCGATCCTCTATAGACGAGAACGGCGGGGATCCTCCCGAGCAGTCCTGAGTGGAGCAGCCCTCGTGGTCAGTCTGGACGACTCGCGGTTGACCGAGCTGGCGGCCGAGCCCCCGGAGCGGTTGTTGCCGGTTCTGGATCGTGCCGCGGCGATGGCACCGCTGGTGGTGCTGATGGCGGTGTTGCCGGGCCTGACTGCCCTGGTGGTCGTGCCTCCGGAAAGTCCGGTGGTCGGAACGGCGGCCGCAGAAATTACCTCGCCCTGGGGCCTCTGGCTGGCCGAGCAGCCGTGGCGGGGCTGGTTGGCAGAGGACGAGTTGAGCGTGCCCTGGTTGCCGGTGGTTCCGGCCTATCTCTCATCAGTCATCCTGGTCTGGATGGTCTGGCATGCTGCCGGCGGTCTGTTCGGGGCCCGCACGGGTGTGCTGGCCGCATTGATGATGTGCTGTCACACTCCGGTGGTGATGCTGGGCCGATCCTCAGAGCCTCTGGCGCTCTCGGCCGTTGTGGCCACCGCCAGCGTGACCGGATTCCTTGCTCACCTGCAACGCCGGCGGAGCTCGTTTTCGTTGCCGTTACTGGTTGCGATGCTCGGGCTGGCGACGACGATGCTGCTGGCATCGTCGTTGGCGTGGTTGGTACTGGTGCTGATGATCGTCGCGGTGGTCTGTCACCCCACGGGAGAGCTCGGGTTGTGGGGCAACGGCTCGGCGGCCTCGAGAACGCGAATCGGTGAACGCTGGCACGGACCGGTCTCCGGCCTGGTGGTGATCGGCGGTGCGGGTCTGCTGGTGGGTGCCTGGATCTACGTCTCCGGCGATCGCGAGTCGGGACCAAGACTCTTGGCATCAGCCGGACGGGTGTTCTCGGGCTGGCCCACGGCGCTGCAGCGGCTCGGCTGGCCGGGCTGGCCGGGCTGGCCGGGCTGGCTGGGCTGGCTGGGCTGGCTGAGTGGCCCGGTTCTTCTGGGCGGCATCGACGTGGTTCGAGGCGTGGTGGGAGGAGACCGCTCGGCGCGGCCGGTGGCGGTGCTGGCAGCAGCCTGGGCGCTGTTGGTGCCGTTGTCTGTCGGGTTGGCCGAGGACAACTACCCGCTTCGGTTGGCCGAGGCGTTCGTGGTGATCCCGTTGGGGATACTGGCGGCCCGGGGAATCGAGTCGATCTGCGAGCGGCGAGTGGGAGTGGTAGCGGTCGTCGCCGCGACATGGATCAGCGGCTGCCTGGGCACCTATCGCCTGTTTGAGACGCTCACGGGCGGGCCGATCATCGATCCCTGGCTGCGGCTGTGCCTGGTGCTTGCCGTGGCTCTGGTCGCCGGCCTGGGTGTGGCGATGGCGTGTCGGGGAGCCGAATTGTATCAACGGCGAGTGCTGCTGGGCTGCATCGTGCTGCTGCTGGTGGCGCAGCTAATCAGCGGCTGGTTGAACGTGGTCGTTTGAACTGACCTTGGCAGTCCGAAATGGGGTCTTCAGGCTATTTCGTGGGTGAGATGGGGTCTTTGAGTGCTGTGGCGAGCGTTTGAGGCTCGGCTGAGGGCGTGTCGGGCATGTTCGGCAGTAGCTGATCGAGTGCTTTTTGCGAGGGACCAGCGGTCGGGTATGCTGCGGTTTTCTCTTCCGGGAGCCAGCAGCATGCAGGACAGTCGGTTGTACGAGCAGATTCTTGGCATCGAGTCGCCCTGGTCGGTGGAACGGGTGGAACTTGAACTGGAGGCGGGAGAGGTGCACGTGCATCTGTTGCACCACAAGAACGCGACTTGGCCGTGTCCGGAATGCGGTACGGCCTGTCCGTTGCACGAACACGAGCCGACCAAGACGTGGCGGCATCTGGATACCTGCCAGTACCGCACGCTGCTTCATGCCTCGGTGCCGCGGACCAAGTGCGCCGAACATGGGGTGAAGGTCGTGAAAGTGTTCTGGGCCGAACCACACAGCCGGTTCACGATGCTGTTCGAGCGGCTGGCGATCGCCTGGATGCAGGAGGCGGGACGATCGGCGGTCGCGCGGCGGATGAACATGTCGTGGGACCAGGCCGATCGCATCATGCGGCAAGCCGTTGAGCGGGGGCTGGCGCGACGTGGGCAGGAGATCCACCGACACATTGGTGTCGATGAGAAGTCGTTTACAGGTCGACCGCATCGAGCTGTTTGTCCGCCACGAGTTGTCGGAACTGGAAGCGCACGAGATTGCCAGTCTTCTGGCGACCTTTCGGCCGTGGTTTGACGCGTATCGCCGAGTGCTCGGCGAGATCTCCGACTGACGTCGCCCGGCTGTGTCGGTCGTTACGGAGTCTCGGGTGGCAGTCCAGCCAGAGTCGGCTGCGGGATTGACCTTAGCCACTCCCGTTGTACCAATAGAAATGAGAGAATCACCCGGATTTGACCCTCTCCCCAACCGTGATCACGTGGCCATGCTGCCGCATCAAGGCGAGCGTCAGGTTTCTTCTCGATACCGGGTCAGTTGTTCGCGGTCCAACTCGACTCCCAGCCCGGGGCCGGTTGGCACGGTGGCGACTTCGGGGCCTAGATCCAAGGGCGTTGTGATCAGGTCGGCCTGGTGGTACAGCGGCCCGATTAGGTCGGCCGGGTAGTGCTCGCTGTCGATGGTCGGGTCGGCCATCGCCAGGTGCAGCATCGCCGCGGTGGCGATGCCAAGTTCCAGGTTGCTTCCCATCCCGCAGACGATCCCCGCCTCACGGGCCACCTGCGTGATCCGACGTGTCTCGGTCAACCCGCCGTGCTTGCCCGGGTAGACGGCCAGGATATCGGCGGCATCGTGACGAGTCAGCTGGGTGGCGTCGGACACCGTGAAACAACTCTCGTCGGCCATGATCGGGATGTCGGTCTGCTGCCTGAGGGGTGGCCAACGCCTGGGGGTCACCGGCGGGAAGGCTCACGACCGGCTCAACGGTCAGCACGGGGACGACACCCTGCGTGGCGGGGAATTGACGAGACTCTACTTGACGTGTTTTGGCGAAAGACCTACTGTCCCGCTGCCCATACGGGAAGCTAATCGCTCCCGGGAGCAGTTCGAGTCCTTCGCCCCCCTGGGACCGTCTGTTCCCGGGAATTTTCTTGCGCGGCACGGAGGTCGAGTCGGCGGTGATGAGTGATTCCATCAGTCCCAGCGTACGAAATGCGGTGGCGATCGAGAGGTTGCTGTGGTGTGGCCTGGCGATCTTCGCCGCAGGTTGCACGGACTCTGTGACCGAGGACACCGCTCCGCTGCCGCGATCGGGACAACTGGCCGGCCTGGGGCCGGCCCCGAAGGACGTGCTGCTCGAAGCTCTTGTGCCTGCCGGTGGGAACGTGCTGGAGGCCTTGCAGTTACTCGAGGCCGACGCGGTCCGTCGCCGCGAGGGCCGCCCCCCTCGACTCGACACCGACTTGCCGGTCATACGTATTGTCGAGGGGTCTGGGGGGACGGTTCGCGAGTTGTACCTGCAGGGGATCTACATCACCGACGAGGGGCTGCCGAAGCTGGCCGGAGTCAACGGTCTGCAGCGGCTGCACCTGCACAAGGTTCCGATCAGCGACGCGGGCCTCGAGCGTCTGGCCAGTTTCCCCGACCTCACCGGCCTGAGTCTCGGACGACTCGACGTGACCGACCGCGGGTTGGCTCACCTGGCCCGGTTCAAGTCGCTGAAGCGGCTGGTGGTCGAGGGGCCTCGGATCAGCACCGAGGGGGTCAGGCGGATCGCGAGCCTGAAGCAGCTCGAGGGCCTGGGACTCTCGGGGCTGGGCATCACCGACGCGGCGATCGAGCCGATCGCGGGCCTTTTGGGCCTGCGGCTGTTGAGTCTTTCGGGGACCGCCGTGGGCGACGCCGGACTGGTCCACCTCGCGAAGCTCCCGCGGCTGAATGTCCTGAATCTCTCGAAGACCCGGATCAGCGACGCGGGGCTCCCGGCTCTCGAGGAGCTCAAGACACTCAGACTCCTGCGGCTGGACGGCACCCGGGTCACCGCCGAGGGGGTGGCCCGGTTGCGACGCGCGTTGCCCGATTGCAAGATCGCCGAGCGGTTGGTTCAGTCTCCCTCGGGGGGCTGATCTGAGAGGATGGTTGCGTCGAGAACGACCAGCGTCGCGTCACCGGTCGGGATCAACTCGGCGGGCATTCCGGCGGGGATACCGAAGTGGTCGTGAGCTTCGACGGCCCGTTCGATGCCCGCGATCCGCACCCGGCCGCTGCCTCGAGCGATCGACACGATCCGGTATCGCACATCGTCGAAGACCAGTCGTTGGGGACCGACTCGGGACGCGGCCAGTTCGAGTCCGCCGGTGCCGTCCCGATCGGTAACGCCATGAGCGATCAGGACATCCCGCGTGGTGTCGCCGGGTTGTGCGAGTCGATCAAGTTCACGTTCGAGGTAGATCATCTCGGAGAATCCGGGTCCCTCTCGCGGGACCAGCTCGAGTGTCGCGACCGGTTCGGTGCGGGCTTCGACGTCGAGGAAGACTCCCCAGCCGCCGTGGTCCAGCGACCCGAAGATGAAGGGGACGTGATGCGGGTCCTCGCTGGTGTTGACCCAGCCGTGGCGGGTCTGGGGCGGGATCGGCATCGCGTACCCGTCGTCACAGCGGCAGCGGACGTCACCGAGCACGGTTTCTCCGCCGATCGGTTCGTAGCCGAGGTGGATTTCGACACCTCGCTGGTGCTGGTGAGTGGGCACATTGCGCTGGTCGCCGCCGAGCCAGGCGAGATTCCATGAGTGAAAGTCGCCATAGACCAGCGGTACGATCGAGATTCCCAGGCTGGGCACGACGAAGCTGGCCTGTTCGGGGGCATGCGTGTCCTGGGCACAGGGCAGTCCGCCGCAGTTGCTGATCGTCTCGATCGTCGTTTGAAACAGCGAGGCGATTCTCGCGAGGTGCACGTTGGGAGCGATGGCGGATTCGTGTTCGAGGCTTTCGAGGGTACGACGGACTCCGGTGTGATAATGGTGCAGGGTGGAGATGACGGCTCGATAATCGTGGGGGATCGGGTCCATGGCCAGGTCGGCGAGATCGGCCAGGGCCTCGTTGGCCCTTTGTCTCCATGCGGCGGCTTCACCGGCCTCGGGGGCGTGTTCTTCGAGTGCCACGCGGGTGGCGTTGAAGGTGCCGATCACCTGGCCCCGGTAGCCGTAGCAGTACAGCCTCGCGCGGGCGATGTCGGTCGCTCGGATGCCGCTGGGATTCCGGTTGGCCACGTGCGAGCGAGCTGCCCGGTCAACCAGTTCCGCATAGGTGACGTCCATCCGCATCGCCATCAAGCGAGTTCCTCGAGGAAGTCATCGGCCAGGCTGTCGAGATCGAAGCGGGGGGCCCAGCCCCAGTCGCTCCTTGCGGCTGTATCGTCAAACCGCACCGGCCAACTCTCGATCAACTGCACCGTCTCGGGGTCGGGATCGAAATCCAGTTCTGCTTCTGGCACGCGTCGGGAGATTGCAGAAGAGATCTCTGCGGCGGTCGGCGAGAGTGCCTGGAGGTTGTAGACTCGGCGGGTGAGCTCTTCGGAGGGGGCTTCGATCAGCCGCCGCACTGCCGCGATCACGTCCTTGACGTAGATCAGCGCCGGCCGCGTTTCGGGGCGGACTCGAAAGGTGAACTGGTGCGTGGTGGCGGCCTCGACAAAACACCTCGAGGCGTAGGCACTGGCGGCACCTGGTGGAGCGAACCGTGACACGACCACCGGCAACCGCAGGCAGCGGAAGTCGAGCCCGAACCTCTGGTGGTAATAGACCCCCAGCCGTTCGACGCAGGTCTTGGTGACTCCGTAGAGGCCGCTGGGCCATTGCGGCTGATCCAGCGGCACGATCTCCGGCAGCGGGCTGCCGTAGGCGGCGACCGAGCTGGGGAAGAAGATCGAGCCGACGTCGGTGGCCAGTGCGGCTTCGAAGAGCCCGAAGGCACCGTCGACGTTGACCCTCCAGGCCCGGGTCCGATCGTCTTCGGAGCCGCCCGAGAGCAGGCTGGCGAAGTGCAGCACCCGGTCGGGCCGGACCTCGGCCAGGATCGACTCGATCCGCTCGCGATCCCCGATGTCGGCAACGTGGTACTCGTGAGGCGATTCCGGATCGGCCGGCGGCAGGTCGACCAGCACGATGCGGTGTCCGGCCGCGGCCAGCTCGTCGGTCAACTGACGAGCCAGGTTGCCGGCTCCGCCGGTGATCAGGATCGTTTCTTGGGACACCGCACCGACCCTCCTGGTCGTTTCAACCCCGTGGCGGTTCCGTCCCGCCGACTCTGTGCTCAGTCGTTCTCCAATGCCGGCAGCACCTCGTGGGCGAACAGGTCGAGGCTGTGCAGCCAATCGGCCTTGTCGTCGAAGTCGTGAGCCACCAGCACCAGCGTGCCAAATTCCCCGATCTCGCTCCGCAGGTTCTTCAACTGCAAGGTCACCGAGGCGGGATCACCTGCGATGATCACCTCGTCGAGGAAGTAGTCAAGTGTCAATTCGTGATCCGGCTGA
>CAUZEQ010000036.1:0-25407 GCA_963578885.1 Planctomycetota bacterium
AGCGTTGTATTTTTTATCATAGGCGGGATGGTGCCGATATTGTGCAGTTGGGCCGCGGTGGCATGGTTGTGGGCATCGGGCCTCTCCGCAATCCGTTCCGCTTGGTAGAGGTGATTCAACTACGAATGGAGGGGACATTGAACGACTTGGGGAACAGGGGCTAACGAAGCAGAAGCCGAAGGCCAAAGACAAAGAAATTATCATGCTGCGGAGCAAAGTCGACGAACTCAGGAATCGGCACGAGACCGAATAGCCGACGCCCCCCTCTGGCACACGTAGATTCACACGTCGTTGCCGCGCTTTCTTGGCCGGATTCACGCTTTCACTCACGAAACGGAATTCGCCAGAGAACATTGTCAGCCCTCGAGTTGCGTGAAGTTTGACGTGCGGTAGAGTAGCACTGTGGCAGACTTTTAATCCGTAGGTCGTGGGTTCGAGCCCCGCCGCCCTCACTCGGCTTTTAACCATCCCTCACCTGGCTCGCACCGACCACCCAGGTCCCCCCGAGCCCCTTCCGGTCCATAACCATGACGACTCCCGACGCCACCTGGGCCTTGACTGACCTGCACCACCTCGGGCTGACCGTCGCCGACATTGATCGCTCGATCCACTTCTACGGTGACCTGCTCGGCATGGAACTGATCGGTCGACGGCCCAGCGTCACCGCCGGCTACGTCGCTCAGCAGACCGGCTACGATGAGGTCGAACTCAACGTCGCCTCATTCCGCATCAGCCCCACCTGCCGCCAGACCATGGAAGTGGTCCAGTACATGAACCACGTCGGCGAGCCCGCCGCGACCCAGACCAACCGGGCGGGCAATTCGCACCTCTGCCTGCTCGTCGATGACCTCAAGGCGGCCGTCTCCGAGTTGTCCGAGGCAGGCGTGGCGTTCAAGTCCGACCCGGTCGAAATCACCGCGGGACCCAACAACGGCGGACTGGTCATCTACCTGTCCGACCCCGATGGCTATACGCTGGAGATGTTTCAGCCTCCCGTCGCCTCGACCGAAGAGGACCCGGAGTGAGCCCCTCGGATCCGCCCCAGCTGTTCAACCTCACCGATCGAGTCGCGCTGGTCACCGGTGGAGCTCGCGGGTTGGGCGAGGCATCGGCCCGGACCCTGGCCGAACTGGGTGCCTCGGTCGTCCTCTGCGACATCGATGCCGAAGCCGCCACCGAGACGGCCGAGCGACTCGCCACCGAGACCTCCGCCACCGTGCTGGCCCGCGTCTGCGATGTGACCGACATCGATGCCGTCGACCAACTGGTCAGCGGCATCATCGACGACCTCGGACGACTCGACATCCTGGTCAACAATGCCGGCATCCACCGCCGTGTCGACCCGCTGGACTTCGACCCGGCCGATGTCGAAGCGATCCTCGACGTGAATTTTCGGGGCGCGTTTCAGGTCGCCGCACGAGTGGGCCGCGAGATGACCGCGGCGGGCTCGGGCAGCATCATCAACATCTCGGCCCTGGGCGGAGGCATCTCGGGACTCGGCCGCGCCGGGTCGGCCTACTGCATGACCAAGGGAGCCCTGGTCGCCCTGACCCGGGAACTGGCCGCCGAGTGGGGAGGATCGGGAGTCCGGGTCAACGCCCTGGCACCGGGCTGGATCCGCACGCCGATGACCGCCGAACTGCAGAACAACCCCACTCGCTCGGCACTGGTCATGTCGCGAGTCCCCCTGGGTCGCTGGGGCGAGGCGGTCGACGTGGCCGGAGCCGTCGCCTTCCTGGCCTGTGACGCCTCGGCCTACATCACCGGCCATACGATCCCCATCGACGGGGGGGTCGCCAACGTCATCACACTCGATGAGCCCCGCTGATGCCCGGTCTCACACCACCACCCTCGACCATCCAGGGCCGACCGATCCCCGCGGACCGCCTCGGCACCCTGAAGCCGTTCGACGGGGACCCGGCCGACCCGTCTGATCTCGCCAGCGGACTCGACAACGAAGGCTACCTGCTTCTCCGCGGTGTACTCGACACGGCTCTGGTCACTGCAGCCCGCGGCGAGGTCTTCAGGCACCTGGCCCGTGTGGGCGAAATCGCCGATCCGGTCGAGTCGGGGTTTGCCACCGGGAGCAGCCAGCGGCCAGACCCCTCCGAGGACGAAGGCCTGTTCTGGCAGACGATCAGCGAGGGACCGCTGCTGCGGCGGCTGACTCACGGACCGGAACTGCAGACGATCCTCGCCACCACACTCGGCGAACCCGCTCGGGCGTTTGACCTGATCTACCTCCGACCCACCCCCGTCGGACGGGCCACCGCGCTGCACTACGACTACCCATTCTTCGCCGGCAGCGCCCAGCCGATGATCAATGCCTGGATCCCCATCGGTGACATCCCGGTCGAAGACGGTCCGCTGGTGATCGTCGAACACTCGAACCGCTTTTCGGACCTCATCGACCAGTTGCTGGCCGTCGACTACGCCTCGGACCGCTCCAACGACGTCGTCCAGCAGGCCGCCTACGGTGGAGCCTCGGACCTCGACCCCCTCGAGCTGGTCACCGATCGCGACACCAGGCTGCTGACGGCCGACTTCCGATCCGGCGACGTGCTGCTGATCAACATGTTCACCCTGCACGGCTCACTCGACAACGTCTCGCCACTGAACCGAGTCAGACTCTCGTGCGATGTCCGCTTCCAACCGGCCGACCAGCCGGCCGACGACGAACGCTATTTCGGCGAATACCCCAAGGGGTCCAAGGGCGGCGGATACGGCGACATGCGAGGCGCCAAGCCCCTGGCGTGAGTCCCTCGGGGCCGCAGCAGGAACTTCAGACTGCACTCGGCCGGCACTTTGCGGTCTAATGGCCCCTATGAGCAGCCGACCGACCAGCCGACGACACATGCTGGAAATCGGCGGGCTCTCGATGCTCGGCCTAGGCACCGGGGACCTGCTGCGACTCCGCCAGTCCGCCGCCTCGGGCGAGTTGGCACCCCGAGCCCGCTCGTGTGTCTTCGTCTTCCTGTTCGGTGGACCCAGCCACATCGATCTCTGGGACATGAAGCCGTCGGCGCCGGTCGAGGTGCGTGGCGAATTCAACTCGATCGCCACTCGCGAACCGACCGTGCGGATCTGCGAGCACCTGCCGCGACTCTCGCAGCAAATGGACAAGCTCTGCCTGCTCAGATCCATGACGCACCGGATGAACGTGCACGGTCCGGCGATGAGTGAACTGTACACCGGCCGGCCCTACCCGTTCCCGCCGATCACCGACCAGTCGCGGCCCGACGACTGGCCATCGATGAGTTCCTTGGCGATGCGATTCGGAGAGAAACGGGGCGGGCTACCCTCCTCGATCGTGCTCCCCTGGTACCTGCAGTTTCCCGGCCAGTCGCGGCTGATCGCCGGCCAGACCGCCGGCCGCATGGGCCGCAGTCACGACGCGGTACTCGTCGACGGAGACCCCAACACGGACAACTTCCAGGTCAAGGGCTTCGAACTGGCCGAGGACGTCTCGACCGATCGACTCGATCGACGCCGCACACTGCTCTCACAATTCGAACGCTCCGGACCCATCCGCACCGAACGCAACTCCGACGTCAAGGGACGACACCGCGATACGCTGCGGGCCTTCGATTTCCTGCACCAGCGGGCCGGCCGGGCCTTCAACCTCGACCGCGAATCCGCCGCACTCCGCGACGCCTACGGCCGCACGCGGATCGGACAGAGCCTGCTGCTGACCCGCAGGCTGATCGAGGTGGGCGTCCCCCTGGTCACCGTCAACTGGATCGATCCGACAAAGATCGACGGAGTCAACACCTGCTGGGACACACACCAGAAGAACTTCCCCAAGCTCAAAAACCTGCTGTGCCCGATGTTCGACCAGAGCTTCCCGATGTTCCTGGACGACCTGGACAACCGCGGCCTGCTCGACACCACCCTGGTGGTCGCAGTCGGCGAGTTCGGACGAACACCCAAGCTGGGAGAATTCACTCAGAGCAGTAACACGAAGGCATCGGGACGCGACCATTGGCCCTATGCTTTCACCGCACTGTTGGCCGGGGGAGGCGTCCGCGGCGGACAGGTCTATGGATCGACCACCCGCAACGGCGGACACATCGCAACCCACCCCGTGACTCCCGCCGACCTGCACGCGACCATCTACCACCACCTGGGCATCGACCCGCAGCAGACCTACCGAGACGGTTTCCAGGAAGTCGACCGCAGGATCTGCGAGGGTCGTCGCGTCCGAGATCTCTAGATCTCGGGACTGGCTCGCCCCACAACGAGCACTCAAGACCGGAGTTCCCCAGATGACCCGTTCGATCAACCGCCGCGATCTTCTGAAGTCGGCCGCAGCACTGGGCACCGGGCTCTTCCTGGGCACACCCAACCCCAGGGCCTTCGCGGCGGCCAACGAGAAGATCAACGTGGGCTTCATCGGGATCGGTGGCCGGGGAGCCGCCAACCTGGGTTCAATGGTCCGGCTGGGTGAAAACGTGGTGGCGCTGTGCGACGTTGACGACGCACGAGCCGGTAAGGCGTACCAGAGGTATCCCAAGGCGAGGAAGTTCAAGGACTTCCGCAGGATGTACGATGCGATCGCCAAGCAGATCGACGCCGTCGTCATCAGCACCCCCGACCACACTCACTTCCACCCCGCAATGGCCGCGCTGCAACTGGGCAAGCATCTCTACTGCGAAAAACCGATGGCCCACTCGATCTGGGAAGTCCGGCAGATGACCGACCTGGCCCGCAAGCAGAAGGTCGCCACGCAACTGGGAGTCCAACGCCACACGATCCCCAACGTGCACCGTGTGGTCGAGTTGATCAAGGCGGGCGCGATCGGGAAGGTCACCGAAGTGCACAGTTGGATCGGTGGGACCCGCGGGATGTCGAAGATCCCCGAGGACCGCCCCGAAGTCCCCGCCCACCTCGACTGGGACCTCTGGCAAGGCCCGGTCGCACCGCGTCCCTATCACTCGACCTACTGCCCCTACGGCTGGCGGTTCTGGTGGGATTACGGCACCGGTGAGACCGGCAACTGGGGCTGCCACATACTGGACATCCCCTTCTGGGCCCTCGATCTCGACTCCCCCACCCACGTCTCGGCGTCGGGACCACCCGTCCACGCCCTGACCACCCCCCGCTCGATGGCCACTCACATGAAGTTCCCCGCCCGGGGTGGCCGGCCCGAGGTGATGCTCAACTGGTACCACGCCAACAGCGGACCCGAGATCCTCAAGAAACACGGCCTGAGCCCTGCCGGCAACAACACGCTGTTCATCGGCAGCGAGGGCATGCTGCTGTGCGGATTCTCGAAACGGAAGCTGCTGCCCGAATCGAAGTTCCCGGGCGGCAGGCCTGCCGCCGAAGTGGACATCAAGCGGATCCCCGCCTCACCGGGGTTCTACCGCGAATGGACCGCCGCGATCCGCGGCGGCGGACCGGCCACCTGCCACTTCGACTACTCGGGTCCGCTCACCGAAGCGGTGCTGTTGGGCAACGTGGCCTATCGGTCCGGAGGCAAGGAATTCGCCTTCGACCAGAAGACGCTGACCATAACCGGCAACCCCAGAGCCGCCGGGCTGATCAAGCCGGCCTTCCGAGTCGGCTGGCAGGTCTGACACGGGGCGGCAATCACGGCCGAGCGAACAACTCGCTCTTCACCTCGCCGTGGATGTCCGTCAGCCGGAACTCCCGGCCCTCGTAACGATACGTCAACCGCTCGTGATCCAGCCCCAGTGCATGCAGGATCGTCGCCTGCAGGTCGTGGACGTGCCATCCCGCTTGGGTCGGCAGACACCCCAGGTCATTCGTCTCGCCGATCACCTGCCCGGCGCGCACGCCACCACCGGCGAACCACATCGTGAACGCCTCGATCTGGTGGTCGCGGCCCACTCGACCCCCGGCCGCCATCGGTTTCTGAGCCACCGGGGTCCGTCCCAACTCGCCGCCCCAGATGACCAGCGTGTCATCGAGCAACCCGCGGCGGGCGAGGTCCAGCACCAGGGCGGCCGAGCCCTGGTCCGTCGCGCGGCACTCACCGGGCAACCGCTTGCCGATGTCGGTGTGGTGGTCCCAGTCGCCGTGGAACACCTGCACAAACCTCACGCCCTGCTCGACCAGCCGCCGAGCCATCAGGCAGTTCCGAGCAAACGACGGACGCGAGGGGTCATCGATCCCGTACAGCTTCAGCGTCTCGGTGGTCTCGCTGCCCAGTGACAGCAATCCGGGTGCTCGTGACTGCATGCGAAACGCCATTTCGTAACTGGCGATCCGGGCACGGATCTCATCGTCGCCGCTTGCGTCCAGCCGCACACGGTTCAAACGGTTGATCGCGTCGATCGAGAGTCTCTGCCGCCGAGACGTGACCCCGGGTGGATTCGAGAGGTTCAGGATCGGCTCACCGGCATCCCGCAACACCGTCCCCTGGAACTGCGACGGCAAGAACCCGTTGCCGTAATTGGCACTCTTGCTCCGCGGCTTCGTACCCAGCACCAGGAACGCCGGCATCTCCTGCGACTGGCTCCCCAGCCCGTAAGCCACCCAACTGCCCAGGCTCGGCCGCCCAAACCTCCGCCACCCGGTATTCATCAGCAATTCGGCGAACATGTGGTTCGTGTCGTCGGTCCGCAGTGTGCGGGCGATCGTGATCCGATCGACGATCCCTGCGGTGTGGGGCATCAGTTCCGAGACCCACGCCCCGCTGTGGCCATGTCGACGGAAGCGGTAGGGCGAACCCATCAGCCGCGGCCGCTTCTCCTGGATCTGGGCAAACGACACCTGCTTCAACAGGCTCTCGGGCAACTCCTCTCCGTGCCGCTTGTTCACCTCCGGCTTCGGGTCAAACAGGTCCAGTTGGCTGGGTCCGCCGATCTGGAACAGGAAGATCACCGATCGCGCGCGGGGTGCAAGGTGAGACGCATGCGGCCCGGGACCGCTGGAGGCTGCTGCCAACTGCGACAGCGACATCGAGGCCAGTGACACCCCGCCGGCTCCGAAGAAGGCGCGACGAGACAGGACCGAGGTGATCGCACTGCCGGGGATGTTCAGAGGGGCCATCATCATTCTCGAGTGAAGAACTCGTCGAGGTTCAGGATGACGCGAGCGACCAGGACCCAGGTCGCCCGCTCGAGAAGGTCGTCATCGGCCTCACCGGAGTCGAGTCCCAGGATGGCGAGACAGGCCGCGGGGTCGGATTTCAGAGTGGCTCGCTGGCTGTCGAGCAATTCGAGCAACACGCGACGCTCCACAGGCGATGGCCTGCGGCAAAGGCACCTGAGCACCGTGTTGTCGACCCGAACTGCCGATTCTCGCCCGTGCTGCCAACTCCAGCGTCCCAGCCCACGGGCGGCTGTATAAAAGGAAGCGTCATTCAGCAGCGCCAGGGCCTGCACCGGGACGTTGGAGCGATCGCGGCGTGTGCAGGATGTCACTCCCTCGGGTGCATCAAACAGCGGCTTGAGCGGATGCGGAGTCAGTCGCCAGTGCCAGGTGTACAGTCCACGCCGCCATCGGTCCTGGCCCTCACTCGGAGTCCACACCGCCGCGGTGGCCCGCGCATCAAGCACTCCGGGGGGCTGATCGGGGAATACGCTGGGACCCAGCATCTTTTCGGACAGCACCCCTCCGGCCTGCAGGCTGATGTCGCGGATCACCTCGGCCTCGAGCCTCAGGCGACGCTGGCGACCCACGAGCCGGTTTCGGACATCGACCGCCGCAAGCTCAGGCCGTACATCGCTGCTCTGGCGGTAGGTGGCCGAGAGTACGATCGAGCGGATCAGCGGCTTGAAACGGCGGCCGTGATGCCGGAACTCCAGGGCCAGGTGATCGAGCAGGCCGGGGTGCGAGGGCGGTGGGGTCTGCACTCCGAAGTCGTTCTCGGTGACCACCAGCCCCGCACCAAACAGCCTCTGCCAGATCCGGTTCACCGTCACGCGGTCGGTAAGCGGGTTCTGGTCCGAGAGGATCCAGCGTGCGAGGTCGATGCGATCCGGCACGGAGGTACCGTCATCACTGCCCCGGGCCATCCCCAGGAATTCCGGGAACCCGGTGACCACCTCCTGGCCCGGCTGAGCCGGGTCGCCATTCTCGAAGACGTGAGTGGCCTGGGGGGCCGACTTGAGCACCAGCGTGGCAGGGCCCCTCGGCCGGTCGGTCTTGTTCTGCTTGTCCCGGATCACCAGTCCGTCGCGGTATCCGGTGTCGAAGCCCGGCAGCGACAGACGCTCGATCGACGTCTCGTTGAAGAACGCGTACAGCCGATAGAACTCCTCGTGCGAGACCGGGTCGGTCTTGTGTGCATGACACTGTGCACATCCGAGTGTGAGTCCCAGGAAGACCGAGCCGACGGTCTGTACCTGGTCGACAATCGCCTCGTAGCGGACACCCGGATCGTAGATCACGTTGCACTGGAATCCGGTGGCGATCCTCTGCGAGACATCCGCTGCGGGCAGCAGGTCGCCGGCCAGTTGTTCGGTCACGAACCTCTCGAAACCCATGTCCGAGTTGAAGGCCTCGATCACCCAATCGCGGTACGGCCAGATCTGCCGTGGTGTATCCGATTCGTAGCCGCTGCTGTCGGCAAAACGGGCCAGGTCCAGCCAGTGGCGACCCCAGCGTTCGCCAAAGTGGGGTGAGGCGAGCAGCTCGTCGACGAGCCGTTCCCAGCGATCGGGGCGAGAATCATCGAGGTAGGCTTCGACCCGCGCGGCGTCCGGGAGCAGCCCGATGAGGTCCAGGGTCACGCGGCGGACCTGGACGGCATCGGGAGCCGCGGGCGAGGGGGCCAGGTGCCGAGATGCCAGTCGGGCCCGCACAAATCGGTCGATCGGCATCGATCCGGCCGATCCGGCCGATCCGGGGACGGCGTGTCGCCTGGGCGGCTGAAAGGCCCAGTGGACCTCGAGATCTCCGGCCTCGATCGACCCGGTTCCCGGCACCCCCACGACAGCGATCGCGACGGCGAGCCACACGATCCAGCGGATGCCAACCAAGATGTTGCTCATGGGCCCTCAGGATAATCGGTGAGGGCACCGATGAGACAGGCTGTGACAGCCTGGGACCCGGCGGCACAGAGACCGCGAGTTGCCCGACTAGGATTTGAACCTAGACTAAGTGATTCAGAGTCACTCGTGCTACCATTACACCATCGGGCAAAAGCGAGGTCTGGGGCCGAGTATAGTCGCCGCCCCACGCGGCGCGAATGCCAGCGGGTTGCCCTCGCTTGGGTTTCCGCCCCGGTGGCGTCTAGAATCGACGGCCGGCCTCCCGATGCCGCCAGCGGGCCGTTTCTCCCGCTGGCCGAGTGTCCTGTGGTTCAAGTTGGCGGTCCGCCGTGTTCACGCTGCTGGTCTATTGCGTCCTGATCACCATCGTTTCGCTCGCCGGCGGCTGGCTGCCGGGGATGATCCGCTTCACCCACGTGAGGCTGCACGCGCTGATGAGCCTGGTGGCCGGCTTCATGCTGGGTATCGCCTGCTTCCACATGCTGCCCCACGCGGTCGAACACGGCGGATCACTCGATTCAGCCATGTTCTACCTGATGATCGGACTCCTGGGCATGTTCTTCCTGGTCCGGGCCCTGCACTTTCACCAGCACGGTTCGGTCGAGGAGAGCGGCGATCTGCCCTCCTGCGATCTCGACCACGACGACAGCCACGCCCACCACCACGCCGCTCAACACCGGCTCAGTTGGACCGGCGTCTTCGTCGGCCTGACGATCCACACGCTGATCGACGGAGTCGCCCTGGCCACCGCCGTCGCCGCCGCACAGCACAGTCAGGCAGCGACGCTGGCAGGAATCGGCACGTTCCTGGCGATCACGCTGCACAAACCACTCGACTCGATGTCGATCACCACGCTGATGGCCGCCGGAGGCTGGTCCAAGCAGTCCCAGCTCAAGGTCAACTTCATCTACGCGGCCGTCTGCCCGGTCGCCGCCGTCCTGTTTTA
The DNA here is from genome assembly GCA_963578885.1 of Planctomycetota bacterium. Lineage (GTDB taxonomy): Bacteria > Planctomycetota > Planctomycetia > Planctomycetales > Planctomycetaceae > UBA8437. The sequence goes on from CAUZEQ010000036.1 coordinate 9,910, forward strand.
CCTGCTGATCGACTTACAGATCAGCGATGCCTCGGCCAGCACACTGGTCCCCGCCGCCCTGGCCGCCTCAGCCGGTGTCTTCCTCTGCATCGCACTCGGTGACCTGCTTCCCGAAATCCAGTTCCACTCGCACGACCGCATCAAGTACTCGGCCTGCCTGCTGCTCGGAGTCGCCCTGGCGTGGACGATTCGTTTCGTCGAACCGCCGCACCTGCACGGGCACCAGCCCGAGCCACCCTCGGCAACAGCCCCGCGGGATGCGTGAATCACTTCGCCGAGTAGCCGCCGTCGACCATCAGGCACTCGGCGGTGATGAACGAGGCCTCATCGGAGGCCAGAAAACAGATCGCGTTGGCGATCTCGCTCGCCTCGGCCAGCCGGCACAGCATGTGGGCTCCGCCGAAATCCGCGTGAGTCTCGGCCGCCTCCCGATCCAGACCCTGCTCCAATGCCATCTGCTCGACCACCGGAGTCCAGACCGTGCCGGGACACACGGCGTTGACCCGAATGCCGTGCGGAGCCATATCCAGTGCCAGGCAACGGGTGATGCTGGCGATCGCCGCCTTCGAGGCGTTGTAGGTCACGAACTCGGGCTGAGCCAGGAAGCTGGAGATCGAGCCGAGGTTGACGATGGCACCGCGACCGGCAGCCTGCATCACCGGCACCACCGCCCGGGAAACCCGCGCCGTGCCCAGCACGTTGACCTCAAGGCTCCGCCGCCATTCCTCGTCGGACGCGTCGATGCCCCGCATCACGAACACCGCGGCGTTGTTGACCAGGATGTCGATCCCGCCCAACTCCTCGAGTACCCGCGTGACCATCGCCTGAACACTCTCCTCACAGGTCACGTCGGTCTCGATGAACACCCCGCCGGCGATCTCCTCGGCCACCGCCTGCCCCGTCTCCGCATCGATCTCGGCCACCACCACCCGGGCACCGGCCTCAGCGAGCCGGCGACACGTCGCCCGCCCGATCCCGCGTCCACCGCCGGTCACCACCGCAACTCGACCGCCCAGTTCCGCCATGTTCGTTCTCCGTTTCCTCGCCGCCTGAAGACTCGACCGGGCGACACGACCGCGATCGCCGACGCCCGGTGAGTGTAGCGACCGGCCGGATCGACCGGTATGATCTCCGCCGTCGGACGCCCCCTTGCTGAGTGCCCTCCGGAGCCACCGCATGAGACGATCACTCTCGGCCATACTCCCCGCCCCGCTCACCCTGCTCGTCGCCTCGCTGCTCGCCTCGGCGCCACTCTCGGCAACGGCCGCAGACCCTGCCAAGCACCCGCTCTCGGAAAAGAAACGCAAGATGATGACCAGTGCCTGGGAACAGCAGGTCAAGGAACTCACCGAGCAGATCAAGCAGGAGCCCGATCGGGTCGGCTTCTACTCTCGCCGCGCCGACGCCTACTTCTTCCTGGGCCAGTTCGACAAGTCGGTGACCGATTACCAGAAGATGGTCAAGCTGGACAAGAAACTCGACACGTCGCACTGGCGGCGAGGCATCGCCTGGTTCTATGCCAGGGACTACAAGCAGGCCGCTCACCAATTCGAAATCTACGACAACTTCGACAACGTCGACCGCGAGAACGGCATCTGGCGTTTCTTCTCCCAGGCCCGCGCCTACGGGCTCAAGAAAGCCCGCAAGGGGCTGCTGAAGTACAAGAAGGATGACCGCGAACCGTTTCCGTCGGTCTACAAGCTGTTCTCAGAGACGATCAAGCCCGAGGCGATCGTGGCGGCCATCAAGGCGGCCAAGATCAGCGAAACCGAACGCGAGAAACGGTTCTTCTATGCTCACCTCTACATCGGCCTGGATCATGCGATCCACAAGCGAGACAAGAAGGCGGTCGAGCACCTCAGAGAGGCCGTCGCCAACACCTGGGGACCCAGGTCCGGTTACGGACCGAATTACATGTGGCAGGTCGGCCGCCTGCACTACGAACTGCTGACAGCGAAGAAGAAGAAGTAACCCCGGGGACTGGCTCGGCCGCCTTTGGCGGCAGTGCCTGTCCCGAGATCTCCAGCCCAACAAGCAAACAGGGACTGGCTCGGCCGCCTTTGCGGCAGTGCCTGTCCCGGGTCTCGCGCCGAACCCGATAGAGGGGACAGGCACGGCCGAAAGCGGCCGAGCCAGTCCCTGAGCTTACTGCTCGTCGCCCGAGAGGTACCCCGCGGAGCTCTGGAAGAACTTCTGCCTCCGCCGCGTCACCACCTCGGCCTGCTCGCCGGCGGTCTGCTCGAGATCTTCGAGGTTGGCCACGCAGTAGCGGCACCCGATCACCCGCAGGTGAAACTCGATGTATTCGGCCCGAGTCGCCTCGCAGGCCCCCAGCACATAGCTGCCCAGTTCGCTCCGCGACGGACAACTCAGGCGACGACGACGCCAGATGGCGCCGACCGAGTGAGCTCCCGGGTCATGCTGATGCACCACCTCGGCCACTCTCTGCTGCAACTCCTCGTCACCGCGCAGTGCCTGCTCGATCGCGGCCATCCGCTCAGCCGACAGCTGTTCTTCGAGAAACGCCAGCAGTTCCTCGTTCGTTGCTCGGTCGATCGGCAGCGTCACGGGGTCTCTCGCGGGATGCGGTGCAGGCTGTAGTGTCCGGTGGCCGGCCACATCTCGGCCTCGTCGCCCGCGATCTTACCACACGTCACTTCATAGACGTGTCCGGTTCGCAGCCCCTCGATCCCAAGCATCACGCTGATCCCGTCTTCGGACACCTCTGCGGATGTGACCTGGGCCCGGTGTCGCCCGGAATCAGCGGTGGTATAGCCCCCCTTCCAGACCCGCGTGTATCCCGACACCGAATAGGATTCCGGCTTCGAGGCGGCCCCTCGGTCGACGGCTCGGGCAAACTTCAGCCGGAACCCACCGGGCACCGCCCTCAGGTCTCGCAACCCGTTGGGTCCTCCCGCCACCGGCCTCAGCCGGGTAATCGTGCCGGTGTTGCGACCCCCCAGCCAGCCGCTGTCGTAGATGTTGCCGATGTAGATGTGCCCTTTGGGGCTGACGGCAACCGAGAGTGGTCCGACAAAGTTCATGTCTCCCACGCCCGCCCCGGGTCGGGAGAAGTGGAACACCGCTCCCTGCATCTCGCCGTCAACCTCCTGCATCGTGAATCTCACCAGGAACCGGTTGTCGTATTCGCAACCGATCCCGTGTCCGGCGACCGAGCGGTCTGCGAACCCCCTGGGCAGGAATGCCAGCCCGTTGACGCTTCGGGACCACGGATGCGGCACGTGGATCGCCGGCTTCACCGCGGCCGACTCGTGCTGCTCCTCGAAACGGCTCGGCACCCCGTAGTTCCGGCCCGGCACCAGGTGATTGATCTCGTTGAACGTGTTCTGCACACCCTGGTTGTCGCTGACGAAGATCCGCCCCTGGGTATCGACCGCCAGTCCGGTCGGGTAGCGGAAGGCATGCCCGACCGGTTCGACCCGGCCCTGGGGTGAGATTCTCAGCACCTTGCCCCTCCAGCGACTGGTCCGCTCGGGCCGGGTGCGTTGCGCGTAGTTGCTGCCCAGCCCGACGTACAGGTTTCCCTTCTTGTCTCGCACAATCCCGCACGTCCAGTCGTGGTAGTCGTCGCTGTAGCCCCATCCGCTGGCCAACACAATCCGCAGATCCGCTCGACCATCCCCATCGGTGTCCCTCAGCCTCAGGACCTCGGGCTTATGAGCCACGATCAGGTCGTCCCCGTCGGCGATGATGCCATAGGGAGCCGCCAGGCCTTCCTCGAACAGGATCAGCTTGTCCTCCAGCCCATCGCCGTTTGTGTCACGGGCCAAGTAAACGTGGCCCTTGAGCGACGTGAAGGCCAGGGTTCCGTCCTTTGTCCACGTCATCGCTGTGGGCATGATCGACCGCGAAATCGGCAACCGGATCCCCTCGTAACCCGGCACGCTGGTCACCCGTTCGATCGGCACGGGCCGAGGCGGGGTCCCGGCCATCGACAGCGAGCTGGGCACGACCGAGGTGGCATATCTCAGTACGATCCGCCGCGAGATCGGGCCCAGGCTGAGGCCGGGGGCCTGGACGCCGAGCCGGGCGAACTGCTGCTTGCCCTGTTCGGGCAATCTCACCCACGCCCCAGCGCCTCGAGGTCGAGCCGGCCGCACGGTGTGGTGCCAGGCACTGACGCTCGCACCCCCCAGTCGCGTCTGTGCCGTCGGCCGCCCGATGTAGAACTCGACCCCCTTGGGGAAGCCCCCCAGCGCGGCCTGCCGGGGCTTCGTCACGCTGACCGACACGTCGCGGTCAAAGCCGCTGGTCCCCTTCGACAATTCTCGGGCTGGAGTCGGCTGCAGCAGTTCGCTGACCTGGACAGTGAATCTCGTCTTTCCGACCGCGAACTGCAGTTCGTAGAAAACCTCGACAGTACCCTCTTCATCCTGCCGGTACCCGACCAACCGCGCCGCGGTCACCATGTCTTTCAGCGGACGGTGCACCGAGACCGGCTTCCCGGCCCCATCGACGCTCACCAGCACCACGTCCCCGCGCCGCTCTCCGCCGGTCAACACCGACCGACCCGCCATGTCCCAGAACCAGCTCTTGCCCTGTGTCCGCTGCGTGGCGAAGTCGCCGAACGTCCACATCGCCAGGTTGGCTCGATCAAGATCCAGCAGCAGGTTGTGAGAATTCGGGAACCCGATCGCCAGCGATCGGGCCACCGTCCCGCCACCCGCCGATTCGGGCAGCGTGAACACGTCGCGGACCACTCGAGGTGACTCGCCTCGATTGACCACCATGAACTGCTCGACCGCGTTGGGATTCACCGGTGCCTGGAACCGCTTGTCGTTCAGAGCGTCCCACATCGCCGCGAGTTGACGATCGATGTCGCCGCCGAAGACGTCCGTGATCGGTTTCTTGTACGAGGGCATTTCCATCCCCGGCACGATCCTCAACGGCTCGCGACACCACCTCAGGAAGTACTCGCGGCGCATGCGGCCCGCCAGTCCCTTGAGATCCGAACCGCGGGTCGCGAGGGCGACGTTCTTCGGAGTGAAGCTGCCAAAGCGATGACAGGCGATGCAGCTGAAGCCCTTGAAGCCGACGAGGTCCTGGGACTCGAGCAGTTCCTGGTCGCTTCCGCTGCGGGGCGGCACGGTCGGAGTTGCAGGCGGGTCGGCGGGGATGCGGTCCGCCGCCTTCAGGTAGTGCGTCAACGCCTTCACGTCCTCGGGCGTGTGTACAAAGCGGGGCATGCGGACCCGCAGCCACGGCATCCGCGCCGTCTTCTGCTCACCGGCCACCGAGCGGGTCAGTTCCGCATCGAGCAACTTGTCGCCGACCGCCGAAAGCGACGGCGGGACCATCGCCTGGCTCTGACCCTTAAGCTCCTCGGTCGACAACGCAATCGCACCGGCCACCGCCGCAATTCCCTTACCGGTGCCCCGTTCGTGACACGCAAGGCAACCGCGTCGCTCGAGCACCAAGCGGCCGCGGTCGTAGCTCGAGAGAGCCGTCAGCGGCCGTTTGACTCGTGATTCGACAAACGCCCTGATCGCGGCCGCCTGGCCTTTGGCCAGCAACTTGCCGAAAGCCGGACGTCGTTTGCCGCGGTCCGGAACCTCGCTCAGGCAGCTCGACTCCCAGTCGGTCACGGCCCGCGACAGGTCGCCCGGCCGACCCGCAGCCGTCTTGTCCCTGCTCGGCTTGGCCGGTGGACCCGGCAATCGATGACAGCTGGCACACCCGGCCACCTGCACCAGCTTCCGGCCTCGCAGGATCTGCTCGGGAGTCACCGCAACCGTCTCAGCCTTCCACGGACCTCCCAGGGCCGACAACGCCACGACCAACTGCAGACGCTCGGTGTCGCTGAGCCGAAACAGCGGCATCTGGTGATCGCGGTTCAGTCGCGACGGGTCCTTCAACCAGGTCCAGAGCCAGCGGGCCGATCGTCGGCGGCCGACATCGGTCAATTCCGGCCCCGACTCAATCGAAGTGCCCCCCAACGCGTTGACCTTGTGACACGCCAGGCATCCGGTTGATATCAGCAACTGGTTACCGGCCTGGCGGAACTTGTCGGGATCGGGAATCTTCAGCTTCGGAGGCTCGAGCAATTCGACCTTGCCAGCTGCCGCGACCAGCCAGCCGACAATCGACCTGGCCTCCTCGGGGTTCACTCCCATGTGCGGCATGCGGTGCGCCGGGTTGGCCTTGCGAGGATCGATGATCTGGTCGACCAGCGAACGGAGCGAGCTGCCGACGGTCGCAGTCGAGAGGTCTGGAGCCGATGGCGCGGCGGGGTCGTGAGTCCGCAGGTGGCACCGATTGCAGCGATGCGTCCGAGCCAGCCGTCGGCCGACTTCGAGATTCAACAGATCGTTGCGTGGCCTGGGCAGGAACAGCAAGTGAGCGGGCACCGGCTCGAGCGGAAAGTGCACCGACGACCAGAACAACTTCACGCTTCCCGTCTTACCGGTCCGCGAATAGTCGATCTCCAACAGCTGCTCACCGAACGCCAACTCGACTTCGCCGCCGGACTTCCATCCCGACCCACCCAGCCCGGCCGATCGAGCCGCCAGGACCTCACGGCCTCCCAGTCGTACTCGGATCGTCCCGCTGAAAAACGCGTGCCAGCGATATCGACCCGGCTGCCGGACCAGCAGGTTGCCCCGCCAAGCGGCCCGAAACTTGCCCTCGGGCAACCGCGTATCCGGCGAAGAGTCCTTCCAGTCGAAGGCAATGTCCGGATCGATCCGCTCGATCGTGTGGCCGCCTGAGGTGTAGGTCCCCACCAATCCCGGCTGGTACTCGTCGTCGACTTCGGGCAACACCTCGTCGGCGGCGGCACTCGGTCCGGATCCCAGCAGAACCAGCCCCAGCATCAGCAGCCACCACGTTCGGCACGTTCGGCACGTTCGGCACGTTCGGCTTGTCCCGCCCTCTGGCATCGTGTTCCCTGCTGTTTCTCTCTGTCTCTCTGTCAAAGCAACTTGGCGGGTGATTATAACCTGATCAAGAGAAAACCGGTGCACCGTCGGACCTCCCAACCTCCACGTGGATCATGCCCGCCAACAACTCGCATCGCCTGCTCGAGTCGATTCGGCAGGCGATGGAGCAATCCGAGTTGCTCAACACGCTGGCCACCGTCAGGGAGTGGGCCGAAGACGAGGTCAGCCTGGTGCTGGGCGTCGCCACTCGAGGTCTCTCCGGCGACGAGATCGATCAACTGGTTTCGCAGGGGAATCGGGCAGAGGACTGGTCGGGTGTCGAGGTCGGCTCGGACTTTGCCACCGACCATGTCTGGGGCAACCACTTCCTGGGCAAAGTGGTCCTGGGTCACTTCACCGGTACACCGGCCGAATTCGAGGCCAAGGTGTCGCTGCCGACCGGAGTGTTCGACTCGACACTCGCCGACTGCGAGATCGGGGACGAGGCGCTCGTCCACCGCGTCGGTTTGATCTCCGGCACCCTGGTCTCGCCGCATGCCAGCATCATCGGCACCGACAGTGTCACCGGCGGCGAGGAGACATTCTACGGTTGCGACCTGGCGCTGCCGCCGGGGATCGAGGCCTGTGTGGTCCGCATGGGGACCTTCGCCGAGTTGAATTCGACGATGCTGGCCGAGTTGATCGAGTGGTTCGACGACGAGGATTTCCGGGTCGACTACGAGAGCCTGCTGGAACAGTACGTCGTCGAGGCGACCGGGCACTGGACGATCGTCGACGAGGCCGCGGTGATCCAGGATTCGGGTCGGGTCGTCGGATCCTACATCGGCCGCGCCGCGGAGGTCCGGGGAGCACGGATCATCGACAACAGCTGCGTGATCTCAGACGAAGAACAGCCGACGTCGATCAGCGACGGAGCCTGCCTGTACGGATCGATCGTCCAGTGGGGCGGCACGGTCAGCACCCATTCGGTGGTGCGGGACTCGGTGATCGGTGAACACACCACGGTCGAACATAACTCGCTGGTCCGCGAATCGTACCTCGGAGCCAACTCGCACATCGGCCAGGCCGAAGTCACCGCGTCGCTGCTGGGTCCCTTCGTGGCCGCTCACCACCAATCGCTGCTGATCGCCGCGACGTGGCCCGCTGGCCGGGGCAACATCGGCTCGGGAGCCCAGGTCGGCTCGAATCACACCGGCCGCGCCGCCGACCAGGGGATCCGCTGCGGAGAGGGCCTGTTCTTCGGACTGGGGTGCCTGGTCAAGTTTCCCGCCGACTTCACCTGTGCACCCCACACCGTCATTGCCGCCGGAGTCACCACTTCGCCGCAACGCCTCGAATTCCCCTTTTCGCTGATCAACGTCCCGACCGACGGGGTCGATTCCGCCACGGAACTCCCGAGCGGACTCAACCAGTTGACTCCCGCCTGGGTGCTGCGTCACAGCCTGTACCAGGTCCGTCGCAACGACGAAAAGCACCGGCAACGAGACCGGGCCCGTCACGATGTGCTGGCCCTGGACACGATGTCACAACGCACGATAAGGCTGATGCAGGCTGCTCTGAAGCGGCTCGAAGAGGCGGCCGAGCAACCGGTCTACACCGAAACCGACATCGCCGGATTGGGCAAGAACTTCATGACCCGCCGTGCGCTCGAAGATGCCATCGAGACCTACCGCTTCCACATCAACTGCTCGGCTCTGCACAGAGTCAAGCAGCGGCTCGAGACGGCCGGGGTGAAGGCCGCCACAGTGCAGGCGGCCGATTGCCTGCTGCCAGATCCCGACGACTCCGACTGGATATTCGCTCGACAATTCCTGGACGGCCGCACCGACATTCCCGAGATGCTCGAAGAACTCAGGGCCGGCGAGCGGACGATGGCCGAACAGGTCGAGAGCTCCAAGCGGAAGGACGATGTGCGGATGGCGAGGATCTTCGGCGGGTCGGTCACGACCAGCACGCCGGCCGAAGAGGACGCGATGGTCAAGTTGAACTGGACGGCGTTTGAAGAACTCTCGCGTGAGATCGACGCGCTGCTCGAATGACCCCCTCACCCCGGAAACGGGACACTTGGAAACGGGACACTTGGAAACCGGCTATGGATTCTCGGACACCCTCGCTGACGTCACCCGTGGATCGGATCCGCTCGATCAGCGAGCCGGGCGTCTCGCTGTTCGAAGTCCCCCTGGTCCACGCCACTCCCGAGACACTCGAGGGCCTGGCCACGCTCGAGGACTCGTTCGAGGAGGCCGAAGTGCGGATCGAGACCTGGCCTCAACCGGGCTGGCGACCGGTGGTGGCCGGGACCGGCAACGAGGGCGGTGTGACCGAAGGTGAGTTCGAAGTCTACCGCAGCGGCCAACTGGTGCTGGGCCGCAACCATGCGGTCGACGGCTACTACGTCACCGGCTGGTTCGACGACCCCGGCACGGCCTCAGAAGAGGTCACTCCCCGGGACCCGTCGCGGGTACTGGTCAGCGAAGCCAACTACCACCCCGACGGCGGCCAGGTCTTTTCGCCACGCGACGCCGACCCCTTCGTCGCCCTTCTGGCTCAAGCCGGCGACGACGTGACCCCCGGGGACTTTCGAGCCTATTACTGCGACGGACGGCACGGGATCAACCTGCTGCCGGGCACCTGGCATCAACCTCTGTATCCGCTCGGTGAGCGGGTGGTGTTTGATGACAAACAGGGGCGGGTCCATGCCTGCATCGCGGTTGATTTTGTCGGCGAGTTCGGCGTCTACCTGGCGGTGCCGTTGATCCAACCGCCCTCAGCAACCGACTAGCAAGAGTGCTGTTGCAGGGGTCAGACGCCGCCCGGGGCGGGCTACGGTCTCGAGGCGGCCGACGTGTCGGCGATGCAATAGAGCACCTCGCGACGACTGCCCGCCTTCAAATGGCCGACCCGAGCATAAACTCGGCCACCACAGATCGACGGAGTGGCAAACACCTCGTTGCCCAGAGTGTTCCGGCCCAGCTCGGTGTACTTTGTCGGCGAGGCCTTGAAGACGAACGTCGTACCCCGCTCGTTGGTCATGTAGATGTTCCCACCGGCGATGACCGGCGAGGCGCTGATCGGTCCACGCAGCCGCTCTCGCCACATCACCTTGCCATCGGTCGCCCGCCAGCAGAAGACGATCCCCGAATCGGTCATCGCGTAGAGGTAGCCACCCAGGACAATCATCGACTGCTCGTAGCACTTCTGAGTGTTCTTCCAGACGATCTTCCCCGAACCATCGGCCTTGATGCAGACCGTCTCGGCCTTGGGAAACCCGCCGCTGGCAAACACCAGGTCCTTATACCAGACCATCGTGCCGCTGGTGGCCATCGTCGTGGCCGGGACCTCCCACAGCCCCTTGCCCGTGTCGGGGTCGAAACCGGCGACGCGGTCGCAGCCGGGAATCAGTACCTGGTTGCGGCCGGCGACTCGAGCGAGGATCGGAGACGAGTAGCTGATGCGGGCCGGTCGTGGGATCCGCCAGGCCAGTTTCCCGCTGCTCCGCTCAAGCGACACCATGGTGCTGCTGTCGTCGCACTCGGCCAATACGATCAGGTGCTTGCCATACACGATCGGTGAGGCGGCGTAGCCGTTCTTGTACTCATCGGGTCGGAAGGGACCGATCTCTTTTTGCCACAGTTTCTTGCCGGCCATGTCGAGCGCCGTGACATGGATCGCCTGGTGGTGGTAGGCCGCGGCGAACAGCCGGGTTCCGTCTGCGGCGATGGTGGGTGAGGCGTGAGTGTTCCTGCGGTGGATCCGCGTCGGGAATCCGCCACTGTTGATCGTCGTCTGCCACAGCCGCTTGCCACTCTGGCGGTCAAACGCCACGACCGACTGGGTCTTGGCGGTCTCGTTGGACGTCTGCAGTACGACCAGTGAGCCGATGACCGTTGGCGAGGAATGGCCCCGTCCGGGCACCTCGGCCTGCCAGGCAATGTTGCTGGTGGCCGACCACTTGAGTGGAGCTGCGGCTCCGACTGCGACCCCATCACGAGCCGGACCTCGCCACCACGGCCAGTCGTTGGGACCGACCTCCCCGGTGACAGGCCCGTTGACAGGCTCGGCCGCGATCGAGAACGGCGAGATGAGGAGCATGAGCGAGAGGGCCTGGAACGAATACCGGACAATCGATCGCATGGCTGTCTCTGCTCCCGGAAACGACATCTTCAACCCCCTGGGACCGGCATCCTACTCGCTGGCACCCACCGAGGCGACTGACTGACACGTGCGGTTCGGGTTGAGTATGCTGGTGACTTCGCGACCTGATTCCTGGAGTTCCCCCAACGATGCATCCTTTTGTTGAGAAGATTCGCAGTGGCCAATTGTGCCTGGGCACCTGCATCAGCCTCTCCGACGCCCAGGCCGCCGAGGCGTTGGGGCCGGATGCCGACATCCTCTGGATCGACACCGAGCACGCTTCGATACCGCTGGACAGCATCAAGACGATGATGATGGCGCTCAAGGGTACCGACACCGCGGCACTGGTCCGCGTGCCGTGGAACGACCCGGTGCTGGTCAAACCGGTGCTCGACCTGGGCGCCGACGGCATCATCTTCCCGATGATCCAGACCGCCGAGGACGTCCGCAAAGCGGTCTCGGCCTGCCGCTACCCGCCGGCGGGCGTGCGAGGCTTCGGCCCGCTGCGGCCGCTGGACTACGGACGCCGCGATGCGGTCGAATTCTGCGACGAGGCGGATGAGAACATCATCGTGGTGGTGCAGATCGAGCAGGCCGCTGCGGTGGAGAACATCGAGGAGATCGTGGCGGTCGAGGGCCTGACGAGCCTGGCCTTTGGACCGATGGACCTCTCGGCGTCGCTGGGCCATCGAGGCCAGCCGGGTCACCCGGCGGTCGAGGAGGCGGTCAAGCGGGTGGTCGAAGCGGCCAAGGCGGCCGGAGTCGCCACGGGTGTCTCGATCGGCTCGGACCCCGAATCGGTCGCCCAGTGGGCCGACTACGGCCTCGACTGGATCTGCTACGGCGTCGACGTGACCCTGATGATCCAGTGCTTCAACGACGTGGCCGCCCACGTACGCAACCACGTCGCCCGCTCAGACTGACCAACCCGTTCGGGGACTGGCATCCGCCGCAGGTAGGAACCGGTACTCGCCCTCGAAGAGACTCCAGCATGCCTACAGGCCCCTCCCTGCTGCCCTCCTCCTGGGACATCCCTCAGATCTTTCGTGACCGGCTGGGAATCACCGCCGGACGCCAGCGGGCCATGGTCCACGAGGGCCACCTGCTGCTGGTGCTCCACGCACCTCCCGAAGAAGACCATGCCGCCCGTGGCGGGAGATTCTTCTGGAGAGATCCCGGTGGAGGCTGGTCTGCCCATTCCACCGGCAAGCCCTGCCGCTCGCTCGATGCCCACCTGGCCGAGTTCGAGACGACCGTGGCAGAGCTCGACGAGCGGGATCCGGCTGATGAGACTGCCATCGAACTGCACGCCGACATCACCGCACTGGCCCCGCTGGTTCGGGCCGCTCGCAACCTGCGCGCCGCCCTGCAACACGCTCGCGAAATGCTCTCGGAGGTCGAGGAGATCATCGTCTACCGCGACCGGTCCAACCAGATCGAACGGATGGCCGAGCTCGCCTACCAGGATGCCCAGAACACGCTGGGCTTCACGACCGCGCTGCAGGCCGAGGCCCAGGCCACGTCCGGATACCAGATGGCCCGCTCCTCACACCGCCTCAACCTGCTCGTCGCCTTCTTCTTCCCCATGGCCACGCTCTCGGCCATCTTCGGTGTCAACCTCGCCCACGGTTTCGAGGCGAGACTGGCCCCGTTTCCCTTCCTGGGCCTTATCGCCCTGAGCATCATCAGCGGCTTCGTGCTCAAGTCGTTCATCTCCGCGGACTCGGACAACACGTAGGTCAGGCTGTGCCTGACGTGCTTCGGACACTGCGTCGATTCCTTTGACACCGTCGAACCTGGAGACTTGTCAGGCACAGCCTGACCTACAAGCCAACATGTCCTCTCGCCTGTTGACACTCCTGATCCTGGGCACCTCCCTCACCTCGCCCGCTCTCTCGGCACGCCCTCACATCGTGCTGATCGTCGCCGATGACCTGGGCTTCAGCGACCTGGCCTGCTTCGGCAGCGGCTACTACCGCACGCCTCACCTGGACCGCCTGGCCCGTTCGGGCATGAAGTTCACGGCCACCTACACCTGCGGTCCCAACTGCGCCCCGACCCGGGCGTGCCTGATGAGCGGCCAGCATTCCCCTCGGCACGGCATCTACACCGTCGGCAGCGGTGCCCGCGGTCAGGCCCGGCTCCGAAAACTGGTCCCTGCCGAAAACACGACCGTGCTCGACTCGAAGATCGTCACCCTGGCCGAAACGCTGCAGGCGGCCGGCTACAGGACCGCTCACTTCGGCAAGTGGCACCTGGGACCGCCCCCGACGGCCGGACCCCGACAGCAGGGCTTCGACATCAACTTCGGCGGCAACCGCACCGGCTCACCCCGCGGCGGCTACTTCTCGCCCTACCGCAACCCGCAACTCAGGGATGGACCCACCGGCGAACACCTCACCGACCGGCTCAGCACCGAAGCCGCCAACCTTATCCGGGAGCATGTCCGACTATCTGCCGAAAAGCCGCTGTTCATCTACCTGCCGTTCTATGCCGTCCACACACCGATCCAGGCCAAGCCTCGTCTGGCCGCCGAGTACGCCAAACGAGAGACCGCCGGAGGCCACACCAACGCGAAGTACGCGGCGATGGTCGAAACGATGGATGCGGGCGTCGGACGAGTCCTCGCCGCACTCGACGAAATGAAGATCGCCGACAACACGCTCGTCATCTTCACCTCCGACAACGGCGGACTGGGAGGTTACACCTCCGCCGACCGCCAACTCCCCAACGGCATCACCGACAACGCCCCGCTGAAGGGTGGCAAGGGGATGCTCTACGAGGGCGGCATCCGTGTGCCAATGATCGTCCGCTGGCCCGGACACACCCGACCCGGCTCATCCTGCTCGACGCCCGTGGTCACCGTCGACTTCTATCCCACCCTGGCCGAAATCGCCGCAGCATCCCTGCCCGCCGGGCAGCCCCGCGATGGTGTCAGCATCACCGGCCTGTTTCAGGGCAAGGACCTGCCCGAGCGGCCCCTGTTCTGGCACTTCCCTGGCTACCTGCAGGCCTACGGACGCCGGGGCGCCTGGCGGACCACTCCGGCGGCCGCCGTCCGGCTGGGCGATTGGAAGCTGATCGAGTTCTTCGAGGACGGCCGACGTGAGCTCTACCACACCGGCCGCGACATCGGCGAAACCAGGAACCTGCTCGATTCCGAACCCAGGGTGGCCGCTCGCCTCTTTGAGCTGATGACCGACTGGCGAAAACGCATCAAGGCCCCCATGCCAACAAAAAAAGACGGCGGTGCCAGGTGAAAATCACCAACGTCAAGCTGATCCCGTTTGACGTGCGACGTCGCTATGCCACACAGATTGCCCAGGAGGGCGGCGGGGCACGCGAGGTGGTCCAGGCGTCCCCGTTCCTGTTCCTGCGTGCCACGACCGACAGCGGCCACACCGGCTGGGGTGAGATCTCGGACATCGAGCCCGACGAGGTGCCCGACCCGCAGGCCTGGCAGGAACGGGTCGCCGAGGCACTGGTCGGTCGCGACCCGATCGACATCGCTCGCCATCATGCCGAGTGGGCCGAGATGTTTCCCGACGCCGAGGGCATCGGGGGCTCGTCGCTGCACCGGTTGACCCGAGCCGGACTCGACATGGCCTGCTACGACCTGATCAGCCTCGCGGCAAACACCCCCGTCTGCCGCCTGCTCGGCGGGCAGTGGCACCGGACGATCCAGATCTCCTGGGTCGCATTCATCCGCGATGACCTGGACTTGCTGCGTGAGGAGATTGCCGAGAAGTGTGCTGAGGGGTTTACGGCGTTCAAGCTGAAGGTCGGAGTCGACATCGACCTCGACGAACAACGACTGGCGGTGATGCGGGAGACGGCCGGGCCGGATGCCAGCATCAAGATTGATCCCAACGGGGGCTGGGATCGTGACCAGGCTGTGACCAATATCACCCGCCTGGCGGGTTTCGATCTCGACGGCGTCGAAACTCCAGTCGGTGGTCGCGATCCGGCCGAAATCGCCGCGGTCCGCCGCGAGGTCGACGTGAGGCTGATCGAACACGTGGTCACGGCCGACGATGCACTGCAGTACATCCGCCACGAGTCTCTCGATGTCTTCAACATTGCTACGACCGGGTGTGGCGGGATCTTCCCGGCGCGGCAGATTGCCTCAATGGCTGAAACGGCCAGGGTGGGGTTGCTGTTGGGGAGTACCGTGGAGATGGGGCCGGGGACCCGGGCGCAGGTGCAATTGGCCGCGTCGATTCGAGGCCTGAGCCTGGCCAGTGACCTGGTGGGGCCGGGACTGTATGCCGAGGATGTGCTGCAGGAGCCGCCCGGGTATGTCGGCGGGCATCTCGAGGTGCCCCAGTCGATCGGGTTTGGGGTGGGGATTACGCTCTAGCGGGGGGGTCAGACGCCGCCCACCAACAGTCCTGCTCCACCCAACGCGGTCCCAAGGCGGGGCCTGACCCCTTTTCAACCAGCACCCGCTGCAACACGAAGAGGG
>CAUZEQ010000037.1:0-24250 GCA_963578885.1 Planctomycetota bacterium
GGGAGTCGGCGCGGCGGGCATCGAGGTGTTTGCGATCGACGGATCAGCCGCAGCGGCTCCGTTGGAGGCGGCGGCGGGTCAATTTGGTGGCCCGGGCCTGTCCCGGCTGGTCGCGGTGGGTGCTGTGCTGGCGATGCTGGGTGTGCTGCTGAACCTGGTGCTGGGTCTCTCGAGGGTGGTCCTGGCAATGGGCCGCCGCGGCGACCTGCCTCCGGTCCTGGCGAGATTGGACGCCCGGGGCGAATCGCCCACGGCGGCGGTGGTTCTGGTGGGAGTTCTGATTGCAGGGATGACCGCTTTCTGCGACGTGCGCACGACCTGGTCGTTCAGCGCGTTCACCGTGCTGGTCTACTACGCCCTGACCAATCTCGCGGCGCTGCGGCTCTCGAAAGACGAACGCCTCTACCCGGCGTGGATCTCGGCCGTGGGGCTTGTGGCCTGCGGCTTCCTGGCCTTCTGGGTCGACCCCGACGTCTGGCTGACGGGCCTGGGCGTGCTGGGTGCCGGGCTGGTGCTGCGGCCGATCGTACGAGCCATCTACAGCAGGTCGTAGATCGGTTCGCCGTGGTAGATGTGGTGCGGCCGGTTCAACTCGTCGGTCCACGCGGTGGTGTCGGGCAATCCGAGCGAGTGATAGATGGTGGCGGCGACGTTTTCGGGTCGCTGGGCATTTGAGGCGGGGTAGGCAGCCAGTTGGTCGGAACTGCCCACGGCCCGTCCGCCCTGGATGCCGCCTCCGGCAAAAAACGCACTCTGCACCGCTCCCCAGTGATCGCGGCCGGGCAGCTTGGTGTTGATCTTGGGCGTGCGGCCCATCTCGCCGAGCATCACGATCAGGGTCTCGTCCAGCTCACCACTTTCCTCGAGGTCGTCGATCAGCCCGGCCAGTGCCCGATCCGTCGGCGGCAGCAGGCAGTCCTTCAGCAGCGGGAAGGCGTTGTCGTGTGTGTCCCAGGTCTCGTTGTTGCCCAGGTTGACCTGCACCAGGTTCACCCCCGCAGCGACCAGCCGGCGGGCCATCAGCAGCGACCACCCGAAGGCGTTCTTGCCGTAACGCTCTTGCACCTTTTCGGGAGCGCGGGTGACGTCGAAGGCCTCCTGCACCGACTTGTCGGTCAGCAGGCTGATCGCTCCCTCGCGCGAGCGGCTGAAGTTCTCGGTCACGGCGAATCGGTCGAGATCGCGGCGTTGAGATTCGATCACTTCGAGCAGCTGGCGGCGGTTGCCCAGCCGGCCCTGAGTGATGCCCTCGGGCAGGCTGAGGTTGGGGGCCTGGAAGGAGAGGTTCTTGTTCCGTTCGCGGCCGCGGGTGAAGTGGAACTCGTACTCGGGGTAGGCGCCGTAGGAGGTGGCGTTGAAGGGCGAGGCCTCGATGAACCACGGGTCGTGACGACGGCCCATCTCGCCGGCGAACTGGCCGGGGATCACCCGCGTGGAGCGGTGCACCAGCCGTTCGGGCAGCACCGCGGCGGGAGGCAGGTTGTTGTTTCGCGGCTCGGTGACGGCACCGACGATCGAGGCGATCGATGGCCAGTCCTCGGGCATCGGCTTGCTGCCGTTGAAGGTCGGCGGCAACACGGTGCGACCCGACTGGAATGCCATGTGGCCCGACGAGTGGCCGTTGTAGGGGGAGGTCAGTGAGCGGAGCACCGACCACTTGTGGCTGCGGGCCGCCAACAGCGGCAGGTGCTCGCAGATCTGGAAACCGGGCGTCGAGGTCGAGATCGGATTGAAGTCGCCACGGATCCCCTGGGGCGCCTTCGGCTTGGGATCGAAACTCTCGTGCTGAGTCAGACCGCCGGAAAGAAAGACGAAGATCACCGACTTGGCATGGCCTCGGCGAAGGGCCGACGCGGCCGTTTCCGCCGCCCGTCCGGCAGCCTGGGCTCGCAATTCCTCGACATGGTTCATCCCCAGCCCAAGCAACCCGACCGAACCGGCCGTCAGGGCGGTGCGTCGCGAGAGCCTGGGGTGTGTGGGAACGGGGATCACTTGGGTGAGTTTCCTGCCGGGGGATGCATCAGCCGCCTCTGATGTTATCGGACTGCAGACCCTCGGACAAGACGGCAAGTGTCGAGGTGCTGGTGAGGGTGACGGTGCCGATGGTAGTCTCGGAGCCGGTCTGATGAGGGCGTGGCTACAGGTTGATGTGGAGCGGAGACGTGGAAGGCGACGCGCGGCTGTTTGCCGAGAAGACGATCGAGACGTTCTATTTCTGGACCGGGGTGTTGATGTGGTTGATCCACGCCGGGTTCATGATCTACGAGGCGGGCGTCGCGCGTCAGAAGAACGTCTTGATGACGATGATGAAGAACCTGCTCACCTGCGCGGTGATCACTCCCACGTTCTTCCTCTTCGGCTGGTGGATCTACTACGCCTTCCAGGGCGGGCTGGTCCCGTCGGGCAGCGAGGCGGCTGTCGCGGCGTTGCCCTGGAGCGAGTCGATGGGCCCCAACCTCAGCGACAACATCACCGGGGTGTTCTGGTTTGCGTTTCTGCTGTTCAGTTTCACCACCGCGTCGATCATGTCGGGAGCGGTGATCGAGCGGATCCGGTTGGGAGCGTACCTGTTGCTGGCGATGATCCTGGGCTCGGTCGTCTGGATCCTGGCGGCGGCGTGGGGCTGGAGTGACGGGGCGTGGCTGTACACGAAGTTCGGTTTCCACGACTGGGGTGCCGGCGGCTGCGTACACACGGTAGCGGCCGCCTTCACGTTCGGCGTGCTGTTGAATCTCGGGCCACGGCTCGGCAAGTACGATGAGCAGGGTCGGCCCCAGGCCATCCCGCCTCACAACCTGCCGATGACCATGCTGGGGCTGATGCTGATCTTCACCGGCTTCTACGCCTTCTACGCCGCGTGTGCCGTGTTCGGGATCGCCGACGTGGGGGCAGATCCCGAGCCGTGGCGGAGCATCTACGGGACTCCGATGACGTTGGGCTCACTGGCGTTCACCGTAACGATGGGCTTCGCCGGTGGAGTGATGGGGGCGTTCATAATATCGAAGGGCGATCCGTACTGGACGATCAGCGGAGGCCTGGCCGGGATGATCTCGATCGCCTCGGGCGTGGATGTCTACCACCCCGCCCTGGGCTACCTGGTCGGGTTCGCCGGGGGGGGCTTCGCCGTGTTCCTCGGCAACCGGCTCGAACGTCACGGCATCGATGACGCGGTGGGCGCGATCGCGGTGCACGGAGGGGCCGGAGTCTGGTCGATGCTGGCGATGGGCCTGCTGGCCAGCGGATATCCTCAGCACCAAAACGTCACTTCGCTCACCGGGCAACTGATCGGCATCGGGGTCATGATCGGAGTCGGCTTCGTGCCCGGGTTCCTGATCAGCCTGGGGCTGAAGCGGGCCGGGATGCTGAGAGTCTCGCGGGAGGTCGAACTGGCCGGTCTCGACCTGGCCGAACTGGGGATCGAGGGCGTCGTGCCGGCGGGGTCCGCCGGGCTGAGCAGTTGAGAGTCTCGGGAACAGACACAATCTCCAGGTGGAGTCGGTTGAGATGAATTCCAGTCCCGTCGAGACCTGGGCCGAGTTCGATTCGGGATCGACCGAGGCGATGTACACGTTTGCTGCCGCGGATCCCTGGGTCATCTACGGGATCTGCCTGCTGGCAGCCGTTGTCGTGGGCTGGTTCCTGGTCTCGGCCTTTCGATTCGACAAGCACCGTGGTGGGACAAAGTGAGATGGACCTGGAAACACTCGCCGGAGATTCCGGGTCGCGATGCTCGAGGGGAGACGAGGATGATGGGAAGCGCGGACAAGCTGGCAGTTGCAGTCGTGGGCATGGTCTGCCTGTTGGGAGCCCCGACGGCCTCGGCCGTGGAACCGGTGCCCGAGAAGCTGGTGGTGCTGACGTTTGACGATTCGGTCAGGTCGCACTTCACAGTCGTGAGGCCGATTCTGCTCGACTACAAGTTCGGCGCGACGTTTTTCATCACCGAGGGGTTCGAGTTCAAGGACGACAAAGAGAACTACATGACCTGGGAGCAGATTGCTCAGCTGTCCCGGGACGGTTTTGAGATTGGCAATCACACCGGAGACCACAAGCCGGTGACGGCCAAGACGATCGGCGGCCTGGATGAGCAGTTGCAGGTGATCGAGCGGAGCTTCAAGCAGCACGGGATCCCTCGTCCGGTCTCGTTTGCCTATCCGGGCAACGCGACGATGCCCGAGGCGTTCTCGATTCTCCGCAAGCGAGGCATCCTGTTTGCCCGTCGAGGCGGGTCGCCTGAGTTCCTCTACAAGGCCGGTCGTGGAGTGGCCTGGGAGCCGGGCCTGGACCACCCGCTGCTGATCCCTTCAGCTGGTGACGGTCGTCCCAACTGGGAGCTGGCCGATTTTCAAAGAGCGGTTGAGCAGGCACGACCCGGGCGGATCGCGGTGTTGCAGTTTCACGGGGTCCCCGACCGGGCCCACCCCTGGGTCCACACTCCCCGTCGGCAGTTCGAGGCCTTCATGAAGTTCCTGAAACTGGAACGCTACACGGTGATCTCGTTGCGGGACGCGGCCCGCTACGTCGATCCCAAGCTCGAGCCGCGGCGTGCCCAGGAGGTGATCCAGGACCGCCAGCGGATGCTGGCCGCCAAGCGGTCGCGGGACAACTTCCGGACTCCCCTCGGGAAGAAGTCGCAGAAGAAATGGCTTGAGAACATGGTGGTGCATCACCGCTTCGCGATTGCGGAAGTGTGTGCCGCCACCGGGTGGTCGGACTCCGAGGTCAAAGCGGCACTCGAGCGATTCGACATCGACCTGGATGCCAAGCCGCCTTCGAGCAAAGGACGGCTCCGCGTGCTTCCCTACCCCGGTGGCCGTCACCCCAGGATCGGATTCCGCGACGGGGCCATGAGGCCTCAGCGAGAGACCAAGCTCAGCGTCTTCGCGCCCTGGGATGACGGGGGTTACGTGGTCGTGGACGTCCCCGAGGCGATCTGGTGGAATCAGGTCCAAGAGGGCGAGAAGGGCGAGAAGAAAACGAAGCGGGAACTGCTCTACCTGGCTCACACTCACGTACCAACCACCTGGGATCGAAAAGACGTGGTGCTGGAACCGCTCGAGTGGAAGCGGTTCAGCAAGCGTGGTTTCAAGGTCGAGCGGACTCTGCCCAACGAGGTGTCCTTTGGTGCCCGGGTCGTATCGAAGGACGATGCGGTGCGGATGGAGTTGTGGATCCGCAACGGATCGAATCAGACACTCACCGGCCTGCGGGTCCAGAACTGCGTGATGCTCGCCGCGGCGACCGGCTTCAACCAGCGTGCGACCGACAACAAGCGATTGACCTCGCCCTACGTCGCCTGCCGCAACGCCGCGGGGGATCGGTGGATCATCACGGCGTGGCAGGAATGCCAGAGGCCCTGGGCCAATCGCGACTGCCCCTGCATGCACTCGGACCCGAAGTTCCCCGATTGTGCCCCCGGCCAGACGCAGCGGTTGCGGGGTTGGCTGTCGTTCTACGAGGGGACCGAGATCGAGGCCGAGCTGAAGCGGATCGAGCGGACCGGTTGGCTGACGGGTCGGCGCAGCTCGCGCTGAGTCGAACTCGGGGAGTTACTTGCCTGCCGGCCGAGCCGGATCCTTGAGAGTGGCCATCCGTTCGAGGATCTTCTGTGCCAGCTGGCTCTTGATCCGCACGTGCTCGGGCCGGGTGCTGGCGGCCAGGTTCCTGGTTTCACCCGGGTCCCGGCTCAGGTCGTACAGTTCCTCGCGGCCCGGGCTGGCGAAGTCCTTCATGTATTTCCAGCTGGGAGTCCGCCAGACGCGCATGTGGGTGATTGCACCGTGGTGCATGCTGTATTCGGCATAGAGTTCGTTGTTCCAGGGCACCACGCGGCCTCGCAATAACGGCGTGAAGTCGCGACCGCGGACGGTGATCGACGCGGGCAACTTGACTTTTGCCATCGCCAGCAGCGTGGGGAACCAGTCGAGGTTTGAGATGGTCTGAGAGAGCCTGGTGCCCGGCTTGATGACACCTGGCCAGCGGATGGCACAGGGCACCTTCAGGCTGGTGTCCCACATGTTGGGCCGTCGACGCGGTGGGATGTTCTTCCATTTCCTCGGCGGCAGCGGCTTACGGACCCAGTGGGCGTTGCCCTTGAACCACGTGCCGTGGTCTCCCAGGTTGTAGCCGTGGTCGCTGGTGAAGATGACGACGGTGTTTCCGGCGAGTTTCAGTTCATCGAGCAGGGCCAGCATCCGCCCGACGTTGCGGTCGACGCTCTTGACCGCCGCCAGGTACTCGCGGGTCCACTTCTTGACCTTGGGGACATCGATGTCGTCGTAGATCGTCTTGGGGATTTCGGGGTCGAGGTCCTTGAACGGGGCCCAGTCCTCGGGCCGCACCGGCAACCACTTGGCGTGGGGGGCTCGAAAGTGCAGCGAGATGGCGAAGGGGTGAGGTTTTGTGTGCTGACGTCGGATGAAGTCCAGCGCGTGGTCGGTGAAGACGTCGCAGGTGTAGCCGTCGACCTGCTTGATTGTGCCATCGAGCATTTCGAGCCGGGCTCCCTTGGGGGGACATCCGCCGCTGCGGATGCCCATGAATTCGTGGTAGCCGAAGCGGGTGGGGTGGAAGCGGTCCTGTGTGCCCAGGTGCCACTTGCCGCACAGCGCTGTGCGGTAACCGGCCTCGGCCAGCAGTCGTGGCCAGGTCGCAGTCTTCTCGGCCAACCCCAGAGCCTGCTCGGCGCGGGGGTTGATCCAGTCGGTTACGCCCAGCTCGCTGCCATATCGGCTGGAGATCAGCCCCAGCCGGCTGGGGCTGCAGACCGGCGTGGTCACGAACGCATTGAGCAGGTGGGCACCCTGGTAGAAGATGCTGTCGATGTGCGGCGTGATGAACCGCTTGTCACCGGCGGCGGCCACCGCCAGTGGGGCCTGGTCGTCTGTATAGATGAAGACGATGTTGGGTCGAGCGGCGGCTGCGGTGGGTGCGGCGAAGAGGTTCGTTGCACAAGGAAGCAGGAACACCAGAAGGGACAGCGGCAGACGCATCGTGGATTCCTCGGGGTAAAACGCTTGCTGGCTGTGAGCGGTCCGGGCATTCTAACCGTGAAGCCGCCCGCGGGCACGTTGGCCTGTGATGTATGTCGCGGCTGAAATACCTATAGTGGGCCGAAGATCCGACATGATCTGACAAGTTTTCCAGGCAGCATGAGATATTGAGATGAGCACACCAGCGAGGCACAGCGGTTGCAACGGTCTCCCCAGGCTGATTCTCGGAGGACTGGTTGCGGTCCTGGCGGCCCACGGAGCGTCCTCGTCGCTGATTGCGGCGGAGATGCAACCGGTCGGTCCCAGTGACGGGGTTCGGTATTCGAAGCTGGGCCGCACGACGCACCGCACGAAGTTCCTGATCGAGGGCGGTCTGGGCGGTGTCGAGGCGGGCTTGGAAAAAGAGGCGTTTTTCAAGGCGATCGCGGACCGCGAGAAGAAGCTCGACACGGTCCTGCTGGTCAAGAAAGTCTCGGCCAAGCGGATTATCAAGTCGATTCTCAAGCAGTCCAAGCGGGTGCGGAAGGACCACGAGGATTCGTTCACGAAGGTGGACACCAAGAACATCGAGAGTTTTCTGGAGTCGGCCGGGCTGGCCAGCGAGTATTTGCGGGGGACCCGCTTCGTGGTCGAAAGCGGCAAGGGTGACCGCAATCCGGCCTACGTGGTCTTCTCCTCCGATGGCAAACAGGTCTCTCGGAACGAGGTGACCGATGCCGAGCAGATCAAGTCGATCCGCAAGTTCCTGGCCCTCCAGAAGCACTGGTTGAAGCACTACGAGGGGTAGTGCCGGGGCGTCAGACTTTCGGGCTCAGTACACGTCGTGGTAGTGGTGCGCGTAGACTTCTTCGCAGCGGGCTCTGAGCTCGAGTTCATCGACGAAGTCGTCGCCGAAGCGGTCGGCACCCAGGATCTCCGGATCGATCCACGGTTCCCGGCCGGCGATGATGTCGGCGACGATGCGGCCTGCTCCCGGCGACCGGTCGACTCCGCCGACTCCACACGCCGTCAGCACGACCAGCCCCGCGGCGTTGTCGGGTTCGGAGATGACCAGTCGCCCGTCAGGTGAAATCGTCGGCAGCCCGCGGCGGTCCTGGACCCGGATCGCGTTCTCCAGCACCGGGAAGAACGGCCGCGCGGCGGCCTGCAGCTGCTCGTAGTAGACCTGGTCGGCCTCGAGCGAGGCGATCTCGAACCCGTCATCGAAGTCGTCCATGTCGAAACTCAGCGGTCGGTACCCGTACCCGCCCACCAGCAGTCCTCCCGCCTCGGGCCTGACATAGAACTGTGGCTCGGTGACCCGAACGATCGGCTGATCGGGGAGTGCACCGGCCAGCGGGGCGGTGACAAACGCCTGGTGCCGGACGGGCACGCTGCGGAGGTTGATACCCAGGGGTTGGCTGAGTTGTCTCGACCAGGCCCCCGCGGCCAGCACCACCCACTGGGCAGAAATCGTCCCCTGCGGCGTGGTGACTCCGGTCACTCTCGTGCCATCGTGAACCAGTCCGGTGACGGGAATCCCGGTATCGAAGCGGACGCCTCGATTCGCCGCCGCCGCGGCGTAGGCGACCGCCACCGACTTGGGTTCGACCCAGCCGTCGCGGGGCATCAGCATGATCCGGCAGTCACTCGGCGGATCCAGCAGCGGCACCAACTGCCGGGCCTCCTCGGCGAAGATGATCCGGGCATCGTCACCGATCTCCCTGGCCACCTCGAGCCGCCGCTCGAGATCCTGATGGTAGGTTTCGGTGAGCGTGATCCTGAGGCTGCCGCACTGGTGGAAGTCGATCGCCTGCCCGGTCCTGGCCTCGAAGTTCTCGAAGAACTCGATGTTGTACAGCCCGAAGTCGGTGGCGAATCGATCGCTGTTGAGGTAACCGGTCTGTCCGGCGGCCATCGGCGTGGTCCCGGCTCCGACCGGCCCCCGGTCGATCAGCACGATGTCCTTGACACCCGCCTCGGCCAGCTGAAACGCGGCACTGGTGCCCAGGACACCTCCGCCGATGACGACAACGTTGGCAGAAGAAGGCAGCACGGTGCGAGTCTCCGGTGTGGCCATCGCGCAGGCGGTGCCCCTTCGATGGGATCCCCGCCGAGCAGAGGGTAACTTAGTCGAGGTGGGTTGAAGTTCCCATTCCAAGGGACAGAGTTCCCGTGATGTTCCGCATGCGATTCCCGCTACTCGTCCTGGTTCTTTCAGCGACATTCCCGGCCGCGGCCTCGGCAGAAACTCGGCTGCCACAGCGGCAGGAGCGGCGCCCCAACGTGGTTCTGATCATGGCCGATGATGTGGGGTACGAGTGCTTCGGGTGCTACGGCAGCCGACAGTACAAGACCCCGCACATCGACCGACTGGCCCGGCAGGGCCTCAGGTTTCGGCACTGCTACTCGCAACCGTTGTGCACTCCCAGCCGCGTCAAGCTGATGACCGGTCTCTCGAATGTCCGCAACTACTCGGCCTTCTCGGTCCTGCGTCGCGACCAGAAGACGATCGGGCAGTACATGCAGCAGGGCGGTTACAAGACGGCGGTGGCCGGCAAGTGGCAGTTGCTCGGAGCCGAGCACTACTCGCCGCAATTCCGGGGCAAGGGGACGCTTCCCGAGAAGGCCGGGTTCGACGAGATCTGCCTGTGGCAGGTCGACCGCATGGGGTCCCGGTTCTGGAAACCGCTGCTGTACATCAACGGCACCAACCGCACGTTCGGCGTGGATGAGTACGGCCCCGACATCGTCACGAAGTCGGTCACCGACTTCATCGAAGCGAACCGCGACCGACCGTTCTTTGCCTACCTGCCCCTGATCCAGGTCCACAGCCCGTTTGTGCCGACCCCCAACAGCGAGTCGCGGCAGGGCAAGAACCGGCAGCGGAACTTCGAGGACATGGTGGCGTACATGGACGAGCAGGTCGGGCGGGTGGTGGCCAAGGTCGATCAACTGGGCCTGGCCCGGCAGACGCTGATCATCTTTACCGGTGACAACGGCACGCATCGCACGATCCGATCGCGGCTGGGCGGCCGCGAGATCCGGGGGGGCAAGGGGCGGATGACCGATGCGGGGACCCGCGTGCCGCTGGTGGTGAGCTGGCCGGGGCGGGTTGCTGCGGGGAAGGTCACCGACCACCTGGTCGACTTCTCGGACTTCCTGCCCACGGTGCTCGATCTGGCCGGGCTGGATGTCCCCGACGGGCTCGACGGCCGGAGCTTCGCAGGACTGTTGACGGGCAACGACGACTACAGACCACGCGATTGGATCCACATCTACTATTGTCCTCGCCCCGAGCGGACCAGGCCCAAGCGGTTTGTCCGCGACCGGCGGTTCAAGCTCTACGGCGACGGCCGGTTCATCGACGTCGCCGAGGATGTGCTCGAGCAGAGCCCTCTGTCGGATCCCCCCACCGACCCGACGGCGGCCGCGGCTCTGGCCCGATTGAAGCGGGCGCTGGCGTCGATGCCGGCGGAGGGTCAGAGCCTGTTGAAGTTTGTTCCGTGACGCGGGTGGCCCCGTCGACTTTCCCGATGAGGCCTCACTTTGCACAATGTTGGTTCGTTTCCGATCGTCTCGAATCGCTTCGAAAAGATTCATCACACCGTCTGTTCTTCTTCACCCGAGAGTTCTCATATGACACGCCGACTTCCCATGGGCCTGGCCGGTGCCCTGTGCTGTTCGTTGTTCCTGGCTCCGTTGCTGAGCACCACGCTGGTCGACCCGGTCGCTGCGGTCGCCGCGAACGTTTCGGAAAAACCCAGGGGGAAGTGGATCCAGCTGTTCAACGGCAAGGACCTCTCCGGCTGGAAGGTCAAGATCAAGGGCCACGCGCTGGGCGACAATTTCGGCAAGACGTTTCGTGTTGAGGACGGCGTGCTGAAGGTGGGCTACGACGCCTACAAGGGGTTCGGCACCAAGTTCGGGCACCTGTTCTACGAGAAGCCGTTCTCGCACTACATCATTCGCTGCGAGTACCGGTTCACGGGCAAGCAGGTGATGGGAGGACCGAGCTGGGCGTTCCGCAACAGCGGGATCATGGTGCACGGCCAGTCGCCGGAATCGATGGGCAAGGACCAGAACTTCCCGGTGTCGATCGAGGTGCAGTTGCTCGGCGGTCGCAGCACTGGCAAGCGGCCCACCGCCAACCTCTGCACCCCCGGCACCCACGTCGTCTACAACGGCAAGCTCCACAAGCGGCACTGCACCAATTCGACCTCGAAGACCTACCGCGGTGACGGCTGGGTCACCGTCGAGATCGAGGTGCGTGGCAGCGAGGTGATTCGTCACAAGATCGACGGCAAGACGGTGCTCGAGTACAGCAAGCCGCAGCTGGACCCCAACGACAAGGACGCCAAAAAGCTGATCGCGGGCAAGCCCGAGGATGAGCGGAGCGGAGATGCGCTGCTGGTCTCTGGCGGGTCGATTTCGTTGCAGTCCGAGAGTCATCCGGTGGAGTTCCGCAAGGTCGAACTGCTGCCGCTGAAGCCATGAGCAGAATCGACCGACGGACATGCCTGGGCCGGATGGCGGGTGCCGGGCTGGGTGCCGGATTGGGAGCCGGTGCCAGCAGCGGGGTGGTGGCAGCCGAGCGTCCGGCCAGGGAGCTGGAGATTGTCAACGGAGCCGAGCATGCATGGTTGATCAACGACAAGACGTTTCCGATCAACCCCAAGCTCTCCAACTGCCCCAACAACACGCCTCGTCGAAGCTACTCGATGGAGCACCTGCTGGCCGAGATGCAGGTACACGGGATCTCGAAGACCGTGATCAGCCACGTCTGCTATTACGGCACCGACAACTCGTACTCGAGCCACTGCGTCAAGACTCACCCGGATCGCTTCGCCGCGATCGGCCTGCTGGTGGGCCACGGCCTGCATCGGCCCGGCGACCCCGAGAACCCCGGTCGGCTCGAGCGGCTGATGAAACGCGACCGGCTGGTCGGGCTGCGGCTGAGCCCGATTTACGATCGCAACACGGTCTGGATGAACGATCCGGTCTGCTACCCGCTGTGGAAGAAGGCCCAGCAGCTGGGGGCGGTCTTCAACATCTTCCTGGCTCCTCACCAACTGGCCCAGGTCGGTGACATGGCCCGCAGGTTTCCGGGGGTCAAGCTGGTGATCGATCACTTCGCGATGATCGACATCACGAAGCCCGACAGCGAGGGGATCGACGGGATCCTGGCGCTGAAGGACCTGAAGAACGTCTACGTCCGTACGTCGTTGCACAACCCATCGCAGCAGAAGCCGCCATTTCGCGACATGTGGTCCTACCTGAGGAAGGTGTACGACGCGTTTGGCCCGCGGCGAATGATCTACGCGAACTTCTACGAGCTGTTGATCATGAAGGACCTGGTGCCGTTCTTTACCGCTGAGGACAAGACCTGGATCCTGGGAAAGACGGCTCGGTCGGTGTACCGCTTCGGTGTGAAATGAACCCGCGTGGTGTGGAACGAGGAATCGAGATGAGAATCCAGTTGCTGCGTGTTCTGGTCGGGATTGTGGGGCTGGTCGGGCAGGTCGGGCCGTTGGCACCGGCCGCCATCGAGGCGGCCAACCGGTTCGAGCCGATCTTCGACGGGAAGACGCTGAAGGGCTGGGGCGTGATTCCCCGGGAGAAGCAGAGCCACTGGTCGGTGCGGGACGGGTTGCTGGTCGGCAAGACCGACGGCAAGGGCTCGGACCTGATCTTCCACGACAAGAATCTCGGCGATTACGAATTGAAACTCAGCTACCGCTTCCGAACCCAGGGCAACTCGGGGATCCACATCCGCGGCCTGCTGGGGATTTCCAAGACGCACACAGTCAGCGGCTACCACGCCGACTTCGGCCACAAGGGTGTGGGGCCCGAGGTGCTGGGGTCGTGGGACTTTCACGGCTATCCCCGCGGTTCCTACCTCGTCCAGCGAGGCCATCGCGTGGTGATCGCCGCGGACGGGAAGAAGACGGTGACCCGGCTCGAGGGGGCTCTGGAGGCGAAACACGTCAAGGAGCGGGGCTGGAACGACGTGCACGTGAGGGTCCGGGGCTACCGGATGTTCTTTACGATCAACGGCAAAGTGGCCTCCGAAGTCGTCGACAATGAAAAGGCCAAGCGGATTCCCAAGGGGATCATCGGCCTGCAGCTGCACGGCGGCCCGCCGATGGAGATCGAGTTCCGCAAGATTTCTCTGAAACGTTTGCAACGTCTGAGACCCTTGAAGCGTCAAGCACGCCGCTCGGAGACCGGATCGAAATGACGTCTCGGTCCGCTTCGGTCACTGTTGTCCTGGTCGCTGCGGTGATGGTGCTGCTGGCGATCGCCCTGGGCATGGGTGTCGGTGGGCCTGGCGGAGGTGGAGGCCAGCAGGACGACCGGCCGCCGGGAGCTTCGCAAGGCACTCCGGCGAAGTCCACCGGCGTGCCACCTCGAGTCGTCGTCGTCGGAGCCGGACTCTCGGGGCTCTCGGCCGCACTGGAGCTGGCCGACGGCGGTGCCCGGGTGGTGGTGGTCGACATGTCGAGTGTCTACGGCGGCCACGCGGTGATGTCGCAGGGAGGCGTGTCGGTGGTGGCCACTCCGGTGCAGCAGGCTGCCGGCGAGAAGGACTCGCCCGACCTGGCCTACAAGGACTTCATCGATTGGGGCGAAGGGGCCAATCGCGAGTGGGTGCGGTACTACGTGGACCATTCGCGTGAGCAGATCTACGACTGGTTGATCGAGCTGGGTGTCCAGTTTTCCGGCGTCGAGACGTCTCCGGGAAACACCGTCGCCCGATTCCATCAGCCCGTCGGGCGGGGCATCGGGTTGGTGACTCCGGTCTACCGCGCCTGCCTCGAGCGACCCAACGTTCGCTTCGCCTGGAACACTCGAGCCGATTCGCTGGTCGTCCGCAATGATCGGGTGGTCGGAGTGCGGACGACCGACATGCGAGACGAGTCTCGGGGAGTCCTGGAAGCCGACGCGGTGGTGCTGGCGACCGGAGGCTTTCAGAGCAACCTGGACCTGGTCCGCGAGTTCTGGCCGGCCGAGTTTGCGTTTCCCAAGAAGATCCTCACCGGGTCGGGACGGAACTCGATCGGCCTGGGCCACAAGATGGTCCGGGAGATCGGCGGGGCGCTGGTCAAGATGGACTACCAATGGAATTACTACTCGGGGCTGCCCGATCCTCAGAACCCCGGTAGCAACAAGGGACTCAACGCGGCCAACATGTGGGGAATTCTGGTCAACTCCCACGGCAAGCGGTTTGCCAACGATCACGGCTGGGCCAAGGACGTGATGCCGGCGCTCTTGAACCAGGAACAGGTCACCTGCTGGGCGATCTTCGATGAGAAGACCAAGAAGGAGTTCAGCGTCTCGGGGTCGGACTGGGCCGATGCCGACAAGGTCGAGCGGTTGATCTTCCAGGATCCCAGGCTGGTGCAATCGGCCGATTCGATCGAAGAACTGGCCCAAAAGGCCGGGCTGCCCGCCGCGGGACTGGTGGCAACCATCGCCCGCTACAACGCGATGATCGAACAGGGAGTCGACCGGGACTTCGGGCGGTTCGGACCGGGCAAGACCAAGTTCAACAACACGGCCTCGGTGAAGATCGAGACGCCTCCGTTTTACGCGATCCAGACCTTTCCGCTGACCCGCAAGAGCATGGGAGGGGTGGCGATCGACCTGGGCTGCCGGGTGGTCGATAAGCAGCAGCGGCCGATCCCGGGGCTGTACGCGGTGGGCGAGTTGACCGGGCTGGCGATCATCAACGGTAAGGCGGCTTTGGAGGGGACGTTTCTGGGCCCCTGCGTCGTGACCGGACGCGTGGCGGCCCGGTCGATTCTCAGGGCGGCCAGTTGGAAGAAGCCCGTCGAGTCGGTCGACGTACAGCGGTGTGCCGATTGTCACGACATCGCCGGCGACATCGCCGACACGAGGCCTGGATACTGGCACTTTGAAAAGGTCCACGCCAAAGTGCTCCTTCAGAAACTCGACTGTCGAGGCTGTCATGGCGAGTTGTCACCGTATCGTGAGGATGATCACCGGATTAATTCTCGCGTGTTGACCGCGGCGTGTATGAGGTGCCATACGGGGAGAGAGTAGGGAGAGTAGAGAGGGGAGAGGAGACTTGTGGAGACGGAAAGCGGGGATCGGGACCGGCGTGAGGTCGATCGGTATCTCTCGGAACAGAATGTCAGCCTGCTGTCTCGGGTGGCATTTGTGATCGAGTTGCTGATCGGGTTGCGGAAGCAGGACTTCCAGGCGGCCGGTCACTTCATGAAGTTGAAGTGGGGCCAGGACCCGTGGCCGCTTCGGTGGCTGAGGTTTTCCGGGTGGGCGTTGTACCAGGCCTGCATCAACATGCCGCGGGGCCTGCATTGCCTGGACATCAGCGGGCGGGTGTCTCGGACTCCGATGTGGCTCGAGGACGAGAACCCGTTCGAGGAGCATCCCTGGGCCGGGGACGAGTCGGCGACGTTTCCCGATTCTGCCGACGTGGTGGTGATCGGGGCCGGGTTCACTGGGGCGGCGGCTGCCTATCACTGGGCCCGCAGGGCTCCGGCTGAGCGGCGGCTGGTGCTGCTGGAGATGGACGACCCGGCCTGTGGGGCTTCGGGCCGCAATGAGGGCCTGGTGGTGATGGGCCGCTATTTCAAGATGGTCCGCGACTCGGTCGGGAAGTACCTGTACGAGGTCCGTTCTGATCTGGACAAGCCTGCGCGCAAGAAACTGGCCAGCCGTTTTGCCCAGGTCTATTGCCAGGCCGCGTACCAGAACGCCGACCTGATCGAGCAGGCGATCGAGGCTCACGGGTTCCGTTGCGACTACAAGCGGGCCGGATGGGTACAGGCTCGGACCGAGGAAGAACAGAAGTCGCTGAGGCTCTCGGTCCGATTGGCCGAACAGTCCGGCTGTGACGACTGGACGCTGATCGAGGCGGCCGAGGCGCGGAAGTTGTCCGGGATTCGAGTGAGTCTCCCGGCCGGGTTCTCGAAACAGGCCGCCAGTTGGCACCCGGCCAAGTGGGTCTGGTGCCTGTTGCGTGAGGCGTTGAAGGCCGAGCAGGTCGAGTTGTACACGCGGACGCGGGTCGAGCGGGTGGTGGCGACCGCAGACGGGTACGTGGTCGAGACCTCACGAGGCACGGTTGCCTGCCGCCACGTGTTCTACGCCACTGAGAGCTACACTCCGATGATCGAAGCGGCATTCCACGACGCGATCGTGCCGATGCAGGAGCAGGCGGCATCGGGCGAGGGCGGGCCGGTCTCGATGATGCCTCACATCGGCATCAGCGGTACGTGGTACTTTGCCGGACGGTACGGTCATGAGGTGCTGTGGGGTTCGGGGGGCTCGCGGGTGCCCGACGCCCAGGCCGGTCGCAACAAGCCGTCGCGGTTTCTGACCCGGTTCGCCGCGGCCGAGATGCGCAAGCACTTCGGGCCCTACAATCTGGATCTCGACAACGAGTGGAGTGGCACGGTGGGATACACTCCCGACGAGTACCCGATCGTGGGTTTGATCGACGGGCCGGGGGACAGCAAGGGGCGCTGGATCGTGGCGGGGATGTGCGGTTCCGGCAGCGGGGTGTCGTTCAACGGAGCCCGCTGCATCATGAACCGGATCCTGGGAATCGACGACGAACCGGACGACTATCCCGCGGAGTTCTTTGCACCGAGCCGGCTGTTGGACCCAGAGAACCACAACTGGCCGTAGCGGAATTCGTCTACGCCAGCAATCCGTCGATCGGGCTGCCTTCGGCGATGCGGCGGGGTCGCCCGGCGATGTCATCGAGCACGGTGTCGTGGGGGATCCCGAGTGCTTCGTAGAGCGTGGCGGCGATGTCATCGGGTGAGGCCTTCGCGTCGATCACCTCGCCGGCATTCTTGTCGGTGGCTCCGATCACCACCCCGTTCCTCACTCCACAACCGGCCCACAGCACCGAGTAGGCTCGACCCCAGTGGTCCCGGCCACCGTCCTTGGCCTTGTTGATCGTCGGCGTACGTCCCATCTCGCCCATCACGATCACCAGTGTCTCCTCGAGCAGACCTCGGGTGTCGAGGTCTTCGAGCAGTGCCGAGAGTGCCTGGTCGAATTCCGGCAGCAGGGTTTCGTTGTAGAGCCGGAAGTGGTCGAAGTGGGTGTCCCAGATCTGGAAGGACGAGAGGCGGGTGTTCTTGGGGTTCGAGACCGCGTTGGCGGTGACGAAGCGGACTCCCGATTCGACCAGCCTGCGGGCCAGCAGCAGCACCTGGCCCATTTCGAAGCGGCCGTAGCGATCGTGTGCGGCGGCGGGTTCCCGGGAGAGGTCAAAGGCGGCCTGGCACTTGGGCGAGAGGATCAGGTCCAGCGCCTTGTCCTGGTGAGCCTGCAGGGTGCGGGCCGATGCGTCGTCGCGGGCGGTGGCGAAGGCTCCGTCGAGCGACCCCAGCAGGTTGCGGCGCGAGGCGAGCCGGGCGTGGGAGACGTCGCCGGGCAGGGCCAGCGAACGGGGGCCCGGCAGCTTGCCGTTCCAGGCGGGGGCCTTGGACATCATGCGGTTGCGGGCCACCGGGAACGGGTCGTATCGACGACCCAGCCAGCCTCCGCCTGCACTGGGTGTCGGGAAGCCCATGTCGAAGAGCAGCCGTGGGGTGAGTACGCTGCTGGGCAGGTGGGTGGGGGCCGGCATGATGCGTGACACGACCGATCCGTAGGTCGGATGGTCCATCGCGGTGGGCTGGATGCGGGAATCGCCGCCGGGGGTGTGGCCGCTGAGGACGTAGGCGGCGGAGCTGTTGTGGCCCGAGAGCGGGTGTGAGGCGGAGCGGAGGATCGTGTAGCGGTCGGCCAGACCGGCCAGACGGGGCAGCATGTTGGAGATCTGCGTGCCGGGCACACTGGTGGCGATCGGATGATACGGTCCTCGAATGCCCGCCGGTGCACCGGGCTTCATGTCGAAGGTGTCCATCTGGGCCTGGCCGCCGTTGAGGAACATGAAGATGCAGTTGCGGGCCGGCCGCTCGACTCGGGCCGCAACCGCACGGCGGACCGATTCGAGCTGGAGCACATTCGAGAGTGCCAGGCCGCCGACTCCGATCAACCCCGCACGCAACAGGTCGCGACGCGTCCAGTCGCGGTGGCCTGCTGCGGGGGTATCGAAGAGAGTGATCATGGCGGCGAGAGAGCGTGGTGAGGAGGTGGCCGAGGCGGCGCGCGGCGACTGAGAGCTATGCTACTATATCTTATCGGCACCGTGCCACGTGTGTCTGATCCGCCGACTGCAAGCACCTGGGAGACTGATCGTGACGACCGCTGCAGCACTGAAGGCGAGTGTGTGCCAGAAGATCGATGAGCAGAGCGATCGGATCATCGCCGTCGGCGAAGAGATCATGGATGACCCGGAGTTGGGCTTCAAGGAGCACCGTACGGCGGACAAGGTGCAGGAGGTCTTCAGCGAGTTGGGGCTGGAATTCGACAGCGGACTGGGGCTGACCGGCGTGAAGGCGGTACTGCGAGGAGGGCGTCCGGGACCGACGCTGGCCCTGATGGGCGAACTGGACGCGTTGCAGGTGCCCGGGCACCCCCGGGGCAACGAGGCCACCCAGGCGGCTCATGCCTGCGGCCACAACGCACAGATCGCCGGCCTGATGGGAGCCGCCATGGGGCTGCACTCGGCGGGGATCGCCGAGGAACTGGCCGGAAACATCGTCTTCCTGGCGGTGCCGGCCGAGGAGTACGTCGAGATCGACTACCGGCTGGGCCTAGTTCGCGAAGGGAAGACCTCGTTTCTGTGTGGGAAGCAGGAGCTGATCAAGCTGGGGCATTTTGATGACATCGACATGGCGGTGATGATCCACACCAAGAGCCCCTCTCGCGATGACGGCACCCACGGCGTGGGGCTCTCGTCCAACGGCTTCCTGGCCAAGACGGTCACGTTCCGAGGCCTGGCGGCTCACGCCGGGGGTGCCCCCGAGCAGGGGGTCAACGCGCTGTACGCGGCGCAGCTGGCTCTGGCCGGGATCAATTCGCACCGCGAGACGTTCCGCGACGAGGACTGCGTTCGGGTGCACCCGATCATCACCAAGGGCGGCGACCTGGTGAATATCATTCCCTCGGACGTTCGGCTCGAGACCTACGTGCGAGCGAAGACGGCCGAGGCGATTGTCGATGCCGCCTCGCGGGTCGACGCCTGTCTGAAGGGAGCCGCGATGGCCATGAGGTGCCAGGTCGAGATCAACACGGTGCCGGGGAACCTGCCACTGAACAACGACCCGATCCTCAAAGACATCTTCCGCAACAACGCCGCGACGATCTTCGACGAGGATGGCTTCCGGGATTATCCTCACGGCGGCGGCTCGACCGATGCCGGAGATCTCAGCCAACTGATGCCCGTGCTGCACCCGGTGATGGCCGGGGCACACGGCGAACCGCACAGTGTCGACTGGCACATCGCTGACAAGCAACACGGTTACGTGTCTCCGGCCAAGACCCTGGCCATGATGGCCGTCGACCTGCTGGCTGATGACGCGGCGGAAGGTCGCAGGGTGGTCGATGAATTCACGCCGGGGATGTCACAGGACGAATACCTCAACGAGCAGCAGGGAGTTTTCCGGACCGAGCTCTTCGACGGGGCGGCCTGATGCCGACCTGCCGGCTCGGGGCGTGGTAGGATCGGCGTCGGAGCGGTCGGGAGCGGTTGAGGATGCAATGCAGACGGATGTGAACACGTTGCCGTGTGGCCGGCAGATGGCTCTGCTGCTGGTGGCCGTGTTGGCTGGCGGCGGCATTGCGGGGGCGGCCGACACGGCCGACGGACCCGATTTTCTCAGAGACGTGCGGCCGATCTTCAAGGCACACTGCTTCCGCTGCCACGGGCCCGGCAGCAGCGAAGGCGAGTTGCGACTGGATCGCAAGCCGCTGGCGATGAAGGGGGGCGAGACGGGCCGGGCGATCGAGCCGGGCCAAGCCGCTGCCAGCCTGCTGGTGCGGCTGATCGAAGGCCGTGGCCCCGGCGACGCGAGGATGCCGCCCGACGGCGAGGGGCGAGGCCTGCGGCAGAAGGAAATCCGGCTGATCCGCGACTGGATCAACCGCGGAGCAGCCTGGCCCGACGGGATCGACGACCAGGCCGATCGATTGAGCCTGTGGTCGCTGAGACCGATCAGCAGGCCGCCGATTCCCGGCGTGCATGACGCTATGTGGGTGCAGAACCCGATCGACAGTTTTGTGTTGGCACAGCTCGAGGCGCGACAATTGGTCGCCTCGCCACGGGCAACGCCCGGGCACCTGATCCGGCGAGCAACCCTCGACCTGCTCGGACTGCCTCCGACACCCTCGGAGGTGGATCGGTTCACAAGGGATCCGTCGGCGGGGGCCTTCGAGCGAGTCGTCGACCGGCTGCTGGCCAATCCGCATTACGGAGAACGCTGGGGTCGGCACTGGCTGGACCTGGTCCGCTACGCCGACACCAACGGGTACGAGGTCGACGGGGTCAAGCCGCTGGCGTGGAAGTACCGGGACTGGGTGATCGGGGCGCTCAATGCCGACTTGCCCTATGACCGGTTCGTGACCCAGCAGCTTGCCGGCGACGAGATTGCCGAGGCGAGCACCTCTAGCGTGCTGGCGACGGGGTTCCACCGCGTGGGGCCCTGGGACGCCGAACGGGGTGCCAGTGTTCAGAAGAGCGAGGTGATCGAGGAGCTCTACAACGAGCTCGACGACATGGTCAGCACCACCTCGCAGGTCTTCCTGGGACTGACAATAGGCTGTGCCCGATGCCATGACCACAAGTTCGACCCGCTGACGGCCAGGGACTACTACTCGATGGTCGCTGTCTTCCGCGGCCTGAAGCGCGAACACAAGGGTCGCACCGAGTTGGCTCGAGCCGCCCTGCCGCCGGGACAACTTGCCGGCAAGGATCTCAAGGCCCAGCCCCAGGGCTACTTCTTCTTCGAACCCTCGCCGACTCCCCCCGTCACTCACCTGCTGAACCGCGGCAACCCCAACCAGCCGGGCATCGAGGTGACCGCTGCGGTGCCGGCGGCACTGGTCGACAAACAACCGGCCTTTGATGCCGCGGACAAGTTCACCAGCCGGCGACGGATTTCTCTGGCCCGTTGGATCATGTCCGACGACAACCCCCTGACGCGTCGCGTGATCGTCAACCGCGTCTGGCAGTACCACTTCGGCACCGGCCTGGTCCGCACCTCCAACGACTTCGGTGTCCGCGGCAACCTGCCGACTCACCCCGAGCTCCTGGACTGGCTGGCCGAGTGGTTCGGAGTCGACGCTGGGTACTCGCTGAAGAAGCTGCACCGTCTGATCATGACCAGCCGGACCTATGCCTCCAGCAAACGCCCCGTTGTGGCCAACGCCCGGCGGGATGTCGACAACCTGTTCCTGTCGCACTTCCCGGTGCGTCGTCTGGAGGTCGAGGCGATCCGAGATTCGATGCTCGCCGTCAGCGGCCGACTCAATGATCGGCTCTACGGAGCCCCGATGTATCCCTTCATCCCCGCCGACGCACTCCGCAGCGGCTACAACCCCTCGGGTGTCTGGCAGCCATTCAACGAAACCGACGCAAACCGCCGCACGATCTACTCGTTTCTGAAACGCACGTTGATGATCCCGTTCCTGGAGACTCTGGACTTCTGCGACACCGCGAGGAGTGCCGAGCGGCGCGAGGTGACGACCGTGGCGCCTCAGGCGCTGGAGCTGTTCAACGGAGAATTCGTCAACCGGCAGTCGCGGCACTTTGCCGACCGCGTGATCGCCGAAGCCGGCACCGACCCCGCCAGCCAACTCGAGCTCGCCTTCCGGCTGGCACTGGGTCGTTCGCCGAGGGCCAGCGAGCGAACGAGCCTGCTGCGATTCCTGTCGACCGAGACACGGCAACTGGTCTTCGGCGACCTGAAGCGGTTCGAGCGTGAGTCTTCACCGAGTGCCCTCAAGCAGGCCTCGGGCAAGATCTCCGAGACGGGCCTGACGCTCTGGCTCGATGCCTCAACCGGCGTGACGCTCGATCAGCAGAAACACGTCACCAGTTGGGCGTCTCGCGTGGGGCCACTGGTGGCCACCGGTCACGGGGACCCCGAGTCCATCGCCGGGGCGATCGGCAAGCGGCCGGCGATCAGGTTCAACGGCCACGACTGGTTTTCTCTGAGCGGTTCACCGGTCTCCGGCCAGGCCTACACGCTGATGGCCGTGGTGACCGACCTCTCGGCCGCAACGCCCGGTGCCCGCAACCTGATCGGCAACTGGGACGGCAGCAAGGGCAACAGCACCACGTCGATTTTCCTCGGAACGACATCGGCCTCCAAGGGAGTTCGCAGCGTCCGACTGACCGACGCGTTTGCTCTGCGCGAGAAACTCATCCTGAACAAGCCTGCCACACCGTTCCTGCTGACGGGGGTCTCGGGACCTGACAACGCCCGCGTCTTTCAGAATCGCCGATTGCTCGACCAGCTCGGATCGGCCTTGCCCAGCCGAAAACTGGACACCGGCTGGACAATCGGCCGACAGGGAACATTGGACAGCGAGTACTGGAACGGCCTGGTGGCCGAGCTGCTTGTCTGGAATCGATCCCTGGGTGAGGCCGAGTTGTCGATGGCCTGGCAGCAGTTGGGAGTCAAGTACGGCGTGGTTGACCCCCTCAAGCCTCGCCTGCCTCTGACCACAGCTGCCGCACGCCGATTGGCACTCGTGCAGGTCTGCCGAGTGATTCTCAATCTCAACGAATTCGTCTACACCGATTAGCCATGTCAGCCATGTCAGCCATGTCACTTGCACCAACCGGTTTTGTTCCCAACCAGACTCCTTGCGGCAACACGCGGCGTGAGTGTCTCTGGCAATGGGGCGGCGGCTTCGCGGCCTTGCCTCTGGTCGATTTGATGACTCGCGAGGCGGAGGCGGCCGGCGAAGCGGCTCGGCCCACCAGCCAGCAGTCGCCTCATTTTCGCTCGACCGTCAAGCAGGTCGTCTTCTTCTTCCTCAACGGCGGACCCAGCCAGGTCGACACGTTTGACCACAAGCCGGCTCTCGAGAAGTACCGGGGCAAGAGTTTTGACGGGGGGCTGCAGATCGGTTCCAACGGCCGAGCGATCGGCAAGCTGGCTCCTTCGGTCTTCCCCTTCCGTCGCTACGGCGACAGCGGCCTGATGATCAGCAGCCTGTTTCCTCACGTCGGCCAATTCGCCGACGACCTCTGCGTGATCAACTCGATGTACGCCGAGACCCCCACCCACAGCCCCGGCATCCTGCAGATGAACTCCGGCAGCATCGTGTTGGGCCGCCCGAGCCTGGGCAGCTGGCTCGGTTATGGTCTGGGCAGTCTCAACGAGAACCTGCCCAGCTACGTCGTGATGACCGACCACCGTGGCGGGCCGCGGGGCGGTGCCGGTGCCTGGAGCAGCGGGTTCATGCCCGCCCGCTACCAGGGCACACTGTTCCGCAGCCGGGGCGCCCCGGTGCTCAACCTCAAGCGACCCGCGGGAACTGGAGCCGGCACGCAGCGCCGCAGCCTCGATCTGCTCAACCAGCTCAACCGCCAGAACCTCGAACTCCGCGGCGGCAACTCCGAACTGGCCGCACGGATCGCGTCCTACGAACTCGCCTACCGGATGCAGACCGATGCGACCGAAGCGGTCGACATCGATTCGGAGCCCGCCTCGATCCAGAAGATGTATGGCCTCGAGGACAAGCGGACCGAGTACTTCGGGCGGCAGTGCCTGCTGACTCGCCGCTTGCTCGAACGGGGAGTCCGGTTCGTTCAGCTGTATTCCGGCGGCGGAGCCGATTCGTGGGACGCGCATGACGATGTCCCCGACAACCACGGTCGGCATGCGTTTGAAATCGACCGGCCGATCGCGGCGTTGATGGCCGACCTGAAGCGGCAGGGGATGTGGGACCAGACGCTGTTGATCTGGGGCGGTGAGTTCGGCCGGACACCGACCAGCGAGGGTGTCGACAAGCCGGGCCGAGATCACAACCACTTTGGCTTTACGATGTGGATGGCCGGAGGGGGAGTGAAGGGCGGGCAGAGGATCGGGGCCACCGACGAGACCGGGTTCGAGGCGGTCGAACGACGCCTGCATGTCTCCGATCTCCACGCCACCATCCTGCACCTGCTCGGCCTCGACCACCATCGCCTGACCTTCCTCCACGAAGGACTCGATCAACGACTCACCGGAGTCCAACCGCGGCAGGTGATCCAGGAGGTGTTGGCCTGAGTTGGCCGGGTCCGCCCTTGGCGGATGAGGCGGTCCCAGTGGTAGAATGCGTGGGAGCAACAGCGACCCAAACACCCCCGACATGGGGACATCATGGGGACATCATGG
>CAUZEQ010000038.1:0-24157 GCA_963578885.1 Planctomycetota bacterium
CGGGGCTCTGGAGCCAGTCCCTGGGGCCTAGGCCTGCGGTTCGGTCATTCTCATTGGGTCGAGAGCTTCGGCGAGTGTGTCTTCGGGGAGGATGTCCTTTTCGAGGCACAGCTCCCGGATCGTCTTGCCGGTCTTGAAGGCTTCCTTGGCCAATGCGGCGGCGTTTTCGTAGCCGATCAGGGGGTTGAGGCTGGTGCACATCGAGAGGCTCTTTTCGACGGCGGCCTCGCAGGCTTCGGTGTTGGCCGTCATGTCGTCAGAGCAGAACTCGACAAACGCGTTGGTGACACCCTCGAGCAGAGCAATACTCTCGAGCGTCGTCTGCCCCATCACGGGCATCATGATGTTGAGCTGAAACTGGCCACCGGTGGCTCCACTGAAGGAGATCACTGCGTCGTTGCCCATCACCCGTGCCGCCACCTGCATCATGCTCTCGCACATCACCGGGTTGACCTTGCCGGGCATGATCGAGCTACCCGGCTGTCGGTCGGGCAGCTTGATCTCGTAGAAGCCGCAGCGGGGCCCGGCTCCCAGCCAGCGGATGTTGTTCGAGACATTGAACAGCGTGCTGGCGATGGCTTTCAGCTGTCCATGGCATTCGACCAGCCCGTCTCTCTGGGCGTTGGCTTCGAAGTGGTCGGCCGCTTCGACGAAACCGATATCGGTCTGCGAGGCCAGGTCGGCGGCGACTCGTGCTCCGAATTCGGGGTGAGTGTTGATGCCGCTGCCGACGGCGGTGCCTCCGGCGGGCAGTTCGAGCACCGCTTCGGCCCCCCGCAGGGCTCGTTCGACCGACAGTTCCAGCTGCCTCCCCAGGCCTCCGATTTCCTGCCCCAGTCGCAGCGGCGTGGCGTCGGCCAGGTGAGTGCGACCGATCTTGATCACCTGGTCCCACTCCCGGGCCTTCTGCTGCAGCGACTCGGCAAAACGTCCTAGGGCCGGGACCAGCCGCCGGCGGATGCCCTCGGCCACCGCGACGTGGATCGCGGTGGGGAACATGTCATTGGTGCTTTGCCCCATGTTGACGTGGTCGTTGGGATGGATCGGCTTTTCGGCGGTGAACCGATCACCGTCGATCAACTCGATCGCCCGGTTGGCAATCACCTCGTTGACGTTCATGTTGCTCGAGGTGCCCGAGCCGGTCTGGAAGACGTCGATGGGGAACTCGTCATCGAGTTTCCCGTCGATCACCTCCTGGCACGCCGCCATCAACGCATCGACCTGGGTCTCTTCGAGAGGGTTCTTGCCGCTGCCGGTCAGCTTGCCGAGGTCGCGGTTGGCGACGGCCGCGGCCAGCTTGACGCGACCCAGCGCGTGGACCAGTTCGCTGGGCAGTCTCCAGCCACTGATCGGAAAGTTGTCGACGGCCCGTTGTGTCTGGGCTCCGTAGTAAGCCTGGGCGGGGACCTGGACGTCTCCCATCGAGTCGTGTTCGGTGCGGAAGTCGGTCATGGGGGCCAATCGGGTTTGTATGGAACGGGGGGATGCAGCCGTGGAATTTTGCAGAACGGGCAGAGAGGTCTGCTCGGGCGGTCGATGATAACGTGGCCGGGGGACTGGCTCCAGAGCCGCCTTTGGCGGCGCCGGTGCCTGTCCCGGTTTGGGAAAACGGCTCTCGGGGTCCGGGACAGGCACCGGCGCCCCGCTAGAGGCGTGGCTCTGGAGCCAGTCCCTGGGCGCTGGGACTGGCTCCGCAGCCGCCTTTGGCGGCGGAGGTGCCTGTCCCGGTTTCTCGGACCGGGTATTTGCAATCGGGACAGGCACCGGCACCGGCGCCCCGCCCCGCCCCGCCCCGCCCCGCCCCGGGGGGGCAGTGCTCTGGAGCCAGTCCCCGGGGTTTAGCGTCCGGAGGCCTTCTTGCGGCAGGCCGTGACGAGTTGCCCGAGTTTCTCGTCGTCGGGCTGCTGCCGCGCGGACCACTCGAGGTGTTCCAGCGCCATGGCGAAGTGGTCCTGCGAAAACAGCCAGCGGCCAAATGCCAGCCGGGCTGTCAGCGACGAGGGATTCTCGGCCAGGGCTCGCTCGTAGCAGGCCTGCACCTGGGCGGGCTGGTCGAGTTGCCGGTAGGCTCCGGCGGCCTGCAACAAGCTGGTGACCGCGTCGGTTCCGTCTTGTCTGTCGGCCCGGTCGTGGGCCGCCTTCGCGTAATCGGCCAGCACGACATGGTACTCGGTCTCGGGCAGCGCCCGTTGATAGAGCTGTTTCATGTAGACCAGCGATTCCCAGTCGGGCTGAAACTCGCTGATGATGACTTTGGCCGAGAGTCCTGCGGCGGCCAGTCTCTTGAGGATCCTGTGTTGAACCGCGCGGTCCTGGTCGAAGGCCCGCTTCCAGTGATACAACCCCGTATCCTGGTCCCCGGCCAACCAGGCCTCGACCCCGGCCGCCTCGTGGATGCGGGCCTGGTACGGCCGAACGACGAGTGCCTGGGCGATCAGGATAGAGCTGTCACTCGAGTCGTCTCCCTCGAGGTATCCCAGTTGAGCCATGTGGATGTAGCCCATGCCCTGCAGCGGGCAGAGTGCCAGTGAGCGGCGTGCGTGGGCGAGAGCCTTGTCGAGGTGGCGTTGCCGGGTGCCCAGGACGCCGGGTCGTGAGAGCCACTCGTTGCGCTCTTCAGCGGATGTGAACAACGAGACGAGTGCCGCTTGGCGGATCTGGCCCAGGGGCATGTGAGGGTTCAGGCCGTCGCTGCGGAGGTCCTCAACCCACGCCACGTAATGGGCCGCCAGTCTCAGGTGAGCCCGAGCGTGGTTCGGATTGGCCGTGATCGTCTTGCCCAGGGCCAGCATCCGCTGCTGGTGCTGTTGCCGCGAAGCGGTCTTCCGCTGGGAGGGCGTCATCGAGGCCTGTTGCTGCGGGTCGGTGTCCTTCTTGGCAAACCTCAGCCTCAGGTACTTGTCCCAGTGAACGTCTCCGGCGATCTGCCGAGTGGTCCGCTCGCCGCTGAAACCGGTTGCCAGCACGATCACAACCGCGGCCATCGCCCAGCCGATTCGACCCCGCCAGGCGATGGAAGTTCGAGGCGTTGCGAGCGGAGTCTCGGGGGTGTCGGCTGCGGTGTCGGCTGCGGTGTCGGCTGCGGTGGCGAGTGAACGGGCGCAGGCGGCCAGTAATGCGACGACGACCATGCAGCCGGGCACATACCAGATGAAGTCGAAGAGGCAGTGCACGAGGTGTGCGACGAGTGAGGCGGTGACGGCGGCTGCGGCGGTGACGATTCTCGAGTCGACTTTGCTCCGCAGTCCGATTCGGCACCAGCTCAGGCAGCCGTAGATGGCCGCAAAGCAGATCAGCAGTCCGGGCAAGCCGGTTTCGGAGGCGACTTGCAGCGGGCTGTTTTCGGCGTGAGTGAACTCACGTTCCTGGAACGGTTCGGAGAGGAAGGTGGGGTGTGCTTCGGCGTGTGTTCCCAGCCCGGTCCCGGTCCAGGGGAATTCCGAGGCGACCTGGAGGTTGGCGTCCCAGACCATCAGCCGGACGCCGGGGTCCCATTCTTCGAGTCTCTGGCTGACGTCTCGGAACCCGTAGATCCCTAGGCAGGCGGCGACGAGCATCGAGGCGGCTGCCAATCCCCCCAGCAGTCTGCCCGAGACTTTCTGGTGGCGATACATCAACGCGGCACAGGTCACCGCGGCGGCGGCCAGCGCGAGTGCTCCGCCGCGCGAGAGTGCCAGCAGTCCGGCGAAGACGACCAGTCCCAGCCCGCACATCAGTATTCCGGGTACCAGGTCGCCGCTGCCGGCCTTCTGGGTGAAGGTGGTGAAGTCGCGGCTTTGGCCCGGCTTCTTGCCGACGCGTTGGACCAGCCACCAGGCCAGCGGGGCCAGTCCCAGTGCCATGAACTGGGCGAAGTGGTTCTTGTTGGTGAAGGCGCCCTTGACCCGGTGCAGGGTCGAGGTGAAGGGATGTTCATAGAACCAGAAGAAGCGGCCATCGGAGGTGGCGAACTGGACCAGGGCGAAGGCGGCCATCCCGGCAACCCCCAGGCCGATCGCCTTGAGCATGGTCTCGACATCCTCGATCCTCCGCAGTCTCTGGCAGGCCACCACGAACAGCAGCCCGACGGCGATCACGCTGATGCTGGCCGCCGTGGTGGCTGCCGGGTACAGCGAGAGCGTGGACCAGGTACCCAGCCCCTGGCTGGTCCAGGCCGGCAGCCAGTTGGCGTGGTTGGGCGAGAGTGCATTGAGCAGCGTGGCCGGCAGCGGGACGACCTGCAGCAGCAGCCAGAATGTCCCGATCAGCAGCAGCGGCTCCGCCCAGCTGAAGCGATAACCCTCGAGCCGCCCTGCGATGCGTCCGGCGATCCATGCCAGCGAGGCACCTGCGGCACAGACGATCAGCAGCATCTGTCCCGGGCCCCCTCGGCCTCCCAGGCACAGCGGGACTCCCAGCAGGGCCAGGTACAGGAACAGGTCCACAGCCCACAGCCAGCGGGATGGTGTGGTGGCGTTTGTCATCGCGAGGTCCTTCTCGCGGGAACGGTTGCACACGAGTCGATCGGGCGGTCTAGGCCGCCTGCTGCAGTGGACCGGTCGACTCGACCGCCGCCTCCCCGCCGTCGTACTGGTATCCGTACCCGTATCCGTAATAGTCCTGACCGGCCTCGGCGGTGACGTGGTTGATCACGGCACCCAGCACGTTGGCTCCGACACCCGCCAGCGATTCGGTCACTCTCACCACCATCCGCCTGCGGTTCTTGTCGGGCCGCACCACCAGCAGGGCTCCATCCACCTGCCGGCTGATGATCGCCGCGTCGGTGACGGCCAGTGCCGGGGGTGCGTCGATGAGGATCTGGTCGTAGACCGATTCGGCCCAGGCGAGCAGTTCCGAGAACCGCGTTCCGTGCAGCAATTCGGCGGGGTTGACCGGTCGGGGGCCCGAGGGGATGACATCGAGCATGTCGAGTTGAGTGGTGAGCACATTGGGGGTGGTGGCGGTCTCGAGCGGGAGTTCGCTGCGGAGGATGGTCGAGAGTCCCTGCTGGCCTCGGAGGTCCATCAGCGCGGTCAGGCCGGGACGCCGCATGTCGGCAT
Source organism: Planctomycetota bacterium (assembly GCA_963578885.1). Taxonomy (GTDB): domain Bacteria; phylum Planctomycetota; class Planctomycetia; order Planctomycetales; family Planctomycetaceae; genus UBA8437. Next base: position 5,040 of record CAUZEQ010000038.1, read on the forward strand.
CGATCACCAGCGTCCGCTTGCCGCTCTGGGCGAACGCCACCGCGAGGTTCACCAGCACGGTGGTCTTGCCGTCACCCGGCTCGGTGCTGGTGACCACCAGGCGGGTGGTCGGTTCGCTGGAAAATGTCAGAGCGGTTCTCAGGGTCCGAAACGCTTCGCTCTCGGAGCCGTTGGGTTCGTCAAAGGTCCGCACCGATTCCAGGCCCACCGATTCGGAGTCGCCGGGCAGTTCACCCACGATCGCCAGCACCGGCAGCCCGGCCTGCACCTGCAGTTCTTCGGGAGACCGGAAGCGGTCGTCGAAGTAGTCGAGCACGTAGATCATGCCCAGGCCGGTGCCGAGTCCTCCGACAAGAGCGACCAGTGCGACGACCAGTAGCCGGGGGCTGACCGGAGCCTTGGCCACCTTCGGCTGGCTGACGATCTTGGTCCTCAGCCCACCACGCTCCTTGCCGAGGTCGGTTCGAGAAATCCGGGTGGCCAGGGCGATGGCCAGCTCCCGCTTGCGGGCCAGGTCGAAGTTCAGCAGCCGGATCCGCCCCATCAACGCCTCGAAACTCGACACCACCTGGCTCTCGCTGTTGAACTCGTCTCGCAGGGCCTGTTCCCGGAGTTCGGCGTAGCGGAGTTTCTGGGCGGACATGTTCAGCAGCGTGGGGGTCAGCCGGGTCTTGGCCAGGTGGGTCATCTGGGAGCTGATTTTCGCGGGTCGTTCGGCGAGCCATTTCTGCCGTTCCCAGATCCGGGCGGCCAGCATCTGCATGCGGGGGTGATTGGGTCCGAGTTCGGCCGAGTCGTTCTTGTAGGCGACCTGGTCGTTGATCAGTTGCTGTCGGGTGCGGCCGTCGAGCCACGAGTCCTGGGGGTTGAGCCCCATTTGTCTCATGAAGACTTCCTTGCCGACGACTTCGATCTGTTGCAGAGCGAACTGGTGGATGTCTTCGCCCCGAGCGGCCGCTTCGCGGATCGCCTGCATTGTGGAGCGGGCTTCGCGGGTGCGGTTCATCGCGTCGATCAGGTGTTTGTTGAGTTCCTGCAGCCGTTCGGCGGCCGGGTTGATGGCCTGGTTGTTGGGTCCGGAGATGATCTGCATCTGCCGTTTGAGCATGATCAGTTCGGAGTTGCTCGCTCGCATTTCCTCGTCGAGTTTTTCCCGCTTCCGGGTCAGGAACTCGACGTCCTCGCTGGCCGAGGACTTGTGGATTTCGCGCATCAGTTTCAGGTAGCTGTCGACGACGTGGTTGACGATGGCGGCGGCGGCCTGAGGGTCGCGGGATCGGTAGCGGACGTCGATCAGGTTGGTTCGTCGCGGAGCGGAGACTCCGAGCTGTTTGCGGATTGCGGCAATCCACTTGTCGCGGGGTACGTCCTTGAGATCGACTCGGTGCTTGGCGGGCAGCTTCTGCAGGACCTCCTCGAGCACCACGTCGCTGGTGAGCACGCCCTGGTAGTTGGCCATGTTCTCACGCACACCCCCCTGGCTCTCGATCGCTTCGTCGAGCACGTTGGAACCCATCTGCAGCACGTACAGCCGCGAGTTGGATTCGTACAGCCGCGGTGCGGTGGCGTAGTAGAGTCCTGCGAGCAGTACGGCGACGAACAGCGAGGTGAAGAGCAGTCCCTTGCGGACTCGGACCACGTGCAGAAAGCGGACGATCCGCGTCAACGTGGCCGCCGCCTGGGGGGCCTCGTCGAGCGAGCGTGTTGGCTGGTGCAGTTCGGTCGACATCGGGTGTGAGCAGGTGGGTGGGTGGGGGGTGGGTGGTACTAGAGAAGTGGAGTGAGGCTGGCGCCGAGTCCGAAGCGGACGATTTTGACCAGTTCGAGCATCATGGTGGCGGGTGTATGTTCGATGGTGACGAGGTCACGTGGCCCGAGCCGGATATTGCGGCTGGCGTCTCTCTTGGCCTCGTTGAGCGAGATCTCGATCACCGCCGTCCGGCCCGTGCCATCGGGCAGTGGCCTGATGACGTAGACCTTGTCGGCGAAGGATGACGAGAGTCCTCCGGCCAGCGCGATGGCGTCGAGCACCCGGACCTCGCGGTCGTAGGGGAAGTCGTAGCGGTTGGGTTTCTTGACGAGTCCCATCACGTGAATCGGTTCCGGATCGCGCTTCTCGATCATCACGGTCGCCCCGTCGGGGACGTAGTACCCGGCCGACTTGGACTGCGTGGCTTCGATGAGGTTGATTTTCAGGATCTGGTCCGAGCCGCCGTTGGCCATCGGCAGGCTGAAGCCGGCGGTCCGGATCCCGGTTCCGCCGGTCCCCTCGAGCGTGTTTCCCCAGGCCGTCGACTTGATCTCGATGTTGCTCCCCGCGTCGGTCGAGAGTCCTCCGGCGGCGTAGATGGCTGCCAGCAGGCTGCTGCGATCTCGCGGCAGGTCGTAGACACCCGGTTCCTTGACGCCTCCGAGCACCATCACCCGGTTCTTGAACTGCTGTTTCATGGTCACGGTGACATTCGGTGACCAGAACAGTCCCCGGTTGACGCAGGCAGTGGACACGGCGGCTTCGGCTCCTTCGAGTGTCAAGCCGGCCAGGGGCAGGGTGCCGATACCGGGCATCGTTGCAGCGCCGGTGTGTGCGTTGACCCGGACGGGCCAGGAGACGGTGCTGTCGCTGGTCAGTCCCGAGGCGATGGTCACTTCGAGCACATCACCGGCGGCGATCGCCTGGCTGCCGACGGCCGGCATGGCGATGTTGGTCCACTGCACGGTTCGCGGGTTGTCGTAGGCCTTGGCCAACAGGCTCTCGGGCATCGTCGCCGCGGTGTAGTGAGCACCACCGGATCCGATCACCGCGCAGCCGGAAGTCACCAGCGGCAGCAGCAGGCCGGCCACGAGGCAGGCCGAGGCACGATGCACGATTCGAGAGTGCATGGGTGTTGGGGTTTCGGAGCGAATCACGAGGATCACGCCGGAATCGTGACGACCATGCGGACGCCGCGACCTGGACGGGACGGGCTCGGGAGACCTGGAGAGGTTGTCTGAAGTTTGATCGAGACGGATCGAGACGGATCGAGACGGATCGAGACAGAGCGAGACAGATTGAGGTCGGAACGGTAGGTCAGTGCTCGGATCGAGTCAATATCGCTTTAGCCTCGAGGCTTCTACGACCGATTTCATCTTGCAACGGTCGCTTGATCGGGCCTATAGGTTCTCGCCGCATGTCAGATCCGCTTCTCATTCTCACCGCCGCGGTCATCGGATCATCGCTGCTATTGGTGTGGCAGCGTCGGGTGGTGTTGCGGTTGCTGCTGGGATGTGTCCGCCGGGCTCGGCGGCGGGTCGTTGTCGACACCGACACAGAGGTCTGCCTGTCGAAGAACCAGCGACTGACGGTGCTGAGTTCATCGACGGTGATCAAGCAGCAGGATCCTTCGGTGGCGGTGGTCGAGGCCGAGAAGACTCGTCGCGCGAGGGCGATCGCTGAAGCGACCGGGCTGTTCGCGGTGCCTCGGCTCATCGGCGGCACACCCGAGCGGGGCCGGATCGAATTCGAACGCATCGCGGGCGTGGAACCGCTGTGGAGCTGGTTGGTGGGGCGTCCTCAGCAGGAGGCTTGCGAGTTGGCCGAACGGGTGGGGCGGTCGCTGGCGGCGGTCCACGAGACTCTGCGGCTGCCGTTGGGGTTGGGCGAGAGTCTACCCGAGCCGTGGCGGGTCGAGCCGGGTTGCGTGGCCGGGTTGTCGATGACCCAGGACCACGAAGTCGCCTTGCATGGCGACTTCAACGCCTGGAACCTGCTGGTCGCCGATAAGGGCCAAGGCCTGGTGATCATCGACTGGGCCGGCTCGGACCTCTGCAGCCCGCTGCTCGTGCGAGGACCGTGGGTCTTTGACGCAGCCTGGCTGATCATCACGCTGTTCCGCAGCCGATTGGGCCCGGTCGAGCGGATTGTTCAGGCGGAGGAGTTTTCGAGGGCGTTTCTTGAGTCGTACGCGTTGGGGCGACGATTGCCCGAGGCGGCGGTTGTCTGCGGAGCCTACCTGGGCAGCCTGATGCCGGTGTTGAGTCGTCCTGAGATCCGCGGTCGCCGCGAGCAGTGGCTGAGACCGAAGCTGGATGTAGCGAGACTGGCTCGGTTTGCGACTGGGTTGTGCCAGCAGCAGGCGGGTCGGTACGCGGCGTAGTCCGCCTGCGGCGGATTGCAAAACCGGGAGCCGGGGGGTCAGACGCCGCCTGTGGTTCGCCGGAGGCGGACCACAAGCGGGGCCTGAACCCTTCGGCCAGACAGCGTTGCTGGAGAAAAAGGGGTCAGGCCCCCGCGTGCGGACCGTTGCAGGTGGAGCACGGACCAATTGTGGCGGGCGTCTGACCCCAGGCCCATATTCCCTCGCCGCGGTGATTCTGATATCACTCCGCTCCGCCATTGGCGGTCATTTCGCCCACTCCCGTTGCGCGCCGTCATCGCATGTCGTCCGCCTCTGAACTCTCTCCTCCGATCCCCTCCGTAGCGCCTCTCACCAAGGCGATTCGGCCGCTGTCGTTGCGCGAGAACTTTGCGTGGACGTTGCCGGCCAACCTGGCCTACGCCGCCTGCCAATGGGGCATCCTGGTGGTGCTGGCCCAGGTCGGCTCGAGTGGGCTGGTCGGTTTTTACGTACTGGGCCTGAGCATCACCGCGCCGATCTTCGTCTGTGCCAGCCTGCAGCTGCGAGCGATCCAGGCGACCGACACCCACTCCGAATTCGGTTTCGGCGACTACCTGGGCCTGAGACTGATGGCGACAGCCGTGGCCCTGGTGCTCTCGGGGGGAATTTCTTGGGCCCTGGGTCACCGTGATGCAGTGTGGTGGGCGGTGATGCTGTTGGCGTTGGCCAAGTCGTTCGAGTCGATTTCGGACGTGATCTACGGTCTATTGCAGCAGCGGGAGCGGATGGACCGGGTGGCCCGCAGCAAGGCGTTGCATGGCCCGGCGTTGCTGGCGGGCGTTGGTGGCGGTGTGATGTTGACGGGTGACATCGTGGGAGCCGCCGCCGGGCTGGTGGCCGCTCGCGTGCTGGTGCTGGTGGCCTGCGACGTGCCCTCGGTGGCCTGGATCTCCGGCGTCAGGGCCCGCGAGGCACTGCGACCGCGCTGCCGGCCGTCGATGCTCAGGGGCCTGGTCGCACTCGGCCTGCCCCTGGCGGGAGTCAGCCTGCTGATCTCACTGGAAACCAACATCCCTCGCTACTTCGTGACTCATCAACTCGGCGTCACCAGCCTGGGTCTCTTCGGTGCCATCGCCGCATTGATCACCTTCGGCGGCATGTTCACTCGGGCGATGAACCAGGTAGCCAGCCCTCGCCTGGCCACGCTGTTCCATGCGGGCGACTTTTTCGGATTCCGTCGCCTGCTGGGCGGGATCCTGGCCAGCTACCTTGTGCTGGGCCTGCTCGGACTGGCGATGGTCCCGCTGATCGGGCGTTGGTTGCTGGGCACGATGTTCGGAGCCGAATTCAGCCCGCACGTCGACCTGCTGCTGGTGGTGATGCTGGCTGCCGCGGTGGCCTACCTCTCGGGGGCACTGACCTCGGCGATGATCGCCATCCGTGCCATCGGTTCGCAGTTGCCGCTGAGGCTGGTGACGGTGGCCACCTCGCTGATCGGCTGCCTGATCTTGATGCCTCGCTTCGGGCTGCTGGGAGCCGGGATGGCACTGGTGGTGGCCAAGGTGCCGTTTGTGATCGCGTCGCTGGTGATCGTGCTGCGAGCGACCCGGACCGGGTCGCAGTTGCCGGAGGGAGGTTGAGCATGTGTGGCCTGGCAGGATGGCAGCGCGCCTCGAGTCTCCCCGACGTCGGACTCACCGCCAGGGCGATGGCCGACAGGTTGACTCACCGCGGACCCGACGGCGGAGGTTCGTGGCAGAGCCACAACCAGACCACGTCCCTGGGGTTCACGCGGCTGGCGATCCGAGACCTCGACCCGCGAGCCAACCAGCCGATGACATCGGCCAGCGGGCGGACCACGATGGTTTTCAACGGCGAGATCTACAACACGGACGAATTGGTCACGGGGTGCCTGACGGGTATCGGGTTGCGAACGACCGGTGACACCGAGGTGTTGCTCGAAGCGTTCGAGCGGCGTGGTCCCGAGGTGTTCTCGGACATCAACGGCATGTTCGCCGTGGCGGTCTTCAGTCACGACAGCGGCACGGTTCACCTGGCCCGCGACGGGGCCGGCAAGAAGCCTCTGTACCTCTACCTCGGCAAGGACTTCATCGGGTTTGCTTCCGAGTTGCGTGCCTTCGACGGCTGGCCGCGGGACGCCGATCCGGAGGTGGTTCCCGAGTTCCTGCACTTCGGGTACGTGCCCGCTCCCCGGACGTTCTTCCGGCAGATCGAGCAGTTGCGACCCGGCGAGGTGGTGAAGCTCGATGGGGGCCGGATCGTATCGCGTCACCGTTTCCACGACCCGCTGGCTTGGGACTGGGGTCGCCGGGACTCCTGCGATGAGTCTCGGCTGGCGGAACTGCTCGACGACGCGGTGGCCTGCCGGACTCAAAGCGATGTCCCGCTGGGCACGTTTCTTTCAGGGGGAGTCGATTCATCGTTGGTCGCCGCTTCGCTGGCCGAGGGAGGCCGACGTGACCTGCCGGTGTTCACCGTGTCGTTCGACGAGTCGAAGTACGACGAGGCCCCGCATGCCGCGGCGATCGCAGGCCACCTGGGCCTGGCCCACCAGGTGATCCCCATCGATCTCGAGGGTCTTCCCGACCTGGTCGACGACTACCTGGACTGCTACGAGCAGCCGTATGCGGACACGTCGGGGTTGCCGACGATGCTGTTGTGCCGTGCCGTGCGTCAGCACGTCACGGTGGCGTTATCAGGCGACGGTGGCGACGAGTTCTTCGGCGGGTATGCTCGATACGGCTGGTTCGAGCGGGCGCTGTTGGCCGGGAGTTGGCCACGAGCGGTGCGATGGCTGATCGGACGCACTGCCGCGGCGTGGAATCCTCGACGAGGTCACCGGCTGGCGAGTTGGCTTGTGCAGCGCGACGCTGCCGGGCTCTACGCCGAGATCCTGCGGGGCTGGCACGCGACCAGGATCTCGGAAGTCGTCCCCGACATCGCCGGGGCCGACGTGCGGCCGGCGTCGCTGGTCCGAGATGTGTTTGCTCGAGTCGATGCGGACCCGGTGTCACGAGCCGCCGCCTTCGATGCGACCTACTACATTCCCGACGACCTGCAGGTGAAGATCGACCGGGCCTCGATGCGGTTTGGGCTCGAGGTGAGGTGTCCGCTGCTGGATCACCGCGTGAGGAGATTCGGAGCGGAGCTGACGACGGGTGTTCGCACTCATGATGGACCCAAGAGCGTCCTCCGCGACCAGCTGGCCCGCCGCGTGCCTCGCCGTCTGTTCGAACGGCCCAAGATGGGGTTCGGCGTCCCGCTGGCGAAGTGGTTGGCCGGGCCATTGGCCGACCGGGTGGCCGACAGCCTGGGGACTCGGGTGTTTCGCGAATGCGGCTGGCTGAATCGGGCGACGGTCACCAGCGTGGTGCAGGCATTCGGTTCGGGCCGAGTCGAGTACGCCGGCGCGGTCTGGAAGCTGTTCGTACTCTCCGAGGCCCTGCAAAAACTGAACACCGCAGCAGCCTCGAAATCGACTCACGTCGGGGTCAGTACCGGGAGGGCCGCATGAGCCACGCGGATCCCGCCCCGATGACTCCCTTGCACAGCAACACCGCATCCAGGCCGGGCAGCCTGCAGCGGGTCTGCGCGACGGTGGCGTTGTTCCTGCTGCCGTTCCCGGCTCTGAACTTCGGCGTCAGCTTCACCCTGGCCGACATGTTCCTGGTCACCGCCGTGCTGCTGAATGCGACTCGATGGGTTGGGCTGCAGGCCTTCCAGGTGCCGTTCCTGATGGCGCTGCCGCTGTTTGTGATCTCGACCCTGCTCGATCCCGACGGCGGCCTGATCGAGCTGGTGCAGGTGCTCTACATCTGGGGCTTCGTCCTCCCGTTTGGCTGGACGGCCTTCACCGGTCTGTCGATCCGGCGGATCGTCACGATCGTGCTCGCCTCGGCGGTAACCAACGCGATGGTCGGCGTGGGGCAGGGGACTGGCTACCTGCCCGAGCTGGGGAACCAGCACATCATCGACGTCGGCGGCGGGTTCTCGCGTGGCGCGGGACTCAGCCTGAAGTGCAACTCGCTGGTGATGAGCCTCACCCCCTGCATCGTGCTGATCCCGCTCTTGGGCCGCATGCTGACGCGGGTCGCCACTCTGCTGGCGGTGATCCTTGGCCTGCTGGCGGCGGTGTCCAAGGCGCTGATCTTCGCGGTGCCCGGCATCCTGTGGTACCTGTGGCACGAGCCGTGTCGCCGTCAAGTGGCGACGTTGCTGGTCGCGCTGGGACTCGGGTGGGCGGTTGCATTCGATGGAGCCACCGGTGTCGTCGACATCTGGTACGACTTCGGCGACCTGGTCAGCAAGCGGTGGGACAAGCTGGAGAACTCGATCGACGAGCGGGTCGAGTTGATCCACATTTCGCTCGGTTATGCCCCCGAGGCCCTGCTGCTGGGGTACGGCCCCGCCGGAACCCACGTGCGGGTGTCGGCGATGACCACCAACACGGTTCACGTCTACTACCTCGGCGTGATCCTCGCCGGCGGATTGCCCGCGGGGATGCTGACGTTCCTCGGGATGGGGATGATTGTCGTGGGGCTTTGGCGTGGCGGCGGCCGGCACGTGGCGCTGTACGTCGTGGTTCACCTATTGGCGCTCTCGGTGATGACGGCGCTACTGGTCAGCTTCCAGGCGCTCCCGTTCCTGATCGGGGGTGCCGTGCTCGCCCGGCTCAACTCTGCCCCCGCCCCAAAGGCACAACGCGACGTGCTGTCAGACTCGCCGATGGTGAGTGACTGGTCGTTGGACTGGACGGGACAGCCATGACCGGCACGCCCAGCACTCCCAGCGAGTCGCCTCCGATCCGGCTGCTGCACGTGATCAACAACCTGCACATGGGCGGTGCGGAGACGGTCTTGGTGCGGTTGTTGAGCCGCCTGGACCGTCGGCGATGGAGTCCCCGGGTGATCTCGCTGATCGGCACCGGCCCGGCGGCCCAGCGGCTGCAGGAGCTGGAGATCCCGGTCACGGCGATCGGAATGCGACGGGGCGTCCCCGGCCCGCGGGTGCTGGCGCGGTTGGCGGTCGAGATTCGCAACGCACGTCCGCAGCTGGTGCAGACCTGGCTGTACCACGCCAACCTGCTGGGCGGCCTCGCCTCGCGGCTGGTCCGGCCAGGCGTGCCGGTGGTCTGGAACCTGAGAAACAACGGACCGATCCGTCGGCGGGACAAGGCGAGCACCTACTGGACCTCCCGCGCCTGTGCGACCCTGTCGAGGCGAGTTCCCGAGCGGATCCTGGTCAACTCGCAGGCCGGCCGCCATCGCCATACCGAGTTGGGGTACGACCCCGAAAGAATGGAGGTGATTGCCAACGGGTTCGACGTCGAGCGGTTCCGACCGAGCGAGACGGCTCGGGCTGAACTGCGGAGGGAGCTGGGTGTTGGGCACGAGGCTCAGCTGGTCGGCATGGCCGCCCGCTTCAATCCTCTGAAGGACTTCGAGGTCCTGATGGCGGCGGCGGCGGGGCTGATGAACCGTCACCCCGACCTGCACATGCTGTTGTGCGGGCCTGGTATCGGGCCGGAGAACCGCGAGCTGGCCGACGTGGCCTCGGCGGCCGGATGCGGGAGCCGGTTGCACCTGATGGGCCTGCGAGACGACATGCCCCGCTGGCAGGCGGCGCTCGACGTCGCCACGCTCGCATCGCACGTCGAAGGAATCCCGAACACGATCGGCGAAGCGATGGCCTGCGGCGTGCCCTGCGTGGTCACCGACGTGGGGGGAGCGGGCGAGCTGGTCGGTCGGGACGGGAAGGCGGGGCGGCTGGTGCCGATCAGGGACGCGGTGGCGTTCGAGACGGCCATCGACGGGCTGCTGTCGCTGCCTGCCGAGGCACGGCGGCAGATCGGTGCTGAGGCCCGGCGACGGATCGCCGAGCGATTCAGCATCGAGACGATGGTCGAACGCTTCGAGGCCACCTGGACCGAAATCCTCAGTCAACAACACTCGACCCAAACCAGGCAGGCGGCCTGAGATCCCATGTGTGGCATCGTCGGTAGTTGGACTCCTCGACCGCTGGATCCCCAGAGCCGGGACCGGGCGCTGGGGAGCATCGTGCACCGGGGCCCCGACGACGAGGGCCGACTGGTCTGCGGCGGCGTGTTTCTCGGCATCAGACGGCTGGCGGTCATCGACCTGGAGGGGGGACGGCAGCCGCTGTTCAACGAGACCAGGAGCTGCGCGGTGGTGATGAACGGGGAGATCTACAACTACCGCGAGCTGGCCACGTCGCTGAAATCGGCCGGCCACGAATTCTCGAGCGACTCGGACACCGAGGTCGCGGTGCACCTCTACGAGGACCACGGCGAGGACATGGCGAAGCCCTTGCGGGGCATGTTCGCCCTGGCGATCTGGGACCGACGCCGCCGGCGTCTGCTGTTGGCTCGAGATCGGTTCGGCAAGAAGCCGCTGTACTACGCGCGGACGCCAGATGGCGGTCTGGTCTTCGCCTCGGAACTCAAGGCCCTGCGACCGCTGTTGGAATCGGCCGGTGGCCGCTTCGAACTCCGACCACAGGCCATCTCCGACTACCTCTCGCTGGGCAGCGTGCCGCAGCCGGAGACGGTCTTCGAGGGTGTCGGGATGGTGCCCGCGGGTCACGTGATGACGTTCGACGGCCAGAAACTGGAATCCCGCAGATACTGGTCACTCGACGACTTCCGAGCGACGCGGCGATCGACGGGGCGGCGGATCGGCTACGGCGAGGCACTCGAACGGACTCGGGAATTGGTCCGCGAGTCGGTGAAGATCCGCCTGCGATCCGACGTGCCGCTGGGTGTGTTTCTTTCCGGCGGAGTCGACTCGTCGATCATTGCCCACGAGGCATCCGCCGTGGGCGACGGCAACCTGCAGACGTTTACGATCGGCGTCGACGATCCGCGGTACGACGAGTCGGACGTGGCTCGTCGAACGGCCCAGAGTCTGGGGTTGCGGCACACGGTGCTGCCTCTGCAGGTGACACCCTGCGAAACGCTGCTGGAGCTGGTGCGTCACTACGACCAGCCGTTTTCGGACCCCAGCGCGATCCCCAGTCTCGCGGTCTCCCAGTTGGCTCGCCAACACGTCACGGTGGTGCTCAACGGAGACGGTGGTGACGAGATCTTCGCCGGGTACCGTCGGCACCTGGCCGCTCACCTGGCCGGTAGTCTCGAGAGTCTGCCGCGGGGTTGGGTGCATGGTCTGGCCGGCGGCGTGGCGGCGGTGCTGGGCCGGATGGCGGGTCGACGCCGCAGCCGGATGGGATTTGCCGCGAGGTGGTTTCGAGGGTTGGGTCTGGAGCCATCGGCGAGGTACCTGGCGTGGACGGCCGACAAGCTGCAGGAAGCGGACAAGAAGGCCGCCTGGTGTGGACCCCCGGTGCGTTCGACCGAAGAGTGGCTCGATCGGGTTCGCCCTGCCGGCCTGGGTGCACTCGATACGCAGGCCGCCACCGACATCCGCGTCAACATGCTCAGCGGACTGCTGGTCAAGATGGACATGGCCACGATGGCCTATTCGCTCGAAGCCCGCTCGCCGTTGCTCGACCACCGGCTGGCCGAGTTCGTGGTCTCGCTGCCGGCGGTGCATCGGTTGCGGGGCTGGCGGCTGAAGAGCCTGCTGCGAGACGGCTGGCGTGATCAGCTTTCGGATGAAGTGATCGGGGGCAAGAAGCGAGGGTTCGAGATTCCCCTGGAATCGTGGCTCGATGGAGCATTGCGTGAGCCGTTGATGGATACGGTCGGCAGCGACTCGGCTCGAGTCCGCAATTACCTCGATGGATCGCTGATCGACGGGCTGCTCGAGGGTGGGGCCTTGTCGGATCGCAACCGGCCGACGCTGCTGTATTCGCTGTTGGTACTGGAACTGTGGTTGCGCGAATTCGAGTCGACGGCGGCGATGAAAGAGAGTCGGCAGGCGGCGTAGGGACTGGCTCCGCAGGTGCCTGTCCCCATTGCCAAGTGCCAGGGTGAGGATTCCGGGACAGGCACCTCCGCCTGCGGCTCCGGAGCCAGTCCCTGCCTCCGCTCTGTCCCCCGCAGTGCCGCAGGCCGACTCAGGCAGCCCGCCTGGTCTCTCGAGCCGCCTGCTTCTCGTCGATCCCCAGCGCGTGCCGGTAGATCCTCGCGTAGGCCGCCGCGACGAGGTCGAGGTGGAAGTTCTCGGCCACCAGGAGTCGGCTGGCCTGGCCCATGCGTCGTCGCCGGGCGGGGTCGGCCAGCAGGTCAAACACTGTACTGGCCAGCGCCTGGCCGTCTCGTGCGGGCACCAGCACTCCGTTCTCACCGTGCCGGACCACTTCGCGGCAGCCGGGCATGTCGGTGGTGACCAAAGGCAGTCCCAGTGCACCGGCTTCCAGCAGCACCCTCGGCACGCCTTCGCGGAGGTAGCTGGGCAGCACGAACAGGTCGCTGATCGCCAGGATCGTCGGTACGTCGGTCCGCCGGCCCAGGAACCTGACGTCGGGGCACCGGTGGACCCGATCAACCGGGAACGCCGTCGGACCCTCGTGGACCTCGGGACCGATCAGCAGAAACGTGGTGCTGGGGTCGCGGGCTCGGACCAGCGACGCCGCCTCGAGGTATTCGGCAATCCCCTTGGGGCGGATCAGACGCGAGACCATCGTGATCACCGGCCCGTCGCTCAGTCCCAGCTCGTCTCGAAGTGCCGCTCGCTGGGCCGGGTCGCCGGCCGAGGCCACGTAGGGCTCGACGTCGATGCCCGAAGAGAGCACGAGTTCGTCGGTTCCCTCGAGAACCATGTCGCGGTCCAGGAAGTACTGCTGGTCGTCGGGGTTCTGGAACACGGTGACCTGGCAGTCCCGGGCGGCTCGCCGCTGCAAACTCCGGTAGAGAAACCTCATGGCCAGCGCCCCCGGCGAGGCGGAAGAGAACAGGGCGCCCATGCCGGTGATGGTTCGCACGCAGGCGGTGATGCCGGCACGGGCCGCGGCGTCGGGGACCAGGATCGATGGCTTGGTGTTGACCGAATGGACCAGGTCGGGACGGTGCGTCCGGAACAGCCCCTCGAGCATGTCGCGGGAATGCCAGTCGCCGATCGGGTCCAGCGCCCGACGCAGCGGGTAGCGATGGTAGGTGAATCCCGCACCGGCAAACTCGTCGCCGGGGTCCGGACCGACCGCGGCAACGTCGAACCCGTCGGAATTCAGCCGCTGCATCAGCGGGATCCGAAGGTGCAATCGACCGCTGCCGATGATCCAGATTGTCGGTCGCGAGGACGCTGCCATGCAGGTTGGGGTGGTGAGTGAGAGTGGTGAGTGAGAGGAGGGCGGGATCGTAGGTCGAGCGGGAGGACCTCAGCAATAGCAAACGTGGGTTGCAGAGATCGGACAACGCACGTTGATCGATCACTTGTTCTTTTGATACCCTTCGCCGCTTCGGTGTCAGGTGATCGGACGCCGTGGCCGGGGTACGAGCACAGGACCAGGGAGTATCGGGCTCGCCGACGGGTGGGCCAGGTGAATCACGGGACGAATCACAGTACGAATCACGGGACGGGTCCGGTGACACGACGGCGGCAGGGATCGCTGGGGCGTTGGTATCGGGGTGGAGGCAAGCGGTGTCTCGACCTGGTGCTGGCGGTGTTGCTGCTGCTGCCCGCGGTACCGTTGCTGGCCATGGCCGCACTGCTGATCAAGCTCGAATCGCGTGGGCCGGTGCTGTTCATCCAGTCGAGGCTCGGGCGAGGCGGGCGGCTGTTCTGGGTGCTGAAGCTGAGGACGATGACCGATCGGCCTCGAGAGGACCACCGGCAGGTCTTCGACGGCAACCACGAGGTGACCCGGGTGGGTCGCTGGTTGAGGCGGACGAAGATCGACGAATTGCCTCAGTTGTGGAACGTGGTCCGGGGCGAGATGTCGGTCGTGGGTCCGCGTCCGGGTTTGCCCGAGCACCTGCCGCAACTGGACCACCGTGGCCGACGCCGGCTTGATGCTCGGCCGGGGCTGACCGGCTGGGCCCAGGTCCACGGCAACATCCACCTCTCGTGGCCGCACCGCTGGTGCTACGACGCGTGGTACGTCGGCCACGTGTCGCTGCCACTGGACGCCTGGATCGTGCTCAGGACCGTGGCGGTGGTGGTGTGCGGAGAACAGAAGTTCGCCAGGCGGCCCAGGGCCGGGAGGGCGGCATGAGCACGCCGAGCGAAAACCGGGCCCCGCGGATTGTGCTCGCCGGTGCGGTCAACAGTTCGCGGTTGACGTTCGAAGCCCTGCTGAGGCACAAGGCTCCGTTGCTCGGCGTGCTGGGACTCTCGCCGGAACCGGGCCGCAGGGCCAGCGGGTATGTCGACCTGGTCGAGTTGGCGGGGTCCGAGGGTGTGCCGGCGGTGCATTTCGAAAACATCAACGACACGTCGGTGGCACAGCAGGTCGCCGAGTGGGATCCGGAGGTGCTGATGGTCGTGGGGCTGTCGCAGATGGTCCGGCAGCCATTGCTGGATGCACCCCGGCGTGCCTGCGTGGGCTATCACCCCACGGCGCTGCCTCGAGGCCGCGGCCGTGCTCCGATCGCCTGGTTGACCCTTGATGGCACGGATGGCACGGACGCCACGGACGGCACGAATGGCACCGACGGCGCCGCGACGTTTTTCGTGATGACGCCCGAGGCGGATGCCGGCGGCGTGCTGGTGCAGGAACCGTTCGAGGTGCCCGGGGGGGCTTACGCCGCCGACGTGGTGGCGGTGCAGTCGGAGGCGATCACGCGGGCGCTGGATCGCTGGTTACCGCGGATGCTGGAGGGCTGGTGGGACCCGGTTCCCCAGGACGAAAACCTGGCGACGTGGAACGGTCGCCGCGGCCCGGCGGACGGGTGGATCGACTGGTCACGTTCGGCCGAGGAGATCCTGGGCATCGTCCGCACCGCCTCGAAGCCTCACCCCGGTGCGTACACGTATTCGGGGGGTGAGAAGCTGGTGGTGTGGCGTGCGTCGCTTGAGACCGACTGGCCGATCCGTGGAGCGGTGGGGCGGGTGCTGGTCGACGATGAGCATCGCGGCCTGCTGGTGCAGGCCGGTGACGGGTTGATCTGGCTCAGTGAATTCGAAGGGCCAACCCGGCCCGGCGTCGGGTCTCGATTGGGATTCGTCGTCGAGAACGAACTGGCGAAGCTGTCCGGGCGTGTGGCGGAACTCGAGAAACGGCTCGAGCAGCTTGCCGAGGGGCAGCGAGACGAATCGGTACGGCCGGCGGCGTGAATCAAGCCGGCCCCAACGGCGGGTCGGGTGTTTGATACCTGAGCGGACAGAGTGGGAATGAAGGTCCTGGTGGTTGCTCCTCATCCGGATGACGAGGTGCTGGGTTGTGGCGGCGTGATGGCCCGCCACGCCGCGGCCGGGGACGAGGTGTACGTGGCGGTGGTTGGTCGAGGCATCCCCGAGAAGTTCTCGGACGAATCGGTCGCCCGCTCACGAGCCGAGCTGGCCCGTGCGCACCGGGTGCTGAGGGTGACCGATTGCCGGTTCCTGGATTTTCCCGTTCCTCGACTGGACACGGTGCCCGGTCACGAGCTGGCCGATTCGCTGGGGCAGCTGGTTTCGCAGTGGCAGCCACAGACGATCTATCTGCCGCACCACGGCGACATCCATACCGATCATGGCCACGTGCACACCGCCGGGCTGGTCGCGGCCCGGCCGATGGGCGGCTGCCCGATTCGCCGCGTGCTGGCCTACGAGACACTGTCCGAGACCGAGTGGGCTCGGCCGGGTGCCGACACCGTGTTCCAACCGACGGTGTTCATCGACATCGAGCCGTTTCTCGAGCAGAAGATCGAGGCGATGAGCTGTTACCAGAGCAAGCTGGTGCCGGCACCTCATCCGCGGTCGCTGGAGACGATCCGGGCCCTGGCCCGACTCAGAGGCTCGACGGCTCACCTCGAGGCGGCCGAGGCGTTCATGTTGATACGAGAGATCCAGGAGACCAGCGAGTCTCCGACAGACACCTCAGGATGATCCATGACGAACCCGTCCATCGATCCTGGTTCCGCGACCCGGTTCCCGACATCGGCCCAGCCACTGGCCGCGGGGTTCCGCAAGGACCTCCTCGAGGAGTCCTTCCTGGACGAGTTCAACCAGCGACTCGCCGTCGCACACGATTCGGAGCTCACCGATCGTCCCGAGCGGTTTCCGACTCTGCACGTCGTCGGCCCACCCCGCTCGGGCACGACGCTGTTGATGCAACTCCTCGCGGCTCATCTCGACGTCGGCTACATCAACAACCTGATCGCCGCCTTCTGGCGTGCACCTCTGTACGGCATCCGGCTCTCGAAGAAACTCTGCCCGCGTCCCCCCGAGACGAGATTCGTATCGAGGTACGGGCGGACCGAGCAGATCACCGAACCTCACGAGTTCGGATATTTCTGGAAGGAGCTGCTGGGTTACAGCGACCTCTCCGAGCCGATCGACGGTCACGAGGAGACGATTGACTGGGAGCGGATCCGGGTGCTGCTGACGGCGATGACCCACGAGTTCGGGTCGCCGGTCGTGTTCAAGTCGTTCCTGGTCGGCTGGCATGCCGAGCGGATCTGCCGCGAATTGACCAGGACCTGCGTGGTCCAGATCCGCCGCGACCCCGCCGATACGGCACGGTCGCTGTACGGGATGCGGAAGAACTACGGCGGATCGATCGACACCTGGACGTCGCTGAAGCCGCGAGAATACTCATGGCTGAAGGACGAACCGGTCTGGGACCAGCTGGTCGGCCAGGTCCACTTCCTGGAACAGCGGTTCGATCGCCAGGTGGAAAGGGTGGATCCGGCGCGGGTGCTGCGGGTCGAGTACTCGAGGTTGTGTGCCGATCCCCGCGGTGTGATCGAGCAGGTCCGCGAGCTGTTGTCGCGGCAACTGGAGGATGGGGCCGAGGTCCATTCGCGGGGGACGCCTCCGAGAGAGTTCCAGCTGAGTCGGGGTGGTGAATTGTCCGGCGAGCAATCTGCTTTGCTGAGTGCTGCGATCAAGCGGTTCGGACCCGGCGGCGATGCGGGCCATCGGGAGGTTGCATGAATACGGCCTGGCTGGCTCCGCAGGACCCTCGCTGGTCGGCCGCCCTGGCCGGGTTGGCTCACGATGTCTATCACCTGCCCGAGTATGTCGAGT
Source organism: Planctomycetota bacterium (assembly GCA_963578885.1). GTDB lineage: Bacteria > Planctomycetota > Planctomycetia > Planctomycetales > Planctomycetaceae > UBA8437. The sequence continues at coordinate 22,243 of CAUZEQ010000038.1, forward strand.
TGGCGGCGGGTGACGAGGGGGGTGAGGCGGTGGCGTTCTGGGCCGAGTACGACGGCCACACGATGCTGGTGCCGTTGCTGGAACGCAGGCTTCCCGAGTCGCTGGGCTGCGATGCAATCTGGCACGATGCCGCGGGTCCCTATGGGTATCCGGCACCGTTGTTGAGTCCCGGAGCCGACGTGGGGAGTTTCGTGTCGGCGATGTGCGACGCGGCGGTGGACCGCGGGCTGGTGACCGCGTTCGTGAGGCTGCATCCGCTGCTGCGGCCCTCCGGGGGTGATTGGTCAGACTCGGTCGACGACGTAAGGATGGTGCGTGTCGAACACGGGCAGACGGTCTTTGTCGACCTGGCCCTGGACGAGGACGAGCAGTGGGGCCAGGTCCGGTCGCGGCTGAGGTCGCAGATCCGGAAGCTCACCCGCGAAGGCTTTTCGGTCGCCTGGAACGACTGGTCGCGATACGGCGAGTTCGTGGCGATCTACGAGCAGACGATGCGGCAGGTCGCTGCCAGCCGACGGTACTTCTTTGGGGCAGACTACTTCTATGGGCTCAAGGCCGCTCTGGGAGATCGACTGCACCTGGGGCTGGTCGAGGCACCCGGCGGGGGCGGGGAGATCGCCGCAGCGGGAGTGTTCACCGAGGTGGACGGGCTGGTCGAATACCACCTGGGCGGGACGCACGACGACTGGCGGCGGGCCGGGCCCAGCCGGTTGCTGTTCGATTCGGCCCGCAGGTTTTTTGGTGCCGAGGGGGGGCGAGGGAACCGGGCCTTGCACCTGGGGGGTGGACTGGGTGGAGGCGAGGACTCGCTGTTCCGCTTCAAGGCGGGGTTCTCGAAATGCCGCGCCCATTTCGACACGCTCCGATGGACTCTCGACCCCGACGCCAACCGGCAGATCGAGTCCGTCTGGCGAAAGGTCAACCGGACCGATACCTTCAAACCGGGCTTCTTCCCGCGCTACCGACAGGTTCCTCCCACGACGCCAAAACCGGATGCTCTCGATGCACGTCCTGTTTGTTCATAAGAACTTTCCGGCGCAGTTCGGTCATATTGGTCGCCACCTGGTGGACAACCACGGGTTCGGGTGCAGTTTTGTCTGCGAGTTGCCGTCGGCAGATTTGGATGGGATCGAGCGGATCCAGTACAAGATTGCCGGCGGAGCGACCCGCGACACTCACTACTGCAGCCGCACGTTCGAAAACGCCACCTGGCACGCTCATGCCGTCTACGAGGCGATGAAGGCTCGGCCGGACGTGAAGCCCGACCTGGTGGTTGGCCATAGTGGATTCGGTTCGAGCCTGTTTCTGGCCGACCTGTACGACTGCCCGATCGTTAACTACTTCGAGTACTACTACCACTCGAAGGGGTCGGACCTGGACTTTCGTCCCGAGTTCCCGACCCGCGAGCTCGACCGGCTCCGCTCGCGGACCCGTAACGCCATGATCCACCTCGACATGCAGACCTGCCAGGTCGCCTACGCTCCGACCAAGTGGCAGGCGAGCCTGCTGCCGGTGGAGTACGAGCAGAAGATCGAGGCGATTTTTGACGGGATCGATCGCGAGGTCTGGACGCGGCGGTCCGACGTGGTCCGAAAGATCGGGGACCGGGAGATCTCCCCGGAGACGAAGATCGTAACCTACGTCTCGCGGGGCTTCGAATCGATGCGGGGCTTCGACATCTTCATGCAGGTGGCCAAGCGGATCTGTGACGCCCGCGACGACGTGCTGTTCGTCTGCGTCGGCAGTGACCGGGTCTGTTACGGGGGCGACCTGAACCGGATCGAGGAGAAGACGTACCGCGAGCACGTGCTCAAGCAGGACGATTACGACCTGTCCCGCTTCCTGTTCACCGGCCGGGTCGACCCCCTCCAGCTGGTCGACATCTTTTCGCTCTCGGACCTGCACATCTACCTGA
>CAUZEQ010000039.1:0-24021 GCA_963578885.1 Planctomycetota bacterium
GCAGCAGCAGCAGCAGCAGCAGCAGCAGCAGCAGCAGCAGCAGCAGCAGCAGCAGCAGCAGCAGCAGCAGCAGCAGCAGCAGCAGCAGCAGCAGCAGCAGCAGCAGCAGCAGCAGCAGCAGCAGCACAAAGCTCAACGAGGCCACAGCCTGGCTTCGCCCAATCGCTCCGAACACCAACGAGACCGGAATGGTCACAGAGATCGCGACCAGGCAACTGAAGACAACCGCCTCGAGCGCCTCGGACTCGCTCACCCAGCCGCTGCGGTACCAGGTTGCCAGCGCAAAGACGTAGTACAGCCACAAGGGCAGCCGCCACACCGAGAGCGACCTGCGAGGTTTTTCGGACTCCCTGTACCGCACCGCGCCAGCCGCGCCAGCCGACTCGACGGGACTGCTGCGTGTGTCCGCCTTCGCCGAGCTTCCGGCGGGCGCCATTCCCCGGGAGACAGCCACGGGGGTCGGAGGTGCCGGTTGATCGGGCCGGGCCGCGGTCAACGCCGATACGCACGAAGGACACAGGGACTGGCCATTTCGCAACGTAATCGATTCGGCCGACACCAGCCAGGTGCAACCGTCACAGACAATCGCACTGTCGCTCGCTGCCGACTCCGCCTCCGATACGCTCGACTCCTCGTCGACCGACTCAAGGACGACTGCACCGCCAGCCTCATCGGCTACCCCATCCACACTGTCGGATGACAGCGGTTGCGGCTCTGTATCAGGCTCTGCATCCGGGTCTTCATCGGTCGTCTCCGCCGGAGCCCGGATGGCTTTTCATGTCGCTGCGACAATCGAAAACAGGATCAGCATCGGCAGGATTTCGCCGAGGCGTTGCCAACCCATCGCCCGGGAAAACACCGCCCACCCGATGAGCTCGAGCCCGCAGACCAGCACAGCAACGACTGTCCGCATCACGTCGACCCTGTCAGGAAAGAACCTGCCACCGCAGCACCACCGCCGCGCAGCCGCTTACTCTCTTTTCGACTCACGTCCCACCGATTCCTTAGCAGACTCACCCCGCATCCGGCTTCGGAGTCGGCTTCGGCTTCGGCTTGTAGAGCGTCGACCGGTCATCGAGAGGCAGGATCCAGACGTTTCGGAATCGGACCGCGTGACCGTGATCCTGGAGAAACACCGGGCCGGTCATTGTCTTCTTCTGCTTCTCGAAGATCGCCTTCAGGTAGCCGGTGGTCTCGTGGCGGTACGGATGATACACGCTCCGAGGCTCACCAATCCGGGTGTTCTTCTGAACGAGTTGCCCATTGAGCCAGGCGGTGATCGAACCCTCTTTGACGATCTTCTGCTTGTCATCGCGCCGAGGCGCCTCGTAGAGGATGTCGTAGACCTGCCACTGTCCCGGCTTGCGGGCCGCGTTGACCAGCGGCGTGGAGAAACCGTACACCGCTCCCATGTCCTTGTGCGTCAGTTCCTTCTTGCCGTGTGAACCGATGATCTGCAACTCGTAGTTGCCGTGGATGTACACTCCGCTGTTGCCGGCCCCTGTCGGCGGCAGCATGAACTCGACGTGGATCACCGCATCGCGGAAGTGGACCGCTGAGACCACGTGATTCGAATTGTTGCCCGCCTTGGTCGAAACCAGCTCACCCTTCTCGATCGGCCAGTTGATCTTCTCGCCGGTCTTGGACAGGAACTTCGTTTCCCCTCCGCCGCCCAACAGCACGGTGGCTCCCTCGGGCACCGCCGCGGGCAGCTTGTCCTGCTTCGGCTCGAACGGTGCACCGGGTGAGACGACCTGGCGTCGCCTGGCATCGGCGAGCCTCAATTCCGAGGCATCTCGAACCCGCGTGGCCAGGTCAAAGGCCGGCTTGGCCTTCTTGGCCCGCTCGTGTCGCTGCTTCGCCTCCTCGGCCGACTTCTTCGTCGCATCGGCCTTCGTCTTGGCCTCACCGGCCAGCTTTTCAGCCGCTGCCAGTTTCTTCCGCGCAGCCTTCAACCGCGCAGCCGCCTCATCCGCCGCCTTCTTCGCCTCGATCTGCACCGTGTTGGCGGCATCGAACTTCTTCTTCGTGTCGTCCGAGACGGACTTGGTCGCATCCTCGGCCTTCTTCAATTCGCCCAGCTTCGGAGTCAATTCGTTGTGGACCTTCTCGGCCGCCGCCAACTTCTTCCCGGCCTCCACCAGCAACTTGTCCGCCACCTGGATCAACGCCCCGATCCGCTTCCGCGTCAGAGGACGGTCCGGTATCACGCTCAGCTCACCGTTGGCGGCCTTCAGATCGGCGATCCCGCCGACACTGGTTCGCGTCTGGTCGACGTACAGCCGACGCAGGGTCTTGATCGACTTCAACTGCACCAGCCCGACGTCGGTGACCGAGGTGCCAAACAGGTTGAGCGTCTTGAGAACCGGGAGCCTGGCCAAGGACTTCAGACCCTCGTCGGTGATCGCGGTCTCGGAGACGTCGAGATGTTCGAGTGTCGAGATGCCGGCCAGATGTGCCAGGCCCGCATCGGTCACAGCCACTCGCTTCAACAACACCGACACCACGTCTGGCAACGAACCGATGTACTGCAGGTGATCGTCCGAAACACCCTCGACGGCAAACCGCAGGTCAACCACCACGACCTTGCGCCCGGCGGTGAGGTACTCAACGCGGCCGCCCAACTGCTTGATCCGTGCAATCGCCTCCTCGGGCGTCTTCACAGCCTGGTAGGCCCGTGCCTGGGACTTCTTTTTTCCAGCCGCCTCGTCGGCCAACACCTGCCGATCACCGACGACACCCACCAACCCCAACAGAACCACCGCAGCCACCACCGCAGCCACCGCAGCAGCGCTAAACCGTCCCGACGACTTCATTTCGCTCTCCCCCTCTTCTGACGCTGCCGGTTCGCCGGCAGAGGTTTCAACCGAGCATCTCGGTGATCGGCTTGGCAAGCTTGTCGACCATCGGCATCGGCCGGTTGCCCGGAGCCATGAACTCGGTGTGAGTATCCATGCCCAGGGCCAGGCAGAGCGTGGCGATGAAATCGGGTGAGCTGACCGGGCGGTCGGCGATTTCGGACCCCGGCGTCTTGCCCTTTTCGCTGGTCTTGCCGATGACCTGTCCGGTCTTCAATCCGCCACCGGCCCACATCGTGCTCCAGGCCTTGCTGAAGTGGCCGTTGCCATCGCCGGGAGTCCTGCCGAATTCACCCATCCAGATCACCAGCGTGTCATCGAGCATTCCTCGGACCTTCAGGTCCGAGATCAATGTCGCCATGCCGGCGTCCATCCAGGGTGCCCGGTAGGAGATCGGCCCGGCGGCGCCGGCGTGATCGTCCCAGCCCCGGTGGACCACTTCAACAAACGACACGCCCGCCTCGACCAGCCGCCTGGCCAACAGGCAGCTGCGGCCGAACTTGTGCTTCCCGTAGGCCTGCCGCAGGCTCGCCGGTTCCTGGTCCACGTCGAACGCCGCCGATCGCCGCGACTGCATCAATCGCACGGCCCGATCGAATGCCGCCTGCTTGGCTGCGACCGCTGGAGTCGCAAACTGCTTGGCAAAACGACTCTCGCTGCTGGCCAACAGCCTCAACCGCGCCTCGACATTACCGCCGGTCGGAACCAGGTTCTCGAGACCCTCGTTGGGATCATTGACCAACAGCGGGGCGTGAGCGGGTCCGAGGTAACCCGGGACGTTGCGGTACAGGCGACCGCCATCGTTGCGGTCGTAGCCGGCATCGATCGTGACAAAGGGCGGCATCTGGTCGCCGGGGTGGCTGACCTGCTGTGAGGCGATGCAGCCGATCGAGGGGTGCTCGAACGCCGTCGTCCGCTTGTAGCCGGTGTGCAGGAAGTACTTGGCGTCGTAGTGACCGTTGATCTCGGTCGTCATCGACCGCACCAGCACCAGGTCCTCCATCATCGCACCCAGTTGAGGCAGGTGCTCGACGATGTTGATGCCCGGCACCGAGGTGGGCCTGGGAGCGAACTCGCCCTTTGGCTTGGGGTCGAAGGTGTGCTGCTGGCTGGGGCCACCGTCCATCCACAACAGGATGCAGGACTTCTTTCGAGGCGCCTCGATGCCCGAATCGGCCAGGGCCTCGAACCACGGCACCGAGACGCCCGAGACCAGGCCGGCGGCCGTGAGTTTCAACAGGTCGCGACGTCGAAGCGTCGGGCTGGCTCTGCGTGCTGTTCTTCGCATCGTTCGCATCCTTCGCATAATGACTTCGCTCCGTGTCAGGCTTCCTTCGCTCCGTGTCAGGCTCCGGATCCCTCCGGATGATGTCCTCGTGGGACCAGTCTCCGGTCACCTCACCAGCAGAAATTCGCTGCGGTTGACCAGCATCCAGAGCACCCCGTCGTAGGCCGAGTTGGTGTCAGGAGAATTCTTGACAAACTCACGAGCCTCAGACGCCTCGAGCTGACTGGGTCGCCGCGACAGCGTGCTGAGGTAAAGCCACTCGAGGGTCGCGTCGACCTGGGCCTCGGGAGTCTTTTTCTGGAAGGCATCCAGTGCCTTGCTACGAGCCAGTAGGCGGGGGTGATTGATCATGGTCAGCATCTGGGCCACGCCGTGAGTGAAGTCGGTGGCATCCTCCTCGTTGATCGCGAACCGCCGCTGGAACTCCAGCCACGCATCTCCCACCGGTGCAGCCATACCCGTGGTGGAGTCGCCCGAGGAGGTCCGCAGGTCCAGCTTCTCGTCGCCGTAGGCCCGCTTCAGGGAATCGAACAGCATGTCGGCGGTCATCAACCGTATCGGCATCCGACCAAACGCCGTCGTCAGAGCCTGTCGGGCTCGATCGTCGCCTCCGGTGACAAAGCGGCTGGTCCGCTGGTAGGCCTGTGAGTTGCACACGCAGCGGAACAGGTGCTTGACGTCAAACTCCGCCGCGGCAAACTCACCAGCCAGCATCTTGATCAGGCCCGGATGAGACGGCGGGTTCAGTTCGCGGAAGTCATCGATCGGGTTCACGATCCCGCGGGCGAAGAGATAGAACCAGACGCGGTTGACCAGTGACCTGGCAAAGAACGGGTTCTCGGCGGTCGTCAGCCACTTGGCAAATGCCGGCCTCAGGTCGTCGGCCCCCTTCACCTCGTAGGTGGCACCACGCAGGAAGGCCGCCTTGACGGTCTGGCCGGAGTTCTTGAACGCCGAGCCGGGAATCGAGATCTCGCCGGGCTTCTTGCTGGCTCCCTTGCCCACCTCGATCTTGTTGAAGTCGCCCTGCGACCGACCGAAGAACGCCGCCAGACCCCAGTGCTCACGCTGCGACCAGTCGCGATACGGGTCATCGTGGCAACGGGCACAGTGCAGCTGAACGCCCATGAACAGTGAGGCGACCGCCCGCGACGTCCCATCGGCACTCGTCTTACCACCCTCACCAACCAGCGAATAGAAGATCACCTGCGGACTCTTCTTGATCTCGCCGGTAACCGTCAGGATCTCACGAGTGATCTCGGCCCACGAAGCCCCCTCCGTCAGCCTGCGGCCCATCCAGTCGCCCAACGCCTTCGCCTGAGCATACGGCTGTGTACCGGCGTTGCCGCCCGAGGGCAACTCGGGCGGGCAGATCCATTCGCGCCAGGTCCGCCCGAACTGCTTGCCGAATTCCGGCTTGCCGAGCAACCCGTCGATCAGCTGGGCGCGACGGTCCGCGTCCTTGCTGTCGAGGAACTTCGCAGCTTCCTCGGCCGTCGGCACCCGGCCGGACAAATCCAGCCAGGCCCGTCTCAGGAACGCCGCATCGTCACAGATCGCCGCCGGCTTCAAGCCGGCCGTCTTCAGGAATCCACCCAGGTGCTCGTCGATGGCTGCGGCCACCCGCTTCGGCTCGTGTCGCTTGGTCCCGGAAAGCAGCGTGTCGACATCCTTTTGACGCTGCGAGACGGTCGGCATCCCCGCGTCGATCCACGCCTTGATCAGCGACTTGTCAGCCGCCGAGAGTTTTTCGCGGTCGTCGCCCGAGGGCATGTTGTCGCTGGCGACCTGCTTCCACAACTCGCTCTTGGCAGCACTCCCCTTCACGATCGCCGGCCCCGACTCGCCCCCTTTGAGCATCGAGGGCATCGTTCTGAGATCGAGACCCCCTTCCTGCTTCAGACCACCGTGACAGCCCATGCAGTTCTTCGTCAGGATCGGCAGCACGTCCCGCTCGAGCAACGACTCCTCGCCGGCGTGGGCCGAACCACACGACACGACAACCAGACATCCCAACCCCAGCAACAGGCCGACACGCGTGGCACGCCTGGGGAGATCAGAGATCATCGCATCCTCGTCTCGTGGCCATCGCCGGGCACTCCCGGCGGCGCTGCGTCTACCCGATACATCGGCCTACGCCGATCGGTCTCACGAGTCTCTCAATCCGCACGGCGTGCCGCAAGACGGCATCAGGCAATGATCTCGTGGATCGGCGCCCCACGGTGCATGTCGATCCGCTTGCGGCCAGGAACCTCCAGCCGCAACGGATCCAGTCCCAGCTGGTACAGCACCGTGGCATGCACATCGGTGACGTAGTGACGGTCCTCGACCGCGTAGAAACCCAGCTCGTCGGTCTTTCCGTGAGTCACCCCGCCCTTGATCCCGCCACCGGCCAGCCAGCAGCAGAATCCCTGGGGGTGATGGTCTCGACCGGACCCCTGGGCCCCCGGCGACCGACCGAACTCCGAGCCGAAGACGACCAGGGTTCGCTCGAGCATCCCGCGTCGCTTGAGGTCCTTCAGCAGACCGGCGATCGGCTTGTCGACCCTGGGCGCCTCGCGGTCGTATCGCTTCTTGATTTCGTTATGAGCGTCCCACTTCCCGGCACTGCCGGCCCCGTGATACAGCTGCACGAAGCGGACCCCCTTTTCGACCATCCGCCGCGCGGCCAGGCATTGAGTGCCGAACTCCCGAGACGCCTCCTGGTCGATCCCGTACATCTGCTGAGTCGCCTCGGTCTCGGTCTCAAAGTCCATCAACTCCGGCACCGCCGTCTGCATCCCGGCGGCCAGCTCGTAGGAACGGATCCGGGCCCGCAGCTGCGGGTCGTCGGGGTACTCGACCCCCACGGCCCGATTCAGCCGGCCGATCAGGTCCAGCTGGGCCGCCTGTTCGCTGGCCGTCACACCCTGCCCGTAGGGAGTCACAAACGGCAGCGGGTTGTCGGGGTCGGTCGAGAGCTTCACTCCGGCGTGATGCGGGCCCAGGTAATTGGCTCCATGAGCAAACTCACCACCGCAGCAGCCACCGATCGAATGACCCATCACGATGAACTTGGGGAGTTGCTGGTTCAAAGAACCGAGTCCGTAGGAGACCCAGCTGCCGATCGTCGGCTTGGCCCCATCGCGGACATGCTGGCCGGTGTGCCAGGTCAATTGCATGCCGTGGTTGGGGTGCACCGTCCACAGCGAGCGGACCACCGCGAGGTCATCGGCACATTCGCCGATGTTCGAAAACCAGTCCCCCACCTCCAGGCCACAGTCCCCGTAGGCGTGGTAGCCGGTCTGCAGCCGCATCAGGTTGTCGCGTGGCGGCACCTGGCTGCCGGCTCCGGCGAGGTCCTTTTCGCGACGCTCCTTGTCCAGGAACGCCGCAAACGGAGTCTCCTCGAATGTCTTGCCGTCGTACTTGTTGAGCGCCGGCTTGATGTCGAAGCTCTCCATGTGACTCAGTCCGCCGGTCAGAAAGATCCAGATCACCGAGTCGGCCTTCGCCGGAAAATGCGGCTCGGCCTCGAGCCGCGTCCCCCGGCCGGCTGCCTGATCGGCCACCGCGTCCTCGTGCAACATCGCCCCCAGGGCCAGGCCGGTGAAGCCCATGCCGGTATCGGCCAGGAACGTGCGTCGCGACTGCTGGTTGGTCATGCCGGTCACCGCTCTGCTGTCGTTTCGAATCCGAGAATTGCGTCGAGGGTCACTTGATCGTCACGAAGTCGTGGTGATTGAACAGCGAATGCACGAGGTTTTCTCGAGCGTGCAGTGCGGGGTCGGCCGAGGGTGCAGCGCCGCTCTTCGAGAGCGCCTGCGGGGGCCGGAGAGTCTTGGCCTGCGTGTAGGCCGCCGTGCGACTTACCAGGAACTCCAGGCAAATCGCCGCCTCGGCCGTCGTCACGTCTCTCGAGAGCACCTGCCGAAACGCCCGTTCCACGAAGACCTGTGCCGCAACCGGCGTCCCCGGCTTCCCCGACTTCTTGGCCGATTCCTCGACCGTCAGCTTCCGGGCCAGGCGGCGGGCGTGAACCAGTGAGATCTCGCTGTTGAACAGTGCCAGGGCCTGGTGCGGCACGATGCTGACATGCCGCTGGTAACACTCGGCCGGATCCGCCCCGTCGAACAGTTTCAGAAACGCCATCTGGTCTTCGGGCGACTGGTGGAAGTAGAGACTGCGTCGAGGCACCTTCAGGCCGTCACTCGAGGCGATGTCGGGTCCGCCGAGTGTCGGATCGAGTCCGCCCGCGACGCTCAGGATGCTGTCCCGCACCGTCTCGGCGTCCATCCTGCGTGAGGGCATTCTCCAGGCCAGGATGTTGTCGGGATCGGTGGCGAGAGGCTTTTCGAGGGGTGAGGAGGCACTGCGGTAGGCTCGGGAGGTGACAATCAGGCGGTGCAGGTGCTTCATCGACCAGGGCCGCGACTCGGGGCTCCCCTTCTTCCAGGCCACAGGCCCCCTACCCCCGACCGGCTCCATCGATGGCTCGACCAGTTCCGAGGCCAGCCAGTCGAGCAGCTCAGGGTGGCTCGGCCTCTCGCCACTGAGCCCGAATTCGAACACGCTGGTCACCAGGGCACGGCCGAAGTGCCGCAACCAGATGTGATTGACCGCCACGCGGGCCGTCAGAGGATTCCTGGCGTCGGCGACCCAGCGGGCCAGGGACAGCCGCCGACCCGACGACGAGCCGTACTGGCCCGGCAGGCCGCTGTAGGCTGCAGTCGAGGGCTTTTCGAGCGTTTCCAGCGAGGTGGTCAGCTGCTGGGATGTCGCCTTCGCCTTGTTCTCGGCATCGGTCACCGCCTTGGCGAGCAGTTGGAGCATTGCCGCTTTCGCATCGGCGGCGACACCCGGAGGCAGCCCACTTTGCCGGCGACCCTTTGCGACCACCAGCGACTGCTCGGCCAGGAACTTCGCCTCGCGGGCTTTCGCCACCGCCAGGCCACGCTGTGCCATCTGGGCGACGATCGCCAGGGGTTCGACCTTCTTCTTGTGTGCGGCCACTCCCTCCAGATCCTCACGCAGCGGCACGTCATACAGACGAACCCGTTCAGCCGCCAGGGTGCCCTGGAACGACGCCAGTTCCCCTCGCTGGGTCGCCCGCCGCAGCCGTGCCAGCTCGTGGATGGCATCGAAGAAGGCTGTGTGCGATGCGTGAGCCGCATCCAGTTCGGCGGTGGGCGAGAACTGCTTGATCGAATCGGCCGGGGCCATCGCCAGGTTGCCCGGCAGGCTGTCGAGCTGCAGCAGGCTGAACTCGGCCGACGCGTCACAGGTCCACAGCCGAATGCCGCCGGGTTCTCGAGCGGGCAGCTTGTGAGCTGCCAGCAGGACGTCGTTGACGTAGACGTTGATCAACTGGCCCCGCACATGGATCCGCAGCGCGAACTCACGACCCAGCGGCACGTCGAAGGCTCGGAACAGCGGGTCCGAGTCATGACGCTCGCCATCGAATACGCTGAAAAAGCCCAGCCCGGCGCGGTCCTCTGATGCCGTCAGATACACCCCCTCGTTGCGGCCTCCCTTGTCGTGGCGGTCAAAGGTGATGCCCGCTTCCCGAGTGGACTCGCCGCCGGTGATCTTGAGCACCGCGTGCAGAGTGAACTCGAGCGGTGATCCGCCCGGCGGGGTGAACTCGAGCCAGCCCTCGACATCCTCACCGACCTGAGTCTGTGCCAGTCCGCCCTGGGGCAATTCGGCCCATGCCCCGGCACCGGTTCGCCAGGCGGGGCTGCGCTTCGGGGCAAACGTGTCGCGGATCCTGTTGCCGGGTCCGGGTTTCTCGGGAGGCACACCGGGTGCCTCGAGACGCTTCTGGAAATCCGCCTTGAGTGCCATGGCCGTCGCCATGGCCTCCTCGGCGGCGGAGATGTTGTGGTTGAGCCGCTCGAGGGTCTGATCGGCGACGGCCGGACGCAGGTGCGGAACCCGACCCTCCGGGGGCAGGCCGACCGAGCTCGGTTCGACCCAGCCGCCGATCACCTGGGGAATCCCCGGGGTGATCTTCCGCGTCTTGTCGGGTGTCTTGTCGTTGCCGCGAATGTAGAAGCTGGTGGCCGCGTTCTGGTCACGATCGAAGATCCGTGCCACGCCGGCCAGGTCGATCCCGTCGGGACCCCCGCCGCCGCTGTCGATCGCCACCTGCACCGGCTCGAAGATGTTGCGGTATCGGTAGTACTCGTCGTGCCAGATCGGGTCGTAGGGATGGTCGTGACACTGGACACAGGCGATCGTCATTGCCAGGAAGGCCTTCGCGGTGTGTTCGACCGTGTCACGGATCCACTGCTCGCGGCTGTCGGTGTTGCGGTTGCGGACCAGGAACCCGGTGGCCCGCAAGGCCCCGATCTCAAAGGGAGTCATCTCGTCCCCGGCCAGCATCTCCATCGCCATCCGCTCATAGCCCTTGTCGGCGTTCAGCGACTCGACCACCCAGTCTCTGTAGTGCCACATGTTCTTCTGACTGAACCGCACCTCGCTCTGGAACCCGTACCAGTCGCTGTACCTCCACACGTCCAGCCAGTGCCGCCCCCAGCGTTCGCCGTAATGAGGACTCTCGAGCAGGCTGTCGACGGCCCGGGCGTAGGCGGCCGGTGACGGATCTGCCTGCAGGCTCTGCAACTGCTCAACCGACGGCGGCAGCCCGATCAGGTCCAGGCTCGCCCGCCGCAGCAGCACCTCAGGCGACGCCTGCTTCGCGGCAGCCACGCCCCCGCGCACGTGGCCTCGAGCAATGAACGCATCGATCGGATTGTGACTCCACTCTCCCTCGGCCGCCGGCACCGCGGGACGTCGAACCCGTTGATAGGACCAGTGATTCCGCGGATCCGCGGGCTCTTCGTCCTCCGGCGCGACCGCTCCACCGCTGATCCAGGCCGTCAGTGTGGCCAGCTCAGCCTGGGAAAGCCCCATGCCCTCGGGCGGCATCCGGGTCTCCTCTTCGGCAGTCACCCGCTTCAGCAACAGGCTCGCCGCGGCCTGGCCGGGGACCAGCGCGGCACCGTTTTCACCACCCTTTGCCGCCAGGCTCCGCGTATCCAGCCGCAGCCTGGCTTCACTCTTCAACGGCCCGTGGCAGCGGACGCAGTGCGTCCTGAAGATCGGCTTCACGTCGCGGAGGTAATCGATGCCGTCGGCGCCGTGGACCGACGACGTGGATGCAGCGACCAAGACCATCAGCGCCACACGGCTGATCGGATCTCGACTCGGTTGCATCAACCCACCCTTACATGGACCAGCCGCCAACTCGGCAGATTTTGCCCGGCACAACCCCGTAAGACCCCCGGCGACCTCACCACTCCAGTCGCTGTCGCACTGCCACTAAACCTCGGGCAGCGGCACGTGCTGGTCGACGATGTACTGCGGGCGTCCCGAGAGATCCGGCAATGTCATGGTCGCGGGATCCAGGCCGAGGTTACGGTACAGCGTGGCAAACACTTCGCCAAAATGCACCGGCCGGTCCTTGGGAACCGCCCCGTTGCGATCGGTGGAACCGATGACCTGGCCGGTCTGCATCCCACCTCCGGCAATCAACCCACCACCCACCCGCGGCCAGTGGTCCCGTCCGGCGGTCTTGTTGATCGTCGGCGTGCGGCCGAACTCGCCCCAGGCGACCACCGAGACGTCCTCACCCATCCCGCGTTCGTACAGGTCGGCGATCAGGGTCGCCAGCGAGCGATCGAAGATCGGCAGGTGCGTGTCGCGAGCCGTGTTGTGGTTGTTGCTGTGGAAGTCCCATCGCCCGAAGTTGAGCGTCACCACCCGGGCACCGGCTTCGACCAGCCGGCGGGCCATCAGGAAGTGCTCGGGGTTCCGCGGTGCTCCGTCACCGTAGTTCTTCGGGCTCCCCTTGCCGTACCGCTCACGGACCGCCGGGTCTTCCTTCGAGAGGTCCAGGGCGTCGGCCAGGCGGCTGGAGGTCAGGATATCCAGCGCCTGGCGATTCAGGTCGTCGAGTCCGGAAAGCGACTTGTCCGAGGAGTGAGTGCGACGGAAGGCATCCAGCCCGGCGAGCAGCTGCTTGCGGTTGCCGAGCCGTCCGAGCGTGATGCCGGCGTTGAGTTTCATGTTGGCCCGCGAGGGCCCCGAGGGGCGGAAGGCAGCATGGCTGATGCCCAGGAACCCCGGATGACCCGGTGACCCGTAGGGAGGATGGCCGGTGTTGGGCGAGAGACCGATGAAGGGGGGCATCGAGACGTTGGTCGCCCCCTGCAGTCTCGACGCCACCGCACCCATCGACGGCCAGTTGCCCGTTGGCTGGTTGACGAAGCTGTGACCGGTGTAGCAGATGAACGAATCGTGAGATCCGTTGGGCGAACCGTAGACACTGCGCAACGGGATGCACTTGTCCATCACGCCGGCCAGCATCGGCATGTGCTCGCAGATCCGGATCCCCGGCACGCAGGTGTCGATCGGCCGGAACGGGCCGCGGATGTTGCTCGGGGCTTCCATCTTCAGGTCGTACATGTCCTGGTGCGGCGGAGCACCACACATGTAGATCATGATCACGGCCTTGTGAGACCCCGTGATCCCGGCCGCCTTTTCGGCCGCCAGCAACTCAGCCAGGGACAGCCCGCCCAGGCCCAGGCCGCCGATCTTCAACGCATCGCGACGGGTCATCCCGTCACACAGGCGGCTGCCGGTTCCGTTGATCGTCAGCATCAGCGCCCTCCGATTGTCACTCGACCTACACCCCTCGCGCCCCCTTTGTACTTCATCGGCAGACCATCAACCACCCCGGCCTTTTTTTCGCACACCGATGGGAATCGATCACGGCAATCGTGACACCTGGCGAACGGCGATGTTGTCCATTTCCAGTACGTTGTTCTCAGCCGCCTTGTGCAGGTAGGTCCCCATCCGCAGGAACCAGGTGGTGCCCCGGGCCTTGGCGTCGAAATACGGCAGCGGCTGTCGGTTGAGCGGCACCCAGCCGCCTTGACCCTTGCGGACAAACGCCTCGATCGTCCGCGCGTCGGTGTTGATGACCAGCTTGAGGCCAAACCACCCACCGGTCCCGACCACATCGCCCAGTCCGTGCTGAAGGTCGCCATAGTTCTGCCTGTCATTGGGCACCGCGACCGCCACCAGGTCACGTCGCCCCGACCAGGCGTGCACGACCGCGATGGAGTGTCCATCGGCATCATCGATCGACAGCGTGGGCTGGTTGATCAACGACCCGCGGCGGAAGTCGACCTCGACTGAGACCACACCCGGAGCCACGCTAACCGAGTGCATCGGCAGCACGTCGCTGGGGCAGGTCGAGTTGACGTCGCAAACGGCACGGCGGCCCCGGCCGCTGCCGGCCACCGTCAGTGATCGGTCCCAGCCCCGGTTGGCGTACCGGGTGTTTTCGTACCAGCCGTCTCGACCCAACAGCAAGGCCCCCTCGCGCGGCTCACCGAAGGCGGACCCGCTGAAGTCGCAATTCCAGACCAGGCCACCCAAATCGTCCGCCCCGTTGAACGTGATCAGCCCGAACCGGGCCGGGTCTCCGAACCCGGACGGACTCAAGGACCAGGCCGAAAACGGCGGGCTGCCCCGCTCGGCGAACCGGTTGCGGCAGAGATTGAAGCGCCAGGTCGATCCGGGCCGAGGTGACTGGCCACCCAGCCGCGCCAACGGCAACGCCGCTCGCAACTCCCACGACGTCTTTCCCACAGACGTCCGCACCTCGATGCCCGAATTCCAGCCGATGTTGGCCGTGGCACCGATCGCAGCGGGCGTTTCGCGAGCGTCATAAACGACGCCGCGACTGGTGATGCAGAACTGGTAGAAGCTCTTTCCCAACCCGGTCGGATCGACGAACAGTTCGATCGAATCGTCGCTGAATCCGCCCACGTCCCGGTCGCGGGTCACCGCCTTGATCGACGACACAAGTGGCTCGTCGCAGCGGGCTTTGATGTAGAGCCGCGAGTCGTCCCAGGCCAGCTGGAACGCCGTCTTCTGCGGCACCGGTTGGTTCTTTAGAGTCCGGGTGATCTGTTGCCAGGGTGCCGTCGCCCAGGTGGAATCGGCGTGCCATGTCTCCTTTGACACCTTGCCGACGACGCGGGCCACGGCCGAGGTTGCCATCGGGGCCGCTTCGGCGATCGACGACGCCTCGTAACGAACCCGGCTCTTGAGCATGTGCTGCAGGATGCCCTCCTCGACCAGGTCGACGCGACGCCGGAAGAGGCTGCCCTCATCGGTCGCCTGCCGCGCCTCGGCCACCACCTCGGTCAACCCGGCCAGGAATTCTCGAGTGCCCATCCGGTTCCACCACGTCCGCGAGTTCTGGCCGGTACCAAACTTCATCCAGCGGCTCTCGATTGCCGAGTAGAACTGCTTCATCGACGCGGCCGCCTGACCGAAGAACCTCCGGTAGTACTCGTCGAGTGCCCTGTCGATATCCAGCCGCGTGTCGTCGTAGAGCTTCATTCTCCAGTAGAGGTTCATGAAGTCGAGCACCGGGCTGACCTGTGCCACCCCACCATTGGCAGTCGTACCGTTGTGGGTCTGCATGTAGAGGAACTGCAATCGCCCTCCCTGGAAGCCTGCAATCTTCCGCATCCCCCGCACGTCAGCGGCGTGGACATGCGGCACCAGGCACGGAAACGCCCACTCGTTGATGTGGGGCTTGAGCAGGTATTCCCAGGTCGTGAAGAACTTGACCTGGTTCTTGTCCACAAACTCAGCGATCCGGCTGTGGTCGCGCAGCCGCGCGGCGGGACGACCGTAGTAGGTATAGAACTTGCAGAACTCAACGGCGACGTTCGGCTCGAACACCAGTCCCTGGGGCGGAGTGGTGTAGTTGAAGTAGGCACAGCACGCGATCCTCGCATCGGGGTGGGTCTTGCCGACCTCGCGAGCCACCTCGTTGACGAGCCCCCACACGTATCGGCTGGCGTTCCCCGCGGGACCCGCACCCGGTCGATACAGCCGCCGGCAATCGGCACATCCACACATGTTGGTGTTGTCGTTGGGCATCACCGAAAAGAACCGGCCCGCCGCGGCCCGATACGCTCCGGGAAACGGCTCGGGTCGCCCCGAAAAGTAGTCTCGCGCGATCGAGACCACCTGCTTGCGGAACCCCGGCGACGAGAGGCACGGTTGCACCTCGCTCTGGTAGTTCAGCTGTTTCATCCTGGCCAGGCTCTTGGTGCTAAACCACTCCGGGTGAGTCGCCCCGAAGGCATCGCCGTAATACGACAACGAGTGGTTGGCGTTATGCACCAGGCCCCCCCAGAACCGGTTGCGGACCCAGTACAACAGGCTGGTCCGCGCGTTGACCCAAGACGACTGGAACGCCTGCGGCTTGTCCCACTCGGTAAACACCAACCGCTCGGTGTTGACGAACAGCGGGTAGACGGCCCGAACCGGCAGGTCGGGATGCCTGCGGATCGCCAGCTTGCCCACGACGATGTCCCGGGCCCGGGGCACCACCTCGCCCAGCTTGTCGTTGGGCAGATACCATTTCACGCCGAGCTGGTTTTCCAGGAACGAATGGACGGCGTAGCAGGTGCCGATCGGCTGCGAGACCGCCTGGTAGATGCTGCTGTAGGAGTCGTAGCTGAGCGTGTCGAATTTCGGTCCGTCATGGCCGCACAGCAGCAGCCCGTCGGGGTGTGTCCGCACGACGTATTCCTGGGGAGCCAACCCCTTCTGGGTGACCCCCAGTCCCATGCTCCGGCGACTGTGGCCAACCAGCACCACCGTGCCCGAGACCGGTTCCGGTTCGCGGACGATCGGCAAACGGACTCCCGAGATCTTGTCCACGTAGTGCTGCAATTCGAAAGCTGCCAGTTGCGCCGATGAGGTGGGACGGCGGCCCAGCACGATGGTTGCGACCGGCTGGCCGGCCTTCACCAGCACCACATCGGCGATCGCCAGGTCGCCGATGGCTGACAGGCTCCCCAGCAGCAGGACCCCGATCAGCCAGGCGACTCGTGGTACAACACGCATGCTCATCACTGTCTCCTCGCCCAGGAAGATGTCGATCGCCATCCTCGGTTTTGGACCCGTCGACAACAACCGCAGCGTGATACACTGGCCACCGACCAATGCCCCGGCTCACCGAGCATCCCGATGTTCTCGTTGTTCGATTCCCACATCTCCCGGTCCCGACAACTGTGTGACGGGATCGCGCGTCGCGACCTGCTGACGGTCGGAAGCCTGTCGCTGGTGGGACTGGGCCTGCCCGACATTCTTCGACAGCGGTCCCACGCCGCACCGGCCTCGCGACGCGGCCAAAACGGCTTCGGAGCCGCCGACTCGGTCGTGCTGATCTACCTGCAGGGGTCACCCAGCCACATCGACTTGTGGGACCCCAAGCCAAAGGCACCCGCGGAGATCCGCGGCGAATTTCAGCCGATCGCCACTCGAACGCCAGACCTGCACATCGGGGAGGTCCTGCCCAGGCTGGCGGCGGTAAGCCAGCACTACTCGGTGGTCCGCTCGATTGGGGTCGACCCCAAGGGACTCCGCAATCATGGGGCGGCCATCTACATGCTGATGACCGGCCACAGCCCGACCAACTTCTCACCAACCGGCCTCGCCATCCCGCCCTCGCGCGATGACCTGCCGTCGATCGGAGCCAACGTCGGCCGCTACCGCCGAGCCGACCGCGGCCGGTTCGGCTACGTCGCCGTCGGTGCTCCGGTCCGCGAGGGCAAGGTGACCGGGGTCGGCCAGGCGGCCGGCTTGCTCGGAGCCGCCTATGACCCCTACACGATGTACGACGATGCCACCAAGCCGATCCAGCCGCTGGGATTCACGCTGCCCAGTGACATCACGCTGGATCGGGTCAGCCGGCGCGTCGATCTGCGTGCCCTCATCGACCGACACCGCAGTCGCCTCGATCCGATTCCCGCCGCCGCAAAGATCAGCTTCGACCAGTACTACGAACAGGCCCTGTCGTTGATCCAGACCCGACGGGCCGCCGAGGCGTTTCGGATGGATGTCGAGTCGACTGCGACCCGCGAGCGGTACGGCATGACCCGGTTCGGACAGTCGCTGTTACTGGCCCGGCGGTTGATCGAAGCCGAGACACGGTTTGTGCAGGTGACCTGGCCGGCCGGCTCCGACACCGAACCGGTCACGGGCCCCGACGGGTCCTGGGACACTCACCGCAACAACTTCCCGATGCTCCGTGACCACCGCTGCCCGGTATTCGACCGGTCACTCTCGGCCTTCATCGACGACATGGCCGGCCGGGGACTGCTCGAGCGAACCCTGGTGATCGCCGTCGGCGAATTCGGCCGCTCGCCACGGATCGGCTCACCAACCACCAACAACGTCGGCCCCGGTGGTCGAGACCACTGGCCCGAGTGCTACAGCTTCCTGGTGGCCGGTGGCGGCGTTCGTCCCGGACAAGTCTTCGGACAGTCCGACCGGCACGGCGCGTGGCCCAAGACCGATCCGGTGCATCCCTACGACCTGGTCAGCACCATCTACCACGCCGTCGGGATCGACCCCGGTTTCCTGTACCACGACACGCTGAACCGCCCGAGGCGACTGGTGGAATCGGGCCAGCCGATTCTTGGATTGTTCTAGCCCATCGGGCAACCAACCCCACCGGACAATCTATCGTCTTGATCCAGGGTGGCTGGGCGTCTTTTTCTCGAGCCGTTGCTCGAGGAACTTCTGCACGTCCTTCCAGTAATCTCCGACCTGAAAGAACATCCGATGCCCGTCGTTGCCGAACGCGGGATAGACGATCAGGCGATGCTGGTTTCCGACCGACTTCAGTGTCCGGTCGACCTCCCGGGCAATCTTCACATGGTCGGCCTGGCGACGGTCATTGGCGGCGACCAACGTCAACACCGGCGCCCTGATCTCCCTGGCCCGTGACAGCACACGCCGGATGGCCCCACGTCCCGGTGCCGGTGCCATCACGACCAGTGCCTTCAGATCGCGTCGCTGCGTTCCGGCCATCAGCGTCAGCAGGCCACCACGCGAGAAGCCGATCAGACCGATCCGCTCCGCGTCGACACCGTCGAGCCGCTTGGCGTATTCGATCGACGCCTCGACATCCTCGAGTTGGCCCTTCAACTGGATCGCCTGGCGGCGGATCGGCGCCAGGCCGATGAACCCGGCCCGGGCCAACGCCTGGCAGGTCTCTTTTGGTGCTCCCCCGATCCTCGGTGTGAAGCCTCCATGATGGTAGATCACCACCGGAAAAGGCCCGTCGCCGGACGGACGACACAGGTACGCACGGCCGGTCGGCGTGTTGCGATACGTGACCATCTGGACAACCGGTGGCTTCGTCGCCGCCTGAGCCGTCTCCGTCCCGGCCATGACCAGTATCACGCCGGTCAACACCACCATGCCGGATCGTCGTTGGCAACGGGTTCGGTGTCTCATCTCGCCCCTCCGCGTTCCACAGAACCGATCCTCCTCGTCAATCACTACACGCAATGGCCGGCACCCTTTCAGCCGATGACCGGAAAAACGGCGATCGGCAAGGCTCATCGGCTCTCAGCAGTCCATCCGATCCAACGACAGTTCCACGCTTTGCCCACTCCGCATCCTGTTTGCTACCCTGACATCGTTGCCAAACCACTCCCGGTGCGTACAGGGATAATCCCGGTGAACCGTATGACCAATCTCTGCCAGGCTCAACGCATTTCCGGTCTCGCCTGGTGCATTGTCGTGGGGAGCACACTGATTGGGAGCACGTCGATTGCCGGCGATGCTGACGCACCGTTCCCGGGCAAGAAAACCGACTGGAACGGCTTCGACCGCTACGATTTCCCGCTGAAGGACGCCCGCGGCGGCGACATCGCCTGCCGTGTCGTAACTCCCGCCCAGGCCGCCAAGGGACGCCCCTGGATCTGGCGAGCACGATTCTGGGCTCACGAACCTCAAACCGACATCGCCCTGTTGAAGAAGGGCTTTCACCTGGTCTACTGCGACGTGGCCGACCTCTGGGGAAACGCTCGGGCCATCTCCCGCTGGGACACCTGCTACCGGTTCCTGACCACCCGGCACGGCTTCTCGAAACGACCGGCGCTGGAAGGCATGAGTCGCGGTGGATTGATGATCTACCACTGGGCCATCCGGCACCCCGGGCAGGTCTCGTGCATCTACGGAGACGCCCCGACGATGGGCATCCGGCCCTACGTCAAGGGCCGCAAAGCCGGCTCACCGGACCTCAAGAAACTCCAGGCGTGGATGAAGGCCCACGACCTCTCGCTCGAGAAGGCCCAGGCCTACACCCGCGACGCGATGGACACCGCCCGGGTGCTGGCCAGGGCCAAGGTGCCGCTGATCCACGTCTGCGGCGATGCCGACGAGAGTGTTCCGTTCGAGGAGCACACCGCCGAGTTCGCCCGGAGGTACCGCAAGTGGGGCGGGACGATCAAGCTGATCGTCAAGAAGGGTGGCAAGCATCACCCCCACAGCCTCAAGGACCCAACGCCGATCGTCGATTTCATCCTGGCCGCCCAGTAGTCGACCAGGGCCGCCAGTCGCGAAGCCGCTTCACTCCCCCGAAAAATCGGTCGAGAGAAACACCTCGTGGACGTCTAGCTGGCTGGGTCCCCGGAACATCTCCCGGGGCGCCCGGTTCGCGTGGGCTTCGGCAAACGCCGGGCTGCGGGTCCAGTCGACAAAGTTGTCCATCGACTCCCACCACGTCTTCACCTCGTAGTACCCCTCCACGTCCGAATCATCCACGAAGGTCCCCTGCTCGTGGTCGAAGCGGACCGGGCGAGGCCGGTGCACCTCGTTGCGAATGAAGCCTGGCGCCTGGTCAACCAGGTGCACCCGGTTCCGGAACCGATCCTCGAAATCGATCTCGTGACCACTGGCCACGGGAATCCGGTTGGTGACGACGATCATCGGGTCAACTTCCTTCCTGGGTCCGGTCATTCCTGGGCGGCATTCAACCGCACGAGTGCGTCGGCCAATCCGCGGCGAGATCGGTCCAAGTCGCCCGGTTTCAGATGGCAGAAGTACTCGAGCCAACGCTGGCCGATCGACTCGAAACGTGCCTTGCGGGTCGCGCGGGCCGCCTCCAGCGCGGTGGCCAGTTGCGACGGCGGATCGGGCTGCTTCAAGCGACCCATCGCGGTGGCGATGGCCCGGTCGAGTGCTTCGAGATAACGGACATCGTCGATCCCGGCACGGTGCGCCTCCCAGGCCAGCGTCGGGATTGGCTGTCCGAACTCGTCGGGGTACGACACCTTGTGCACCGGCTTATCGGGATCGTAGAGACCATTGCCGGGAAAATCCTGGTAGGCCCAGGGACTCGAACCCAGGTACCCGCAGCGGGTGTTGTAGAGTCCGGTCAGCGCCCGGTACGGCAGTGGAAAGGCGGTTGCCGTGACCCAGTAGGAAATCGGGCGAAATCCCTTCTTGCGGGCGTACATCACCTCGGCATTGTCCGGTCCGCCGAAGACGTAGATGTTGTAGACCGGTCGATCGATGAAATCTCGCGTGGCCAGTTGTGCCGGCTTGCTGTTGATCGCCGTGAACATGTGCAAGCCGGCGGCGCGACGCCGTTCGGCCTCCTTGCGGCAACGCTCGATCGCAGCCGGCTGGGTCGGTTCATCAACCCCGTAATAGAACAGGTCGCTGAACCCCATTTTCTTTGCCGCCGCCACCTGCTTGGCCGCGTTGCCGTCGGGCCAGTGCATCAGGCACGGGGCCCTGGTCATCCCCGCCTGCCGGGCCAGGCCCAGGGTCGAGAACCCCGAGTACAGCGTGGCGGCATTCAGTCCATGACGCACCTGGTCCCGCAACTCGGCCAGGTAACGTGCCTCGCTGACGTGATGAGCTTTCTTCGGATTGGTCGTCTGGTTCCGGTGATAGATCCCGTAGTACCCCTCGGCCGCCTTCAGCTTGATCGGCAGCACGTCGAGAGAAACCGCCAGTCGCGACTCACTCGATCCACCGAAGATGATCTCACCACGATATTCGCCCGGCGGCGAGCCGTCGGGCACATGCACGGTCAGCCAGAACTGGCGACTTTCGTGAGCCGGGACCCGGGTCACGCACCGCTCGCCACCGAATCCACCCTGCCTGCCCTTGGGCGGCAACGTCGTACGATCGTCCCGCAACAGGATCTCGGGAGTCAGCATGCGGACCTGGCTGGACCGGAACAACGAGTTCCTCCGCTCGCGTACATGAACGACCCGCACGTCGATGACGTCGGTTTCCAGCACCACCCCTCCCGGCCCCTCCAGCCGCGACAGCGAAACGGTCAATTCGGGGATGTCCCGGATAGCACGGATCGCAAACGTCCCGTTGATGTACTGGTTGGCCGCACCCCACATCCGCAGCCGGTCAAACGGACGTTTGTCCTTCCGATCGGGCAGCCAGTCGTAGAGAGTCCCTGCAAAGCCGATGACCGGGCCGACGACAAAGCCCCTTCCGGCGGCCTGGTCAGCCAGGTGCGAATCATCGCGGTAGGTCCGTGGTGCCCGCAGGCGAGGCCTGGTGATTGGCTCGGGCAACTTGTCCTTGGTCGGAACCAGTTCCGCGTCAGTGGTGAAAGCCACGGCGTCGAACATGCCCTTGTCGACGTCGAGATCGACGTGATGCATGCCGGCGGTCACCGAGATCCTGCCCGAGTGCCGCCAGACATATCGCCCACCACCACTGCCTCCACGTCCCCCCACCAACCGACGTTCGTCGACCGAGACGTCCACCGTGCCATAGCCACCGTAATTTCGGACCCAGACGTGGTAGTCGCCCTGCCGCGGAAACTTGGCGATCCAGGTCAGGCGTCCCGAGTTGCCGGCAGAACACCACGCGGCATGGCGGCCCAGCGGCCTGGTGCCGCCATAAGTCGCCTGCAGCGGGTAGAAGCCCCAGGCGGGCATCAACTGGTCGGCCGTCACCCAGAACGTGGTCGCGGACTTCTGCCCCGCCACCGCTCCCGGTACCAACACGGCGGCAACCAGCCAGAGACCGACGAGAATCGCGGACCGCAGATCCCTTCCGAAAACCACCATCGTCAAAGTCCTGGAGCCATCGGGGTGACCGAAGGAGTGCAACACCAGGGACCGATGACGGCACTCCGACCGGGATTCGAACCTTCGCCGGATTCCTCAAGAAATGCAACAGTCCAACGCCCCAACCGCGGGCATGGACGACTCTTGACCTCCACTCCACCCCGGGCTATCCCTGATCGAAGGCCCTTGATCACCGGCCGCCCCGACCGGCTGCGAGATCTCGTCTTCCCAGGTATCAGGGACCCCGCGGTGCATCGAATCGCCTTTCGCTGCTGGTTGCTGCTGAGCATCGTGTTCTGCTCGCTGTGGATCACGCCCGTTGCGGCGTCCGATCCGCTGCCCTCGTGGAACGACGGCCTCACCAAGCGGCAGATCATCGAGTTTGTCCACTCGGTGACCAATGCCCGGGGTCCGCACTTCGTGCCGGCCTCACAGCGGATCGCCACGTTCGATAACGACGGGACACTCTGGTCCGAACAGCCGGCCTACTTCCAACTGCAATTCTCGATTTACCGGACCAGGCAACTGGTCGACAGCCGTCCCCAGTGGCGAACCACTCAACCGTTCCAGGCCGCCCTGGACAACGACCTGGTCGCGCTCACCTCAGAAAATCACAAGGGATTCCTGGCCCTAACGGCCGCCACCTGTGGCGACCTGACCGTCAGCGAACTGCACAGCGAGGTCGCCTCGTGGCTGAAGTCGGCTCGGCATCCGAGATTCAAACGACCATACACCGACCTGGTGTTTCAACCGATGCTCGAGCTGCTGACCTACCTGAAGGCCAACCACTTCAGCAGCTACATCGTCTCGGGAGGCGATCTCGAGTTCATGCGAGCCTGGGCTCCGCGGGTCTACGGGATTCCGCCCGAGCGGATCATCGGCAGTCGCCTGAAGACGCAGGCGGTCCAGCGGGACGGCAAGCCGGCATTGCTGAGGTTGCCGGAATTCGAGTTCTTCAACAACGCCTCCGGCAAGCCGATCAGCATCCGCAAGGTCATCGGTCGACGGCCGATCGCAGCCTTCGGCAATTCCGACGGCGACCTGCAGATGCTGGAGTGGACCACCACCGGTAGCGGCAAGCGGCTGGGAGTCATCATCCGTCACACCGACGCCCAGCGCGAGTGGTCCTACGACCGGGGGTCACGGATCGGCCACCTCGACAAGGCACTCGACGAGGCCGCCGGGAACAAGTGGACCGTGGTCGACATGAAACGGGACTGGAGAGTGATCTACCCGTTCCATCTCAAGCGGTGACCGCCTCTTTGAAGGCGGTGACTTCGTTCGGCTTCTGGGGCGGTGGCCACCTGGGTGCTAGCCGCATCATCCGGCGCGGATCCCAGAGACAGGCCGGTTGCGGTTTTGCCTCCACGGTGGCAGTCTTCACTCGAAGAAGAT
This sequence comes from Planctomycetota bacterium, assembly GCA_963578885.1. Classification (GTDB taxonomy): domain Bacteria; phylum Planctomycetota; class Planctomycetia; order Planctomycetales; family Planctomycetaceae; genus UBA8437. Next base: position 23,463 of record CAUZEQ010000039.1, read on the forward strand.
CAGCGAACCGCTCATCACACGAAGGCCCTGCTGTCATTGAGTTGAACCGGGAGAATTCATGAGCCCTCTTGAGATGTTGCGATGGGTCGGTGTGCTGACGGTTTTCGTCGCACTGACGTGCACGGCCGAAGAAACGGAAGCGGCAGACAAGCGGTTCACGCTGATCGCTCCGGGCGCGACGCTGCCTCGTGTCGTGGCCGGTCCGCGGCCCCTTGAACGAGACGCTGCCAAAGACCTCTGCAATTATCTCTCTCGAATCAGTCGCCGCAGCATCTCGGTTTCGGACCAGGCGGAAAACGCCACGATCGTCATCCACGTCGGCCGAGACCAGTTCGTCGAGAAGCATGTCCCGAGGATCGACAGGATCCGGGCCGATGGCTACGTGATTCAGTGCATCGAGCAGGGCAAGAGCGTGCACCTGGTCCTCGCTGGCAAGGCAGACCGCGCCGCACAGTGGGCCGTCGAAAAGTTCCTGGCCGATTACTGCGGCGTCCGCTGGCTGTTTCCCGACTCGGTCCACGGCGAAGTGGTGCCCCAGCGGACAACCATCACGCTGGAT
>CAUZEQ010000040.1:0-23971 GCA_963578885.1 Planctomycetota bacterium
GGGTCAGCGGCACGCGGCCGATCCACCAGAAGGCGGCCCAGAGCGAGAAGAGGAACAGCAGCGTGGGGACGACGATGTCGGGGTCGACGCCCGAGAGCACGAACATCGGGTAGATCACGGTGCCCAGCAGCACAAACCCCATCACGTGCTTGAAGGTCTCCATCCACATCCCCGGCTTGGGCAGGAAGGCGATCAGCCTCGGGAAGGCTCCGATCAGCAGGTAGGGAAACGCCATTCCCAGCCCGACGCTCATCAGCACCACGTAGGTGACTCCAATCGACTGGCTCACCGCCCAACTCATCGCCGGCACCAGCAGAGGTCCGGTGCAGGGAGTGGCGAGGATGGTGGTCAGGACCCCCTTGGCGAACGCTGCCCCGAGTCCTTCCTGTTGCGAGGAGTCATGGCTGCTGCCGAATCCGGGAATGGGGATTTCCCAGACACCCAGGAAGCTGAGAGCAAACACGAAGACGACGACGGCCATGACGATGTTGAAGGTGGCGCTGGTGAACTGCGTTCCCCAGCCGGCTCCGACCACTCCCACCAGAGTGGCCAGCACCAGAAACACGCTCATCAGGCCGGCGGAGAAGGAGACGTTGAGCATGAAGGCTCGAGTGCGGTTTTCGCCGGCCTGGCTCACGAACGACATGATCTTCAGGCCGATCACCGGCAGCACGCAGGGCATGAAGTTGAGAATGAAGCCGGCCAGCAGTGCGATGCCGATCTGGGTCAGCAGGGTGTCGAGGCTGGCGGTTGCGGCGGGTGTGGCGGATTCGCCGGCGGTCTTACTGCCGGCCGCCTTGTCGACGGTGTCGGCGGGGCCGACATGGCCCACCGCGAACGCCAGGCGTCCCTTCAGGCATCCGCTTTCGTCGCAGTACTGGTAGAGCACTCGTCCCCGGGCCCCGTAGCCGGACTCCGCCGCCGTATCACTCACGCGGTACGTCCGGCTCCAGGTCACCGTGCCGTGAAAGAGCTTCTGCGTTACGGTCCCGGTCGGTAGTTGGGTCGACAGGGTTTCAAACGGCCTGTCTTCGACGAATCCCTCGCCGGTGGCTTCGAGTCCGCGAAGCCCCTCGACAAAGAACCGGGTCGGCAGTCCGCCATTGTCCTTGTCTTGCGTGAGCGCAAAGATGTGGTAGCCGTCGGTGAGCGTAGCCGAGAGCGACAGGATGACGGCCCCGCCCGGCTCGGCGTCTGCGGGTGACAGCTCGATGTGCCAGGTGACGGGTGTGGGTTTGTCCGCGCCGCCGGCTCGCGAGGTCGGAGTGATCTCCAGAGAGAACGGGTGCGAGTCGTCCCCGCTGTCGTCGGCAATCTCGGGACCCTCTCCCAATGCGACCTCGATCGGGAAATCCTTGGGAGGCAGGCACCCGCTGGCATTGCACATGCTGAGCGTGATGGTGCCGCTGACGGATGCCGGTCCGGTGACTCGCTTGAAGGCCTGCCGCCACAGGACTCGGCCGATGTACTTCTCCTGGCGGAAGTCGGTCTTGCCGATCCTGGTGACTTCGATTTTCGGAGGATGATCGGCCTGGGGAGTGCCCACTGATTCGAGGCCGGTGTGGTCGGCGAACTTGATCGTGGTCGAGTTCGGATCTTTGCCGACCGGGTAGGTGTAGAAGCCCTCGGGAATGACGACCTCGATCGCCAGCGTGACGGTTTCACCCGGCTTGGCCGTGGCCGGATGCAGCGACACGGTGATCCTGGGTTCTGCGTCGGAGTCCGGTTCACCGCCGAGGCTGCCGAAGGGCTGGACCAGATCGAAAGCGCCGGGCTGGTCCTGGGCCATCGCCGGGGCCGTGGCCAGCACAACGGCGATCACGCTGATCACGTTGATCACGGCAATCCGAGTGAAACGGGTCAACTTACGTGTCATCGTGTCACGTTCTTTCGTTGTCCGAACACATCCCGGGCCGCATCTTAGTTCATCGGAACGAGTGCTGGCAATTGGCCAATCGCAGCGGCCTTGGCACACTGTCTATAAGAAGTACGCGAGTTCCCGAAGAATCGACAGTGTCTCGACTGGCTTTTTTCCTCTGTTGTCTGCCCACGGTGTTATCCGCCGCGGAGCCCAGGGTCGTGGAATTCGACGATCCGTTGCCCTTTGGCCAGTCGCCGGTCGATTACCTCGGTGAGACGACCTCCGACCCGGTCGCCCGGCTCGACGGGCTGCTGGCCGCTGGCAAGCGGACGCTGAGGCCGGTCCCGGGTCGCGGCTATCTCGATTCGGTACTCAAGTCGCTGGGCGTCCCGATCTCTTCGCAGTTGCTGGTCTATTCCAAGACGGCGGTCAACCAGCGGCTGATCACCCCCAGGACGCCTCGAGCAATCTACTTCAATGACGCGGTGTCGGTGGCCTGGGTTCCCGGAACTCTCGAGTTGGAACTCTCGGCAGTTGATCCGCACAAGGGTGCGATGTTCTACGTGCTGAAGCAGCCCGAGGCTTCCTCGGGTGCCCCGCCGCGATTTCATCGCAAGTCGAGTTGCCTGGCGTGTCACATCGGTCGCACCACGCTCTTTGTCCCCGGAGGCATCGTCCGTTCGTTCCTGGTCGAATCGAGTGGCAAGCCGCTGGAAGGGTATTCTCGAGTGACGGGGACGACTCCGATCCGCAATCGCTGGGGGGGCTGGTACGTGACCGGTCAACTGGGTGCGGTGACGCACATGGGCAACCTGGTCAACCGCCAGGAGAACCGTCGTCATCGTGGTGAGGCGTCGTTCCGTGCCAGCCTGCAGCGGCTCGACGACCTGGTCGATCTCTCCGGTTACCTCGCCCCGCACAGCGACCTGGTCGCTCACCTGGTCCTCGATCATCAGTTGCACGGCCAGAACCTGATCACGCGGGTGTGCTACGAGCACCGTCTGGGTCGGCGATCGGACGCCGAGGATCGATTGATGCGATACCTGCTGGGTGCCGAGACTCCTCGGTGGTCGGCCAAAATCAGTGGTGTCGGCGGTTTTGCGAAGTGGTACCAGCGACAGGGTCCGCGGGCCGACGATGGCCGGTCGCTGCGGCAGTTGGATCTCAACGACCGGATGTTTCGTCACGGGCTGAGCCCTCTGGTCTATTCGCCGCAGTTGGCCGCGATGCCCGAGGCACCTCGAGGGCGGCTGGGCCGCAGGCTGCAGCAGGTACTTTCGGGACGACCTGCTGGAGGCCTGGAGCGGTTGTTGACTTCGACTCAACGAGCCGCCGTACGTGACATCCTGGCGGCGACAGGTGAAGATCTGCCACCGGAGTGGCGAGTGAGTCCCAGGCGGTGAGGAGCGGGTTGATGGAAGCGAGTTTACGTGGGCTCAGCAGTCGTGGTGGGCCGGGGCCGATGTGGTGGCTGGTGTGCGGATGCCTGGTGCTGGTTTCAGTCAGTCGGTGTGTCGCATTCCAAGACCCTGTTTCGGCAGTTTCGGCGGTTTCGGGTGTCCGGGTCCCCGACGGGTTCCAGGTGACGCTTTATGCCGACGACGAGTTGGCCAGCAACATTTATTCGATGACGATCGATGCGAAGGGCCGCGTTGTGGTGGCCGGTCCAGGTTACGTGAAGATCCTTCACGACCGCGACGGGGACGGTCGTGCCGAGTCGTTCACGGTGTTTTCGGAGCGTCCCAGCGGTGGCGCCCAGGGGTTGTTCTTCGATGGCCCCGACCTGCTGGCGACCGGAGACGGGGCGATGTGGCGGCTGCGAGATTCGGACGGGGACGACCGGGCCGACGGTGCTCCCGAGCGGATTCTGAAGATCCGTGCCGGTGGTGAGCACGACGCCCACGCGATCCGTCGCGGACCTGATGGCTGGTTCTACCTGCTGGCCGGCAACGGTGCCGGAGTGACTTCCGCGTACGCGTCACTGCAGTCTTCACCCATCCGGTCCCCGTCGGCCGGGGCCCTGTTGAGGCTTCCGGCGTCGTTGAAGGGGAGCGAGATCGTGGCCGACGGGTTCCGCAACGCCTACGACTTTGCCTTTGATGGCTCGGGTGACATCTTTGTCTACGACAGTGACGGCGAGCGGGACGTGTCTCTGCCGTGGTACCGTCCGACGCGGGTGTTTCATGCTCTGCCGGCACATGGTGCCGGTTGGTTGTCGCGGAGTTGGAAGCGTCCGGGCTACTTTCTGGACATGCCCCCGGTGGTCGGTTCGTTCGGTCGCGGTTCGCCGACGGGCTTGGCCTGTTACCGGCACCGGCAGTTTCCGGTTCTCTTCCGCGGCGCGATCTTTGCTTGCGACTGGACGTTTGGTCGCGTGATGGCATTCACGCCACCGGGTCCCGACGACAGGGGATTGGCCGGGCCGATCGAGTTCATGAGCGGTCGGGGACATTTCGGGTTTGCTCCGACCGACATCGCCGTCGGCCCCGACGGTGCGTTGTACGTGGCGGTTGGTGGGCGCGGGACTCGAGGCAGCGTCTACCGGATCACTCACCCGGCCACGACTCACCGTTCGACGGATCGTCGCGAGACGCCGATGAGAGTCTGCCTGAGAATGCCTCAACCGCTCTCGAGTTGGTCTCGATCGAAGTGGTTGCCGATGGCACGCAAGCTGGGTGCCGTGGCAATCCACAACGTGATCGGTGACCGGGGCTATTCGGTGTCGGAGCGGGTCCGGGCGGTGGAGATCCTGGTGGATCTGTTTGGAGGCCCCGAGTTTTCGAAGTTGAGCACAGGAATGGGCGGATTCCCGGCGGCTGTGCGGGCGCGATTGGCCTGGGCGGTGGGGCGTGTCGAACCTGTTCAACCCGACGCGAAGTTGTTGAGTGGATTTCTGGTTGACGGGGACGAGGACGGGGGTGCGGGCGTGGGTCGAGCGGCGTGCGAGGCGATGTTGGGAGTGGAGGGCGGATGGGACTGGTCGAGTGTGCAGGGGGGTCTCTTGAACCAGTTGGAGAGTCGCGATCGTCGGACCCGTCAGGTCGCGGCCCGGGTGGTGGCTCGGATGCCGGAGGCAGCCTGGCGGCGGATCCGGTCTCTTGTGGCTCGACGTCGGCCGCGTGCCCGAGTGGCCGCCGCCTGGGGCGGGCGGGCCCATGTCGAGGGTGTGGATCGAGACGGGTTGGCGGTGGCGTTGGAGGTGTTGAGTGCGAAGAGATCGGAGTCGGACGTGGTGGGTTTGAAGCTGGAGGCCGCTCGTCTGGCGGAGTTGGCCCTGGGCGACGTGGGACCGGCCAAGGGTCGGGCAGCGGTCTTTGATGGGTACGCTGCGTTGTTGCCTGCGGCAGCGTTGAGCCCGGTGTCTGGTGAGGTGAGTCGGGTGGTGGATGCCGTGTTTCCCAGCGCCGATCCGGAACTCGACATCGAGTTGGCTCGGCTGGCAGCGATGGTCTCTTCGGCCCAACCGCAACTGCTTTCGAAGTTCCTGGCTCGGCTCGATCAAGGCTTTCACCCGGTCTCGGACCTGCACTTCCTGATCACCGTGGCGAGGATTCCTCTGCAGCGGAACTCGGCCCAGCGGAAGCGGACGGCCGCGGCACTGGTGGGGTTGCAGGCGAAGATCGACCGCATGAGTCTCAACCAGGACAGCAACTGGGACGACCGGTTGGGCGAGTTGTATGCCGCCTTGTGTGCCAACGACAAGCAGCTGCCTCGAGCGGTTCTCGAGACGCCCGGCTTCGGGCTGCCTTCTCACGTGCTGTTTCTGCAGCGGATGTCTCGCGAGGATCGTCCTCGGGCGCGTGCGACGTTCGTGGCCGCAATTCGCAAGGCGGGCGAGGACTACCCGTGGTCGGGCGAGGTGGTGAGGTTGCTGGGGGAATCCGGTGATGCCCAGACGCTGAAGCTGTTGCGATCGGCGCACGAGAGGGTCGACGTCCGCGGATCAGTTGTGCTCGAGTTGGCTCGCCGCGCCCAGGGGGTCGATCGCAAGCGGTTTGTCGCCGGGCTGCAGTCCTCTTCTCTGGCCGTGCTCTCATCGTGCCTGGGTGCGTTGGCCAAGTTGCCTGCTGCCCGAGGTGCCCGGGAGCAGTTGGCGTTGCTGTCGGTGGTCCGTCGATTGGGACCCGCTGCCCAGGAGCACGGCCTGCGATCTCGCGCGGTCCTGGTGTTGCGACGGAACACGGGGAAGAGGTTCGGCTTCGTGACTGGTGAGAAGGGTCGAGTGGCCCAGCAGACGGCGGTGGCGGCCTGGACCGATCACCTGGAGCGGACGTATCCCGAGGAGACGAAGCGGTTGCTGGGAGCGGCGGCGGCGAGCCTGCCGGTGCTCAGGAAGCGGTTGGTCGCAGTCGACTGGGACGGTGGTGACGTGTCGCGGGGGAAGCAGGTCTTTACCAAGCGGGGGTGTGTCGGATGTCACCAGGGCCGGCGGGCGTTGGGTCCGGACCTGGCCGGTTCGGCCGGGCGGTTTTCACGGGCGGACCTCTTCACTGCCATCGTGTTGCCCAACCGGGATGTCTCGCCTCGGTACCAGACGACGGTCGTACAGACCTCAGACGGCCGGGTCTATAACGGCTTGATCGTCTACCAGTCGGTCGATGGCCTGACGCTGCGGACCGGAACGAACCGGACGATTCGTTTGGAGAAGTCGGAGATCGAATACCAGGCGAGACGGCCGGAGTCGTTGATGCCGGCGGGGATGTTGAAGGGGTTGGATGACGCGGGGTTTGCGGACCTGTATGCGTTTCTGAAGACGCTGCGGAAATAGGTTGAGGGGAGCGATCGCGTGAGACCCAGGGTGGAAACCCTGGGTCTATGCACGAGCACTCCCCTCCGCCACACCCACACAATGCCCCTCCCGTTCCCACAACCACCCCAGCCCCGCCGAAGGCGCGGCCGTCCTGACCCAGCCCGGGGTGGAAACCCCGGAATCGAACCCCCGATGTGTCCGTCGGCCCCCTCTCACACCCCACCCGGTATTGCCGTCGGGCGCCAGTGGCGGAACAATGAACGGGGTCCTGTTCCCTGGAGAGACGTGATGCCTCAGGCGATTGCTGATCCCGAAGAGCTGAAACGGTTTGCCAATCTGTTGAAGCAGTTCAACACCGACCTGGTCGACCGCACCAACTCGTTGAGTGGTCACCTGGAGTCGCTGAGCGTGACGTGGCGGGACCAGGAGAACAAGCGGTTTGCCGAGCAGTTCACCGAGCAGCTCAAGGGGATCACACGGCTGGTGGAGGTCAACAACGCCTACATCCCGTTCCTGGTCCGCAAGGCCGCTCGGCTCGAAGAGTATCTGCAGCAGCGTTGAGGAAAGAGTGGCTCTGATGAACGCTCCGGCCAACGTCCACTCACTCGAAGCCGTCCGCGACTTCCGCGGCAGCCTGATCCGCTTCGGTGAGCAGGCCACCGACTGTCTCGATTCGCTGCACGGCCAGGTGCACCGGATGATCGACTGGCTCGAGCACGACCGGCCGGTCTACTGGCAGCAGCAGATCCGTCGTGGTTTCGACCGGGTGGCCGAGGCGCGCCTGGGCCTGCAGCGGTGTCAGATGCGCCAGGTGGGTGACCACCGTCCGGCGTGCGTCGAGGAGAAGCAGGCGTTGAGGCGGGCGAAGGCCAGGCTGGAGTACTGCCAGAAGAAGCTCGAGGTGGTCCATCGCTGCCAGCGGGTGGTCGAGCAGGAGGCCAACCAGTTCCGGGGCCATTGCGGCCAGGTCAACGGCCTGTTGCAACGTGAGTTGCCTCGCATGACCGGGCTGCTCGACCGGATCCTGGTCTCGCTTGAGGCCTACGTGGCGATCGACGCGCCGGCCGCGGCTCCGCCTGTGGTTCGCGACGAGACGACCGCTGCACAGGAGGAGTCCTGATGAAGGTGGTCGATCTGCACACCCCAGCGGCACAACTGACCGATGCGCTGGTCCAGCTCGACGCAGCCTGGGGCCAGGTCCGCCTGTCGTGGAACGACCCGGCCCGGCATCACTTCGAGGATGAACACATCGCACCGATCACTCCGACCGTCCGCATGACTCTCGACGCGATCAACCGGCTGGCTGAGGTGCTGGGCCGGGCCGAGCGTGAGTGCATCGACGAGGATCGCTAGCCAACCCCCGATGTCGAATTCGCCTCCCCCCACCGATTCCGAGCCTCCGGCCCCTCCGACCCCTGGAGTACGGCTCGATCACGAGCGTCAACGCGAGCTGCTGCAGGGACTGTTGCAGGCGGTTGCCGAGCGGGTGCATGCCGAGGAGACCCTCTCGGAGGATCACGCGGGTGCGAGCGAGTCGGAGGACACAGGATACACGGCGGCCTGCGCGGCGTTGGATCAGAAGCGCGAGGATGCTCGGGCCACCGTCATCCGGCAATACGACATGGTCCGCGACGAGAGCCTGTCTCGGGTCGATGCCGAGATCTCTGCGACCCAGATCGAGTACGACGATCGGGTGGCGGTGTTGCAGGAGCAGGTGAAGGATGAGCAGGCTCGGATCGACCAGCGACGCGACGACGACCGCTGGATGGTGCAGGCCCTGCTCGACGACACCGCCGACGACAGTCCCAAGCACAAGTTCGAGAGTTTCAAGGCGAGGCTGAAGTCCAACCACGAGCGGCGGATGGCCGACTGGGAGGAGTTGGCGGGTCGGATCGAAGGGGCGGCCACCCGGCTGGCCGACTGGCGAGTGCCCCAGTCGCCCTCGACCAGCTCCGGCAACCGGCCTCCCAGCGACCCCGACGAGTGCCTGGACCACTTCGTCGAGCGAGTCGACCGGGCCAACGCGGACATCCGTTCGATCGAGCGATTGTGGCTGCCTCGGTTGCTGTTTGGCACACGCCTGCTGGTGCTGTGGCTGCTGTTGGCCACGGCTTTCGGCGTGCCGTTGGTCCTGGGCGAGGTGCTCTGGCGGCTGAAACTGCTCGAGAACCGCTCTCAACTGGAACTCTCGATCGGCATCTCGCTGGGAGCCGCCCTGGTCGTGTCGCTGAGCCTGGTCGGCGTGTTGATGCTGGTCGCCCGCTCCCGTTGCCGTCGTTTGTGGCAGCGGTTGGGTGGTCACACCGCCGATGCCCGCCGGGCGCGACAATACTGGTTGAAGCTGTCGCAGGAGGAACTGGGGGATCGACAGGAGGAGTACATCGGTGAGCACGGGCCGATCGTCAAGCAGCGTGAGCATGCGATTGGTCGAATCGAGGAATTCCAGGCGGACCGTGCGGCGGAGCTGGCCAATCGATACGAGACCGAATTGGCAACGGTGCACACCAGTTTCCCCGAACGGATCAAGCGACTGGCGGTCGAGCGGCAACAGCAGGCGAGTGAGTGCGAGACGGAGCGGGCCGAGCGGTTGGGGGAGATTGAACGTGAGCATCGGAGTGTGTGTGATCAGCTGGATCGCGAGCACGGTCACCGTTCGGCAGTGGGTCGCGAGCACTTCCAGAGGTCGTTTGCGGACCTGAGCAGGAAATGGCAGACAGCCTGCAGTGAATTCGACTCCTCGACCCGTGCGATGGTCTCGGATTGCGACACGCGGTTTTTGCCCTGGTCGGAGCTGGCCGAGGGAGGCTACCGGGCTCCGGAATCGGTGCCTCCGGCGGTCCCGCTGGGGACCTTCGACGTCAACCTGGCCCAGGTGCCCGGTGGGATTCCCGAGGACTCGAGGCTGCAACCGGCCCGCAGCGTGATGTCGATGCCGGCGGTGCTGTCGTTTCCCGAGAAGGTCAGCCTGTTGCTGGAGTCGGACCGGAAGGGTCGGGAGTTGGCGGTCAGCGTATTGCAGACGGCGATGCTGAGGCTGTTGACGAGCCTGCCGCCGGGCAAGTTGCGGCTGACGATCATCGATCCGGTCGGGCTGGGCGACAACTTCTCGGCCTTCATGCACCTGGCCGACTTCGACGAACTGCTCATCTCGGGCCGGATCTGGACCGAGTCGGCTCATATCGATCGCCAGTTGACCAACCTGACCGAGCACATGGAGGACGTGTTCCAGACCTACCTGCGGAACCAGTTCGCGACGATCGAGGAGTACAACGAGTACGCCGGCGAGGTGGCCGAGCCGTATCATGTGCTGGTGGTCGCCAGTTTCCCGGTCAATTTCAGCGACAACGCGGTCCGTCGGCTGGTGAGCATCGCTTCCAGCGGCGCCCGCTGCGGGGTCTACACGCTGGTCAGTGTCGACAGTCACCAGCAACTGCCTCACAACTTCGACCTCGAAGACCTCCGCAGCCACGCCAACTGCCTCGAGTGGTCCGGCGGGAAGTTCCGCTGGCGGGACCCCGAGCTGGCCTGGCTGCCGCTGACCCTCGAGCTGCCTCCGGAGCCGTCGGAATTCGTCAAGATCGTCCGGGACGTGGGTGAAGAGGCCAAGGACACGCGGCGTGTCGAGGTGCCCTTTGACCGGATTGCTCCCGGGCCTTCTGAGTACTGGTGCCGGGACAGCCGCCGCAGTCTCGACGTACCCCTGGGCCGGGCCGGCGCGACCAAGCTGCAGGACCTGCACCTGGGCAGCGGGACATCCCAGCACGTGCTGATCGCCGGGAAGACCGGGTCGGGCAAGTCGAGTTTCCTGCACACCCTGATCACCAACATCTCGCTGTACTACGGCCCCGACCAGGTCGAGTTCTACCTGATCGATTTCAAGAAGGGGGTCGAGTTCAAGACCTACGTCACCAACCGGTTGCCTCACGCACGGGTGGTGGCGATCGAGAGTGACCGGGAGTTTGGCCTGAGCGTACTCGAGCGGCTCGACGAGATGCTCTCGGAACGAGGCAATCTCTTCCGCACTCACCACGTGCAGGACGTGGCCAGCTACCGCGATGCGATGCCCGATGAGCCCTTACCGAGGGTGCTGTTGATCATCGACGAATTCCAGGAGTTCTTTGTCGAGGACGACCGGGTGCACCAGCAGGCGTCGCTGCTGCTGGACCGCCTGGTCCGGCAGGGCCGTGCCTTCGGCATCCACGTCCTGCTCGGCACCCAGACCCTCGGTGGAGCCTACTCGCTGGCCCGCAGCACCCTGGGCCAGGTGGCGGTGCGGGTGGCACTGCAGTGCAGCGAATCGGACGCCCACCTGATTCTCAGCGAAGAAAACACCGCCGCCCGGCTGCTGACTCGACCCGGCGAGGCGATCTACAACGACGCCAACGGGTTGCTGGAGGGAAACCATCCGTTCCAGATCGCCTGGTTGGACGACGAGGCTCGGGAGCAGCGGCTTGGTGCGTTGCGCGAGAAGGCGGCGGCGGAGGGTCTGGCGGGGGGCGAGATGGTGGTGTTCGAGGGCAACCTGCCCGCCGACGTGACGACCAGCGTTCCATTGGCCACGTGCCTGGCCGAGGCATCTCCGCAGAATTCTTCGAGGTCTCCGTTGGCGTGGGTGGGCGAGTCGGTCCAGATCAAGGCGTCTCCGCAGGTGCGGTTCCACCGGCAAAGCGGTACGAACATGGTCGTGGTCGGGCAGCAGCACGAGGAGGCCCTGGGGGTGCTCGAATCGGTGGTGCTGGCCCTGGCCGCTCAGCAGGCTCCCGGACAGGGTGGCCGGTTCGTGATCTGCGACGGCAGCGCCGACGATGAACCGCTGGGCGAGGCGTGGCAGAGGCTGGCCGACTTGTTGCCTCACGAAATCGAACTGGTCCGGCCAAGAAAGGTGGCCGAAGCGCTCGATGTGCTGGCCGCGGAAGTGGCTCGACGGGACCAGGACGACGACGAGGCGGCTCCGTCGATCTTCCTGGTCATCCACGACCTGGGCCGGTTCCGTGACGTCCGCCGCAGCGATGACGACTTCGGGTTCGGCTCGAGCCTCGGTGAGCAGGCAGCGGCCAGCCCGAGCCAGCAACTGGTCTCGATACTCCGCGACGGACCCGCGCTGGGGGTCCACACACTCATCTGGTGCGACAGCTACAACAACCTCAGCCGATGGCTCAGCACTCAGACACTCCGTGAATTCGAGATTCGAGTGGCGTTTCAGATGAGTGCCGCCGATTCGAGCAACCTGATCGATTCGGCCGCCGCCAGCCGGCTGGGCAACCACCGGGCGCTGTTGTACCTGGGTGAGCAGGGGGGTGTGGAGAAGTTTCGGCCGTTTGCTCCGTTGCCCGACGAGTGGTTGATCGAGGTGGCCGGGGTGATGCGTGGGGCGGCCACGGCCTAGGGACGGGACCTTGGGCAATCGCTTCTTGTGAGAGCTGGAATGGGCAGGTAGGATCGGCAGGATGCTGACGCCGGGCCTCGGCGCACGCCGTGAAGCGACCTTGTGCGGGTCGCTTTCGGGGTTCGGTTGCACCCGTTCCACTCCGTCTCGGTGAATCGCACTGAGACGCATTCAGACTCACCGTCTGCTGGAGACGCCCGATGCCGGCTCCGATCGAAGTCCATTGCCCCGAATGCCAAGCCACTTTGAAGCTGAAGAACCGCGATGCGGTCGGTCGAAAGGTGCCCTGCCCGAAGTGCAGCCAGCCGTTTGTGATCGAGTTGCCCCAGGAAGAGGAACTCGAAGTGCTCGAGGACTTCGATGAGTTTGACGAGTTCGATGAAGGGGAAGACTTCGGGGATCTCGACGAAGCAGCGTCCCCCGCCGCAAAGTCCCCTCCCGTGGCGAAGAAGTCGTCGGGCAAGATGGTCTGGATCATCCTCGGCTCGGTGCTCGGGGTCGGGCTGCTGGGCGTCGGAGGATTCTTCGGTGCCAAGTCGATGGGCTGGATCGGTGGAGCCGAAGGGGTGGTCGCCGAAGGGGCCGGACAGAACAACGCCAGCGGAGGCGAAATGCCCAGCGGAATGCCCGGTGGTGCTCCTGCTGGTGCTCCTGCTGGTGCTCCTGACGCCAAGACGGCTGATGCCGCTACCGGATCGAGTGCTGGCGCGTCGACACCGGCTGACGCGAGTGAGAACGAGGAGTTTGACACGCACTGGTTGCCGGCGGACGCCCAGATCGTTGGCTCGATCAACCTGGGCCGGATCTGGGATGGATCCCTGGCCCAGCAGTCACTGAATAACGAGACTCTTGGCCCTCAGCTCAAGCAGATGCTCGAGGAAATGAAAAAGGAGACGATCCTGGGTCCCGACGAGATCTCGAAGATCACCGTTGGCGTCAGCGGGATTTCGGATATGGCCAAGCTGGTGGCCTCGTCGTCGAATGGCCAGGTCGACGAGGCGGCGATGGCGAAGCTGGCCCTGGAAAAGGTCGTTCCGGCGGCGGTGCTTCACCTGCGTTCGGCGGTGACGCCCGAGCAGTTGGCGGCGATTAAGGCCAAGCTCGAGAAGACGACGCTGGACGGCGAGACGGTGTATGTCGTTCCGATCGAGCAATCTGGCATACCGCGTGTGCTGGTCTACCAGGCCGACGAGAAGACCCTGGTCATCAGCATCGAGCGGTTCATCAAGCAGTTGATTGACACCGGCGACCCGTACACGCCTCGTCCCGACCTGGCCTTCGTCGATGGTGGCCAGGACATCGTGTTGGCGGTGACGTTGCCCGAGCCGGTGACGATTCCATTGCCTGCGGACGTGACGAACGCAGCACCGGCGGCTCAGAATGCGACAATCAAGGCCCTGCTGGGGCTCAACGGCAAGATCAAGGGCCTGGGATTCGGCGTGAAGGCACTGGAGGACGGCAGCCTGGCGTTGAGGTTGCAGGGCCTCTCGTCGGACGAAGCCGGATCCCTGTCGGGGAAGGTGGCGCTGGAGGAAGCGCTGAAATGGGGCCAGCAACTGTTGGTTCCCCTGAAACAGAACACGTTCATTGCCGAGCAAATCAAGCCTCTCGAAGACGGGCTCAACGGATCGAAGGTCACGCAGACCGGACCGGAGTTCGGCTTCCTGGCTGCTTTCAAGCTACCCCAGGACCAGAATTTCCTGGCGGCGTTGTTGATGCCGGCGATCCAGCAGGCCCGCGAGGCGGCTCGTGGCACCGCGTGTCGCAATAATCTGAAACAGATCGGCGTGGCGATGGACAGTCACCGCGCTGCTCAGAAGACGCTGCCAGGTGTGGCGATCAGTTCGTCCGACGGCAAGCCGTTGTTGAGTTGGCGGGTGGCCATCCTGCCGTACCTGGGCCAGCAGGAGTTGTACTCGAAGTTCAAGCTCAACGAGACGTGGGACAGTCCGGCCAATCAGGCGTTGATCGCCTCGATTCCGACGGTGTATGCCTGTCCCAGCGGCGAGTTGAAAGAGGGCATGACCACGTATCGGCTCGTTTCTTCGGGCAAGTCGGCCTACAAGGATGGCAAGCCGGTAGCGGCTACGGCGCTGACGGCCCTGGGCGGTGCGGCGGCTGTGCCGCTGGTTGTGGATGCCGGCGACGAGCACGCCGTGCCCTGGACGGCTCCGGATCTGTTCGACGCCAGCGACGGCATCCATCATCCAGGTGGCGTCAACATGCTGTTTGCCGATGGCCACGTGTCGATGGAGGGAGATTCCGAGGAGGCTCTGGCTGCTCCCGACGATCCCAACGACGACGGTTCCAAGGACCAGTCGAAGTTCCAGGGCGACTGGACGGTCACCTCCGCGAAGGTCAACGGCAACACGGTAACGGCGATGGTCAACCAGGTATTCACCTTCCAGAACAACAGCCTGTTGCAGCAGGTCAAGCCGGGTCAGCAGCCGTTGAGATCGGCGTTTCAGATCATGTTTCGCTCCAAGCCCAGGACGTTCGACTGGGTGCAGGCGGGAAACAGCAAGTTGCTGGGCCTGTACCGGTTCCGGGGCCAGACGCTGAAGTTGACCGTGGCCTTGCCCGGTCAGCCGCGGCCCTCGGGACTGAATTCCTCCGGAGCCAAGGTGCTGCAACTGTCACTGAAACGTCGTGGTGCCGCCGGAAGCGTGGCAGCAATACCGGGTGCCAAGAAGAGCGCAGGCCCTCCGGCGAAGTCGCCGGGAGCCAACTTGCAGGGTTCGGCCAAGGCGTTGTTCCAGGTGGTGGCCAACCGCGAACTGGTGGCGACGAACTCCAAGGGTGAGAAGTTCTCAATCCAGTTGAACCCCGACGGAACGACTCGCGATCACATGGGCAACGAAAGCCCCGCGTATTCGATCAAGAACCTGTCTGTGTCGTGGGAGATCGACGGGCTGATCAACAAGCTGGACTTCCGAACGGCCGCTCCCAAGGTCGGGGACATGTGCACGTTCCAGCAAAAGAAATCCGACGGGTCTACCGTGTTTGGGTCGTACCAGCAACTGAAGGTGGTGGAAATCAACCCGGCGAAGCCCAAGCGAAAGCCGGCATCCGCGATCGACGGCACCTGGAAGGTCGTTTCGGCGATCGTCTCGGGCTCGCCCTCCGATTCGCTCAAGGGCCGTATGCTCTCGTTTGCCGAGGGCAGGGCAGCATTGAACGTCACCGAGCTGGACGCGATCCCGTACGGGTTCACCTACGAGGCCGACACCGAGGCGAAGCCGGCGAAGTTCAGGGTCCTCCTCGGCGAAAAGGAGTTGATGACGGGGATCTATCGTTTCCAGGGCGATCGTCTGCTGTTGTGCTTCGTCCGGGGTAAGAAGACCCAGCCTCCCAGGGACTTCACTGCCAAGGGGATCGGCCACCAGTTGTACGTGCTGGAGCCGGTGAAGACGCCCTAGAGGCGAGCCGCAGACAGCTCGTCCAGCGGAAACACCGGTCGCTTGACGAGTTGGAAGGGGAGCTGGGAGATATCGCTGGAGCAGGGTCCGGGGGTGTCGACGGTGTAGGTGTGGGCGGTCACCGGGTCCCAGCCCTGTCGGTGTGCGACGGCGGCCTTGACGTTGACGACCGAGCAGTCTTCGGGGTTGATTCCCTGGCTGCGGAGTTGTGCGAGGTCAAACGGGGGCGTTTTGAGCGAGGTCAGCAGGATGCGGACTCCCGAGCATCTCACCACCGCCGAGGGTCCCATCTCGATGTAGAGTCCGCTGCCGCTGGCCAGGTGGCTGTGCTTGTCTTCGAGCGTGAAGCGTCCGTCGCTGGTGGATTCGAGCGTGACGGTCACATCGAGAGGTCCGTCGGTCAGGCGGCTGGTCTTGCCTCCGATCGAAAGCGTGACCGTGTCTCCGATGTCCAACTCCTCGAGGGCCTGGACCGATTCGGGGTCGTTGATGATCGCCACGGCTCCGTCGATGTCCTGTCTGAGGAACTCACCGAGCATCGTGGTCGCGTCTCCGGGCGCCCCGCCGCCGATGTTGTCCGAGGGTTCCACAAGCACGACGGGCGTCTGACCGTCGGCGATGTGCCGGGCGACGTCTTCGAGGCAGGACTCGAAGGGGGGATCGATCGTGTTGCCCTGGTGTCGTGCGGCGATGGCAAAGTCGACCAGTTTGTCCAGCCGTGCCTGGGCGATCTCGGGATCACCGAACGTGGTGGCCGCGAAGCTGACTCCGGTGTCGGGCGTGTCGGCGAAACTGAACCCGCCCATCACGTTGACCGCCACGATCTCCGGCTCGTCGGTCTCGATCTGCCGGGCCATGGCTTCGAGAGTCTTCATCGGCTCGTCGTCGGTGCCGGTTCCGGTGGGAGGCCACATCACCGGCGGCCGGGCCCAGACCGATCGAGGCCTGCGGCCGCTGGTGAGGATCTCATCGAGCAACTGGGCCGATTCGACGGCGACCTGGTGTCCGTCGGTGTGCGGGTTGTGGCGGTAGGAGATCAGGCCCTGGGTCGCCTCGATCGTCCGCCGCGAGATGTTCCCGTGCAGGTCGAGTATTCCGCAGATCGGCAGATCGGCCAACGACTCGACGGCTCGGATCCGATCGATCACCTCACCTTCGACGTCCGGGCACCCGCTGCAGGCCATCGCGCCGTGCAGGACCAGGTAGATGCCATCGAAGGGTCCCTGGTCGAACCCCGAAGCCAGTCCCTCCCAGAACACCTCCAGCACCTCGTCGTCGACCGGCCCGCTGGGCGTGGCTCTCATGTCGATCGTCGGCGTCACTCGCCAGCCGCGCTGGTCGGCGACCGAGAGGACTCCGGCCAACGGTGATGCGTCGCCACGAGCCTCGTACAGCTCGTCACCCCGCTTGATGGTCCAGTCGGACAGCGGCGTGGGGTGATCGAGAAAGGTGTGGGTCTCGTGGAAGAGCCCGGCCAGCAGCACGTGGTGGGTCATCGAGGTCAGTTCCGGATGGAGGTCGTGGTCGTGGTCGTGGTGGTGGTGGTGGTGGTTGGTGCATCGAGCGAATAGGCGAGCGATTTGACGTCGTGTTCGAGGCACCTGGAGACCTCGTCCCAGCCGGGTCGCCGGTTTTCGAGGTGTTCGAAGGTGCGGGGTGTCCCGATGCGGACGGTGACCTTGTGGAGTCGTGGAATGAGGGTTTCGGCCGGAAAGGCTTCGAAGGTCCCCTCGAGGTAGCAGGGGACGACCGGGATCCGGGTCCCGGCTGTCATCATGCCGATCCCCGACTTGAAGGGTCTCATCGAGCCATTTCGAGTCCGGCCGCCTTCGGGGAACAGGATGTAGATACTGGGTTCATCGATGAGTCGCGAGCGGAGTTGTTTGATAGCGTGGGCTCCGACTTTTTTTCTCCAGACCGGCAGTGCATTGAGCACGGTGGCCGAGAACGCGGCCAGTGCGGGCGTGTGAAAGAAGACGTCTCCGGCTGCCAGCGGAAACAGCTGATCTCGGAGTCTCAACGGCAGCGTGGCACCCAGGACGAGGGCATCGAGGTGGCTGGCGTGGTTGGCGACGAGGACGAAGGACGGGGATCCGGGGAGGTTTTCGCGTCCGTGGATTTCGAGTCGATGCAGCAGTTTCAGTGAGGCTCTGATCATCGACCACCAGGCGAAGCGGGCCACGTTGGCCACCAGTCCACTTTCTCGCTGGTAGCTACGGTGCCGATCGGCTCCGGCCAGCTCGAGGTCTCGTGCCGGTTGCAGTCTCCAGTCGTCCACAGAGCTAGCCTCCCCATCCGCCGGTCAGGATCCGGTGGGGTCCTTCGGAGCCCAGCGGCCCGGAGTCTCCCAGTGCCAGCGACAGGTAATGGTAGACCGCCGGGGGGACCAGGACCAAACCGTCGAATCGGTCGAGCAGTCCGCCGTGTCCCGGCAGGGTTGCTCCGACGTCCTCGATCCCCACATCGCGTTTGATCGACGCGAGTGTCAGGTCTCCGAGTTGTCCGAGCAGGCTGACGAGCAGTCCCAGCCCGATCAGCCAACCCGGTTCCGCGACCGGTGTGCCCCGGAACAGCCAGCCGCCGGCGACGGCGACCAGCGAGGTGGTCAGTACCGCCGCGCCGATGGCTCCGCCCCAGGTCTTCCGCGGGTTGGTTTTCGGCAGAATCGGCTTGTGACCCAGCGTGCGGCCGATCAGTGAGGCGAGCAGGTCGTTGAGTTCCACGGCGACGATCAGCAGCAGGATCAGCGGACGGTAGTCGATCCCGGTACCGCCCAGGTTGGACACGTTGGCCATGTTCGAGATGTACCCGAGTGAGAATCCCAGCAGGGCGAAGCCCAGCACGCCCAGGGCGACGCGCTGGATGAAGCCCTTCGGCCGATCGGCGGGGATGCCGACGATCACGATCAACGCTCCGACCAACGGACCCAGCGCAAAGAACAGCACGTCGTCCTGCCAGTGATCAACCGCGGCGAACGTCACCAGCACGATCCCCAGCGCGACCACCGCGCAGATCGTCTTTTCGCGAAAGAGGCCGGTTGCCCGAGCGTACTCGCGGAAACACAAGAGGCTCAGCACCATCACCGCCAGCATCGTCCAGAGTGCTCCGGCCAGCACCGGCAGGAAGATCACTCCGACCAGCCAGCACCAGCTCCGCCACCGACGAAACGCATCTGCGTAGGACGCTTCACTGATCAAACGCCGCAGAGCCACGATCAGCGTGCCCGAGACGGCCAACCCGACGAGGACGCCGACGACAATCGTGACGCTCAACGGGTGCGCAAAGGCCTGCTGGTACCCAAACAGATGATCCCGGATCGGTTCCTGCAGGTGACTGTCTCCGGTCCCTTCCGGGGCGTCTCGAAACCCAGGCCACGACCGGCCGTTCCTACCCGGTCGCAGCGGCGCCGTGAATATAGCGTTCGGGGGTCTCAACAACAGCCCTCAACGAGCCGGGAACGGCGTTTCCGTGGGCCGGGTAGTGAGCCTATAATCCGGCCGCCAGCGGATCGCCTGCCGCCGGCCTTCGTTGTAGTCGAATTCGCCAGGGGTCTTTGCCGATGTTCCATGCGAAGCGGTCGATCGGCTCATCGACCCGTTGTGGGGTCCGGGTCGCGCTGGTGACGATCGGATTGTGCCCGGCCACGCTGTTTGCGGCCGACGGGCTGGCGGAATTGCGAGAGCGGATGGTGCGGGTGAGCATCGAGGCGGAGGGGATCCGGGACAAGCGGGTACTGCGTGCGATGAGGACCGTTCCCAGGCACGAATTCGTTCCGGCATCGATGCGTCGATTCGCCTACCAGGACGCCGCGCTGGCGATCGGCCACCGCCAGACGATTTCCCCTCCGTTCATCGTCGCCTACATGACCGAGACGATTGCTCCCCGGAAGACCGACCGGGTGCTGGAGATCGGCACCGGCAGCGGGTACCAGGCGGCGGTGCTTTCGGAGCTGGTCAGCGAGGTGTACACGATCGAGATTGTCGTGCCGCTGGGCCGCCTGGCACGTCGCCGGCTGCGGAGACTGAAGTACGACAACGTGCACACTCGAATCGGCGACGGCTACAAGGGTTGGGCCGAGAAGGCTCCCTTCGACAAGATCATCGTCACCTGTTCGCCCGAGAAGGTCCCGGCGCCGCTGGTCGAGCAGCTCAAGGAAGGCGGTCGACTGCTGATTCCCCTGGGCGAGCGGTACCAACAGGTGTTTCACCTGTTCGAAAAGAAACAGGGTCGGCTGGTACGGACCAGGCTGATCCCGGTCCTGTTCGTACCGATGACGGGGATCAGCGAATCGCGTCGCAAGGTGAAGCCCGATCCGCTGCGTCCTCGGATCATCAATGGCGGTTTCGAGTTGACCGAAAAGGTTCCCGCGTTGCTGCTGACCAGCGAACCGATCGATCAACCCAGCGGCTGGTACTACCGCCGGCAGGTCGTGGTTCCGATCGGCCAGGCGGCGGTGGGCCAGAGGTGCCTGGAGCTGAGAAACCGGGATCCGGGTCGACTGTCGCAGGTCCTGCAGGGGTTTCCGATCGACGGCCGACGCATCGGACGCCTCGAGGTGACCTTGAGTCGTAGGGTGAAGGAGTCGAAGCCCGGGAAGCGTCCCGGCGAGCGGCCGGGTATGACGGTGGTCTTCTTCGATGTCACGCGGCGTCCGATCGGTGAGCGTCGGGTGGGGAACTGGTCGGTGTCGGATGAGTGGGTTCGTACGCGGCAGGCGGTCAGCGTGCCGGCCCGGGCCCGAGAAGCGATCGTGAGAATCGGATTGGGGGGAGCCGTGGGTCACATGCTGGTCGACGACGTGTCGATCGTGCCGCTTAAGCGTTGAGCATCGTGGCGGTGGCTGCGGTGGTGGCGGTGGTGGCGGTGGTGGTGGTGGTGTGTGATCTCTGCAACCCGGATCGGGAGAGTTGAACGTGGACACGGGTGTGACGCTCTACGATGCCTCGGCCGGAGGCCGGCTGGTGATGCGAGGCGAGGATCGCCGCAGCTTTCTGCACAATTTCTGCACGAACGACATCGAGGGCCTGGCCGACGGCGAGTCGTGCGAGGCGTTTGTGACCGACATGCGGGGTCGCGTGCTCGGTCACCTGTGGGTTGTGGCTATGCCCGAGCGACTCTGGTTGCACTCGGTGGGTTCGTCCCTCGATTCGCTGGTGAGTCATCTGCAGAAGTACGTGATCACCGAGGACGTGGAGATCGAGGACGTGACGCAGAGGACATCGCGGGTGGTGCTGTGTGGTGAGGGTTCGGCGGCGGCGGCAAAGCGGATCACCGAGAGCCTGTCTGGGGCCTGGGGCGCGGCGGTTGGCCAGGCGGTGGTCCGCTGGGTCAGCGACGGCGACGTGCTGCTGTGGCTCGAGTCGGAGGAGGAGGGCTCGGACTTGCAGCTGGCGGCGATGGCAACCGGGGTGCCGGTCGGAACGCCCGAGTCCTTCGAGAGTCGAAGGATCGCGGCCCTACTGCCCCGGTTCGGCCCCGATATCGACTCGAGCCATCTCGCCCAGGAAGTCGACCGCGACGAGTTGGCGATTTCGTTTTCCAAGGGCTGTTACCTGGGCCAGGAGACGATCGCTCGTGTCGAGAGTCGGGGGCGGGTGAACCGGCTGTTGAGGGGGCTGGGGTTCGAGGGTGAGAGGTGTCCGGAGCCGGGAGCGGTGATCGTCGCCGAGGGGGGTGGCGAGGGGGGCAGCGAGGTGGGCCGGGTTGGCTCGGTGGCCCCAACCGAGGGTCACTCGGCGAGGTCTCCCGACACGGCGGCGGCCCTGGCGATGGTCAGGCGGGAGGTGTCGCAGGCGGGGACCCGGGTCGAGGTACAGACTTCCGAGGGACCGCTGGCCGCCTGGATCGTGGAACGCGTCGGCTGAGTCGGCAGCGGTTGGGCTGCGGTTGGGCGACGGTTGCTCCCGGCAGATCCAGACGCTAAAAGTCTGTGACGCGTCGGAATCCTCCGCGGCGCATGTCCCCGAAGTGTTTTGCAGCGAGATCAGATCGATGAATGACCCGATTCGAGTGGCCGTGACCGGCGCGGCCGGCCAGATCGGCTATGCCCTGGTGTTCCGAATTGCCAGCGGTCAGATGTTCGGTCCCGACCAGCCCGTGATCCTTCAGCTGGTCGAGATTCCTCCGGTGCTGCCCGCCCTGGATGGCGTGGAGATGGAGTTGGACGACTGTGCGTTTTCGACTCTGGCGGGTGTCGAGAAGTACGACAGTGATCACCTGGAGGACGGTTTCGGAGGCGTCAACTGGGTGCTGTGTGTCGGCAGCGTACCGCGGAAGGAGGGCATGGAGCGGGCGGACCTGTTGACGATCAATGGCGGGATCTTCGCTCCGACGGGTCAGGCGATCCAGGCCGCCGCGGCCAAGGACGTCCGCGTGCTGGTGGTGGGCAACCCGTGCAACACCAACTGCCTGATCGCGATGTCAAACGCTCCCGAGATTCCTCGCGACCGCTGGTACGCCATGACGCGGCTCGATCAGAATCGTGCCGTCAGCCAGTTGGCTGCCCGGTCGGGTTCTGCGGTGACCGATGTCGCCAACGTGACGATCTGGGGCAACCACTCGGCGACGCAGTACCCCGACTTCTACAACGCCACGATCGGCGGGCGGTCGGTACTGGAGGTGATTGGTGACGAGGAGTGGTTGCAGGGCGAGTTCATCAAGTCGGTGCAGCAGCGTGGTGCCACGGTGATCAAGGCTCGTGGTGCGTCCAGTGCCGCGTCTGCGGCCAACGCGATCATCGACAGCGTCAAGAGTATCATCACGCCGACGGCCGCGGGCTCGTCGTTCAGTGCGGCGGTCTGCAGCGACGGCAGCTACGCGGTCGACCAGGGCCTGATTTCGAGTTTCCCGCTGACCTCCGATGGGACGTCCTGGTCGGTGGTGGGGGGCCAGGAGCACAACGAGTTCGGAGCCGAGAAGCTCGCGGCTACGGTTGCCGAGTTGCGTTCCGAGCGGGACATGGTGCGGGACCTGTTGCCCGGCTAGCCCCACCGCGTAAGCCACACACCGCAGCCCACAGTTGCAGCCACGGCGGCGATTCGGGGCGAGAGCCCATGTCACTGTTATCCGACGACAGCCGTTACGTCTGGCATCCGTTCACCCCGATGCAGGCCTACTCCGACGAGGCCGCCCCGGTGATCGTGTCGGGGGAGGGGTTCGAGCTGGTCGACGAGTCGGGCCGCCGATACCTCGACGGAGTCTCGTCTCTGTGGTGCAACGTTCACGGGCACCGGGTCCCGCAGATCGACCAGGCGATCCGCGATCAACTCGACCGCGTCGCTCATTCGACCCTGCTGGGTCTGGGAAATGATCTCTCGATCGAGCTGGCTCGTCGGCTGGTCGAGGTGACCCCCGAGGGTCTCGAGCATGTCTTCTACAGCGACAGCGGTTCGACCGCGGTCGAGGTGGCTTTGAAGATTGCCTGGCAGTATCACCGGCAAGCGGGCGAGGCGTCCGCGTCGGCCGAGTCGGGTGGCTCGCAGCGGGACCTCTTCGTGGGCCTCTCGGGGGCCTACCACGGCGACACGATCGGCTCGGTCAGCCTCGGCCAGATCGACCTGTTCCACGCGGCCTACGGGCCGTTGCTGTTTGACACTCTGAGAGTTCCGGCTCCGGTGGCGTTTCGGCATCCCGAGGGGTACAGCGACCGGGAGTGGCTGGATCGATGCGAGGCGGATCTCGAGCGGGTGCTGCGGGAGCATCACGAGCGGATCGCGGGTGTGGTGATCGAGCCGCTGGTGCAGGGGGCTGCGGGGATCCTGGTGCATCCGCAGGGTTACCTGCGTCGTGTGCGCGAGTTGACTTCTGAGCTGGGTCTGCTGTTGATTGCCGACGAGGTGGCCGTGGGATTCGGGAGGACCGGTCGGCTGTTTGCCTGCGAGCACGAGTCGGTCTCACCGGACCTCCTGTGCCTGGCCAAGGGTCTGACCGGCGGCTACCTGCCTCTGGCGGCGACTCTGGCGACGGGTCCGATCTACGAGGCATTCCTGGGCGAGCCTCACGAGGGTCGGACGTTTTTCCACGGTCACACCTACACCGGCAACGCGTTGGGTTGTGCCGCGGCGTTGGCGTCGTTGGAGTTGATCGAGACGGCTGGTGTGCTGCAGCGGGTGTCGGATTCGAGCCTGCGGCTGCAGCGGGGCCTGGCCGTGCTGGGGGATCATCCGCACGTCGGCGAGGTGCGTCAGCGGGGGGTGATGGTGGGCATCGAGCTGGTTGCCCGGCGTGAGGGCGACGTGCCGTTTGCTGCAGGGCGGCGGACCGGTCACCTGGTGACGCTGGCGGCCCGTCGTCGCGGCGTGGCGATCCGGCCCCTGGGCGACGTGGTGGTGCTGATGCCGGCTCCGGCGATGCCCGCGGCGGAGATCGAGCGGCTGATCGAAGTGGCGATCGAGTCGATCGACGAGGCGACCGAGTCGGTCGCGGTCTAGCAGCCTGTTGAAGAACACAAGTTTGGGGATGGGACGGGGTCAGACGCCGCCCACAGAAAGTCCTGCTCCACCCAGAACGGCACGCAGGCGGGGCCTGACCCCTTTTCAACCAGCGCTCGTTGCAAC